>JBKPDB010000010.1:0-64391 GCA_046727655.1 Actinomycetota bacterium
GATCCGACCCAGCGCCGCGTCCGTGCCTGAACCGCTTCTCTCGATTCGAGATCTCGTCGTCGAGTTCTCAACGGAAGACGGCATCGTTCAGGCCGTCGACGGCGTCACGTACGACGTCTATCCGGGCGAAACGCTCGGCATCGTGGGTGAGTCGGGCTCGGGGAAGAGCGTCAGCACCATGTCGATCCTCGGGCTGATCCCGCAGCCGCCTGGGCGTATCGTCAGCGGCGAGGCGATGTTCAAGGGGAAGGACTTGCTGAAGCTGTCGAAGAAAGCGCTCCGGCGGGTGCGCGGAAACGAGGTCGCTCTCGTCTTCCAAGACCCGATGACGTCGCTCAACCCCGTGCTCAAGATCGGCGCTCAGATCGGAGAGGCGATCGGGACCCATCATCCGGACGAGAAGGACGACAAGGTGCAGCAGCGGGTGATCGCTTTGCTGCGGACGGTCGGCGTGCCCAACCCGGAGCGACGTTACGAGCAGTATCCGCACGAGTTCTCCGGCGGTATGCGGCAGCGCGCGATGATCGCGATGGCCATCGCGAACTCTCCGTCGCTCCTGATCGCCGACGAGCCGACGACGGCGCTCGACGTGACGATCCAAGCGCAGATCCTCGAGGTGCTGAAGAAGGCGCAGGACGAGACCCACGCCGCGACGATCCTGATCACGCACGATCTCGGCCTGATCGCCGAGCTCGCGGACCGCGTGATCGTCATGTACGCCGGCAAGATCGTCGAGCTCGGCGACGTCAGCACGATCTTCGAGTCGCCGCGCCATCCTTACACCGTCGGTCTGATGGACAGCCTCCCGCGCCTCGGTGTGGACGAGGACTGGCTGCGGCCCATTCCGGGGCAGCCGCCGAGTCTCATCAACCGCCCGCCGGGCTGCCCTTTCCACCCTCGCTGCTTCCTCTCGCAGGGACGTGTCCGCTGCCGAGAGGAGGAGCCGCCGCTGCGCCCGGTCGGCGGGACTGCACACCTGAGCGCCTGCCATTTCGCGGAGGAGCTCGAGGGGCGCACCGGACATCTCGTCGAGCCTGTCGGAGTCGGGTCAGCATGAGCGAGACCACCGCATCGACCGAAATCCAGGAGGAGGCGATCCACGAGCGGGCCGCGGAGGGTCGCGAGATCCTTCGCATCGAGGGCCTCTTCAAGCACTTCCCGATCACAGCAGGCATCTTCAAGCGGCGAGTCGGGCAGGTGCACGCCGTCGACGGCGTCGATCTGTCGCTCCGTGCCGGCGAGACGCTCGGGCTCGTGGGTGAGTCCGGCTGCGGCAAGACGACGCTCGGTCGGACGGTGATCAAGCTGCTCGAGCCGACGGCCGGCCGGATCGTCTTCAACGGTCAGGACATCACGGGCCTGACGCGCCGGCGTATGCGCGAGGTCAGGCGGGAGTTGCAGATCGTCTTCCAGGATCCCTATGCATCACTGAATCCCCGCATGACCGTGCGCGAGATCGTAGCCGAGCCGCTGCGGGTGCACGGCCAGTACAGGGGACAGGAAGGGCGGCGCCGCATCGACGAGCTGCTCCGGACCGTCGGCCTCAGCCCCGAGCACGCGAATCGCTTCCCGCACGAGTTCTCGGGCGGGCAGCGCCAGCGGATCGGCTTTGCGCGCGCTCTCGCGCTGAACCCGCAGATGGTGGTTCTGGACGAGCCCGTGTCCGCGCTTGACGTCTCGATCCGCGCGCAGGTCGTGAACCTGCTCGAGTCGCTGCAGCGGGACTTCGGTCTCACGTACCTCTTCATCGCACACGACCTCTCGCTCGTCCGGCACATCTCCGACAGGGTTGCCGTCATGTATCTCGGCAGGGTCGTCGAGATCGGCAACAAGGAAGACATCTACGAGCGGCCGTCGCATCCGTACACACAGGCGTTGCTGTCGGCGATTCCAATCGAGGCGCCGACGCACCGCGGGAAGCGAAAGCGGATCGTGCTCGAGGGAGACGTGCCGAACCCGGCGAACCCGCCCTCGGGCTGTCGCTTCCGGACGCGGTGCTGGAAGGCGCAGCCGATCTGCGCCGAAGAAGTCCCGGAACTGATCGATCGTGGCCAGGGCCACCCGAGCGCGTGCCACTTTGCGGAGATCGTCAAGCCGCTGCAGATCGTGGATACGCCTCAGCCGGTAGCCGGGTAAGCGCCCGGTGGGGCGGCGGCTGGTTCCGGTCGCGCTCCTCGGTCTCGCCCTGACACTCGCACCTTCGGCCGGCACGTCGCTCACGCCGCCGATCATCGGCGCGCAGCGCGTCCTGGTCGTTCTCGTGACCTGGGGCCCGCAACCGTTCAGCCGCGACGAGGTGCAACACGTCGTCTTCGACGAGGCCGACGCCTTCTACCGCGAGTCGTCGTATGGGAAGGCGTGGCTCACCGGGACCGTGACGCCGTGGCTTCAGGCTTTCGAGGCCTCGCCCGGGTGCTTGATTCCACTCATTCGCAGCGCCGGGGCGGCAGCCGCGAGGTCGGCCGGATTCGATCCTGGCGCGTACGAGCGGATCATCTACGTCCATCCTTCCGTCGACTGCCCGTGGTCCGGCGTGACGCAGGCCAACACGGTCTTCCTCGACGGTACTTTGTCGCAGAAGCTCGTGGCGCACGAGCTCGGCCATGCCTTCGGCCTGCCGCATGCGAACAGCACGTCGTGCCGTCGGCACGGCTGCCCGGCCGTCGAATACGGAGATCCCTACGACACGATGGGCGGTGGGACGGGCGACTTCAGCGCCTATGCCAAGTACTCGCTCGGCTGGCTCACACGCATCGCCAGGCCCTCGGCGGCCGGTGTGTACCAGCTCGATCCGATCGAGCGTTCCTCCTACGGGCCGCAGGCGTTCGTGGTGACGACGGCTCAGGACCAGTACTGGATCGAGGACCGGGCCGCCCCGGACCCCAGCGACCGCGGCGGCAGCCCGGACGCCGGCCTGATCGTGCACGTGAGCCCGAGCCCCGATCTCGACCGAACGAGCGTCAACGCCATGGTGAACGTCCTCGTCGACGATCCAGCCGGGCGTCGGCGGCCCGAGCTCCACCCGGGTGACCGGTTCCGCCGAGGCGGCGCGTTCTCCCTCACCGCTCTCAAGGCGGCAGCAGGCAAGGCTCGATTCCGGTTTCGGTGGACCGACTCCGTCGCGCCGAGCCGGCCGCGCTTCACGGCAGAGGTCGTCGCAGGCAAGCTGCGCGTGACGCTCGAGAACGGCCGCGATGCCGGGAGCGGGCTCGCACGCTTCCGCGTGGTCGTCGATGCGCGACCGCCGCAGCAGCTGGCCGGCGACGCGACGGAAGAGCCCGTCGTCGTCGGTAAGCCGCTCCCGGGGACTCATACCGTGACGGTTGTCGCGATCGACCGTGCCGGCAACCGCAGCGCGCCCTCTGTTCGTCATGTCCAGGTCCAGTAGGTCACAAACCGACGTCGTCGATTTACGTCCGATCTCGTGTGGCTAGCAAAGTTTTTGTGACGCGCGCGGCTCTCACCCTCCTCATCTTCGGTGGCTGCGTCGTTCTGGGGTTTCCTTCGAATGCCTCCTCGCTCACCGGCGGGATCCGATTGGAGGACACCGGTAGTCAGATGAGTTACCTATCGCGCTGCAGCCGACTGCGTACGGAATCCTCGATCTGGAACTGCTACGTCAGGCGGCTGCTCGCGGACGTCGAGCGTTCGAAAGATCCCGCGAACGAGCTGCCGCGGATCGACCGAAAGGTTCGCGCCGGCGGCGGCTACCTCGAGAGCAACTGCCACATGATGATGCATGTCGTCGGGCGCAAGTATGCGATCCGGCACCACGCGACGCTCGCCAACCTCCAGCGCTATCTGCCGCGCTCCAATGATCCGGGGTGTTCGGCCGGGTTCGGCATGGGCATGGTCATGACCCTCGGTCCTCAGATCGGACGGCTCGGCCCCGACGGCGCGGTGAAGATGTGTCAACGCGCGCCGACACGGTTCAGGTCCTACACGTGCATCCACACGCTCGGCCATGCGTACATGCGCCTCTACCACGGCCAGCTCGCATTCGGGATCAGGGCCTGCCGGACGTTGCCCGCGCAACAGGCGCCGGACTGTGCGCAAGGGGCGTACCACGACTATTGGTTGTCGATCGCTGGGCGTGACGGCGCGAAGCGCGAGCGCCACGCCGTGACGTCGGCACGCAAGCTGTGCGCGCGTGCGATTCATGTTTTCGTGCGACCATGCTGGTACCGGTACTTCCTCGAGCTGCCGCCGGCGAAGCCGCCGACGACGGCAACCGGAGTGCGCAAGCTCTGCGCCGGCCTCGCCGGACAACAGCGAGTCGGCTGCATCGGCGCGGCCTCGTTGATCACATCTGCGGATCCGTTCCAGCAGCTGCGCATCTGCGCACGACTGCGCGCCGCGGACGCCCGCAGCTGCGTGTACGGCATCAACGTCCAAAATCTCCTGACGTCGAGAGGCTCGCAGCGAGTGAAGCTCATCGAGCGGTGCGGCGGCATGCCCGGCACCGCGCGGGCACCGTGCTACGAGTGGATGGGGACTGCCCTCGCCGTCGTCACGAACGGGCGCTTCCGCGAGCTCGGTTGTCCGTTCATCAGCCCTACCGGCCGCGACGCCTGCCGAGAGGGCGCTTTGCGCATGGATGACGCGTTGGTGAGCTTTAGCTAGGCGATTCGTGCGATAACAGGGAGAAATGGCTAACTTCTCCTAGTAGAGGCCGTCAGAACTGGAGTGAGAGTCAGCATGGGGCAGCTTCACTCGATCGATTGCGAGCAGGTTCGGGGCCATATTTCGGCAGATCTGGACGGCGAGCTCTCGGAGGTCGAGCAGGCGCGAGTCGAGGCACACGTCGGCTCCTGCGCCGTCTGCCGCGCCTTCGCCGGCGATGCTCGCCGGACTGCGAGCCTCCTTCGTGCCGCGCCGCTCGAGGACCTGGACTTCGCGATCGTCCTGCCTAGCCGCCGCCTCGCGCTAGCGAGGAGGATCCCCGTCGCCGCCGCCGCCGCTGCGCTCGCGGCTGCGGTCGGGCTCGGTGCACTCGTAGGCGGTCTCGGCTCCAGCAATAGCGGCCCGCGAGCCGCCAGCTCGGCGTCCGCCCAGTCGGCGAGCCTCCGCTTCCCGGAGAACGAGCTGCGCATGCTGCAGCAGGCTTCGACCGCGCGCGCGAACCGCAACGTGCACGCGCGATTCACGCTCTAGCGGCGCGCTCCTCCCGATACACTTTCCGCACCGGGAGCCCTCGGCTTCTGCCTCGTCCTCTCAACGCTTCACCAGGAGACCCATGCCCGAACAGAGCGCTCAAAAGCCCGGCCGAATCATCGAGATCAAGGGCGTCGTGATCGACGCCGTGTTCCCCGAGGGCCTACCGGAGATCAACAACGCGCTGCGAATCGACGTCCCCGAGCAGGACGGGCAGGGCTCGCGGTCGCTGATCGCCGAGGTTCAGCAGCATCTCGGCGACGACCGAGTGCGGGCTGTCGCGATGGATTCGACGGACGGGCTCGCGCGCGGGCTCGAGGTCGAGGACACGGGGCAGCCGATCTCGGTGCCTGTGGGGAACGAGACCCTCGGCCGGCTGTGGAACGTGCTGGGCGAGCCGATCGACGAGAAGGAGGCGCCGAAGGACGGTGAGCGGTGGCCGATCCATCGCGATCCGCCCTCGTTCCGCGATCTGTCTCCGACGACCGAGATCTTCGAGACGGGAATCAAGGTCATCGACCTGATCGCGCCGTACGTGAAGGGCGGCAAGATCGGGCTTTTCGGCGGCGCCGGCGTCGGCAAGACGGTGCTGATCCAGGAGCTGATTCACAACGTCGCGCAGCAGCACGGCGGCGTGTCTGTGTTCTCCGGCGTGGGCGAGCGAACGCGCGAGGGCAACGACCTCTGGTTGGAGATGCAGGAGTCCGGCGTGCTCGACAAGGTCGCGCTCGTCTACGGGCAGATGAACGAGCCGCCCGGGGCGCGACTTCGCGTCGGACTTTCCGGGCTGACCATGGCGGAGTACTTCCGCGATGAGGGGCAAGACGTGCTCCTCTTCATCGACAACATCTTTCGGTTCGTGCAGGCGGGCTCGGAGGTCTCGGCGCTGCTCGGCCGCATGCCGAGCGCAGTCGGCTACCAGCCGACGCTGGCGACGGAGATGGGGCAGTTGCAGGAGCGCATCACATCGACGCGCACCGGCTCCGTTACGTCGGTGCAGGCGATCTACGTTCCTGCCGACGACCTGACGGACCCGGCGCCTGCGAACACTTTCGCTCACCTCGACGCGACGACCGTTCTCTCGCGGGCGATCGTCGAGCAGGGGATCTATCCGGCCGTCGATCCGCTCGACTCGTTCTCGCGTGCTCTGCAGCCCGGGATCGTGTCGGACGAGCATTACGCAACGGCGACGCGCGTCCAGGAGATTCTGCAGCGCTACAAGGACCTGCAGGACATCATCGCCATCCTCGGCATCGACGAGCTGTCGGACGAGGACAAGTTGGTCGTCGCGCGCGCGCGGAAGATCCAGCGGTTCCTGTCGCAGCCGAACTTCGTCGCGGAGCAGTTCACCGGGACGCCGGGCGAGTACGTCCGGACCGAGGACACCATCAAGGGCTTCCAGGAGATCATCGAGGGCAAGCACGACGATCTGCCCGAGCAGGCGTTCTACATGGTCGGGACGATCGAGCAGGCGGTCGAGAAGGGTCGGCGTTTGGCCGGCGAGGACGAGGCGGAGCAGCGCGAGGAAGAGCCGCAGGGTGACGATGCGTCGATCGGCGACGATGCGCGGGACCCTGAGGCCGAGCCCGCCGCCGTTTCGTAGCGTTGGCGACCGAGGGCAAGAGGCTCTTCGACCTGTCCCTCGTGACGCCGGACGGCCCGGCGTTCGAGGGCGAGGTCGAGATGCTGGTCGTTCCGGGCGCTGCCGGTGAGATCGGCGTCCTCGCGCGGCACGCGCCGCTCATCGCGACGCTGAAGGCCGGCTCGACGCGCGTGTACCTGGACCGCGCCACGGAAAACGTCAAGGAGTACGCAACCGGCCCGGGCTTCTTCAAGGTGGAGACGGATCGCGCCATAGCCCTCGTCGACGACGCGGTGCTCGCCGACGAGATCGACGAAGCGCGGGCGCGCGAGCAACTCGAGACCGCTCGCCGCCAGCTGGAGCTGGTGGAACGCGGCGAGTCGAACGCCGACCGCTGGCAGCTGGAGCAGCGGATTCTCCACGCCGAGAACATGCTGACCGTAGCCGGTCGCCTTTAGCATCCGATTCCCAATTGCCGCGGGTGCCGGCTCCGCCGGCGCCCGCCTGGGACGTCCTCCGCTAGGAGTTCCGCGTTTGATCATCATGGCTCGCGCGCCGCGCGAGCCGGATCAAACGCGGCGTTGGTAATCTGAGCGAACCCGGAAAGCTTTGAAAGGCAGCTTGGCGACCGGGTTACCAAACGCCTAAAGAGCCCGCGCGCCTGCCGGAGGCGCCGCTCTCTTCAGGCAGAAGAACGGAGCAAGACATGCAGGACGCGCGCACACGACTCGAAGCAATCCTCCGCGAGCGGATCGCCGTGCTCGACGGGTCGTGGGGTGTCCTGATCCAACGACAGGTGAAGGGAGAGGACGCGTACCGCGGCGAGCGGTTCAAGGATCACCCCCGCGACGTCGCCGGCGACCCTGACCTGCTGAATCTCACCCGGCCGGAGATCGTGCTGGACATTCATCGGCAGTACTTCGCCGCCGGCGCGGACATCGCCACCACCAACACCTTCACTGCGACGACTATCGGCCAGGCGGACTACGGCCTCGAGGACCACGCCTACGAGATGAATGTCGCCGGTGCGCAGCTCGCACGGCAGGCGGCCGACGAGGTCGGAGGCTTCGTCGCGGGCTCCGTCGGCCCGCTCAACGTGACGCTCTCCCTCTCGCCGAGGGTGGACGACCCCGCCTTCCGGACGCACACCTTCGACCAGGTGCGAGACGCCTACGCGAAGCAGATCCGCGGCCTTGCCGAGGGAGGGGTCGACTTCCTCCTCATCGAGACGATCTTCGACACCCTGAACGCGAAGGCTGCGATCGCCGCGGCCCTCGACGAGGCACCGGAGCTACCGCTCTGGATCTCCTTCACCGCGATCGACCGCAGCGGGCGCAACCTCTCCGGCCAAACGGTCGACGCCTTTTGGCTCTCGGTCGAACAAGCGAAGCCGTTCATCGTCGGCGTCAACTGCTCGCTCGGCGCGACAGAGATGCGCCCGTTCGTCGAAGGGCTTGCGCGCATTGCTCCCACCTGGATCGCCTGCCATCCGAACGCAGGCCTCCCGAACGAGTTCGGCGCGCACGACGAGCGGCCAGAGGACACGAGCCGATTTCTCGGCCAGTTCGCGCGTGACGGCCTGGTCAACATCGTGGGCGGCTGCTGCGGCACGACCCCGGAGCACGTCAAGGCCATAAAGGCCACGGTCGAGGGACAGTCCCCGAGACCTGTCCCCAAGGATGAGGACGTGACTCGGCTGAGCGGGCTCGAGCCCTTCCGGATCTTCCCGGACGCGAACTTCGTCATGGTCGGCGAGCGTACGAACGTCACGGGCTCCGCCCGCTTCCGCCGCCTGATCGAGGCGAATGAGTTCCAGGAGGCGGTCGAGGTCGCCCTCGAACAGGTGCGCGGCGGCGCGAACATTCTCGACGTCAACATGGACGCCGACCTGCTCGACTCCGAGCAGGCGATGACGACCTTCCTCAACCTCCTCGCGACCGAGCCGGAGGTCGCGCGGCTCCCGATCATGGTCGACAGCTCGCGCTGGTCGGTGCTCGAGAAGGGCCTGAAGTGCCTCCAAGGAAAAGGCGTCGTCAACTCGATCAGCCTCAAGGAAGGCGAAGCTGCCTTCCTCGGGCAGGCGCGGACGATCAAGCGCTACGGCGCCGCCGTGGTCGTGATGGCCTTCGACGAGCGCGGCCAGGCCGATACCGTCGAGCGCAAGGTCGAGATCTGCGAGCGCGCCTACCGGCTGCTCACGGACGACGGCTGGGAGCCCGAAGACCTCATCTTCGACCCGAACGTGCTCGCCGTCGCAACCGGGATCGAGGAGCACGCTGATTTCGCCAAGGCGTTCATCGAAGGCACGCGACAAATCAAAGAGCGCTGCCCCGGCGCGAAGGTCTCGGGCGGGATCTCGAACCTCAGCTTCTCGTTCCGCGGCAACGACGCCGTCCGCGAGGCGATGCACGCCGCGTTCCTCTACCACGCGATCTCGGCGGGGCTCGACATGGGCATCGTCAATGCGGGCCAGCTCGCCGTCTACGAGGACATCGAGCCGGAGCTCCTCGAGCGCGTCGAGGACGTCATCTTCAACCGGCGAGAAGACGCAACCGAACGTCTCGTCGAGTACGCGTCGCGCGTCCAGGGCGAAGGGACCCGCCGTGAGCGCGACCTCTCGTGGCGTGACGCACCGGTCGACGAGCGCCTCTCGCACGCCCTCGTGCACGGCGTCGTCGACTTCATCGAGGAGGACACCGAGGAGGCACGACAGCACCATGCGCGCCCGCTGGATGTCATCGAGGGGCCGCTCATGAACGGCATGCAGATCGTCGGCGATCTCTTCGGCTCGGGAAAGATGTTCCTGCCGCAGGTCGTGAAGAGCGCCCGTGCCATGAAGCGTGCGGTCGCCTACCTGGAGCCCTTCATGGAGCAGGAGAAGGCCGCCGGCGGCGGCAACGGCGACGGCGCGCGGGCGCAGGGGAAGGTCGTGCTGGCGACCGTGAAGGGCGACGTGCACGACATCGGCAAGAACATCGTCGGCGTCGTCCTCGGCTGCAACAACTACGAGGTGATCGACCTCGGCGTGATGGTGCCGGCGGAACAGATCCTCGACACCGCGCTGGAGGAGCGCTGCGACGTCGTAGGCCTCTCCGGCCTGATCACACCTTCACTCGAAGAGATGGTCAACGTCGCGAAGGAGATGGAGCGCCGCGAGATGACGCTGCCGCTCCTGATCGGCGGCGCGACGACGTCGAAGCAGCACACGGCAGTCAAGATCGCGCCCGAGTACTCCGAGCCGACGCTGCACGTACTCGACGCGTCACGCGTCGTCGGCGTCGTCTCGAGCCTGCTCGACAGCGCGAGGAAGGCGCGCCTCGACCAGGAGAACCGTGAGCTGCAGGAGCGGCTGCGCGCCCAGCACGAGGAGAAGGAGCGTAAGCCCCTGCTGGCGATCGAGGAGGCGCGGGCAAATCGCGAGCAAGTGGCGTTCGGCGCTCCGCCGGCACCTTCCTTCACGGGGACGCGCGTTGTCGAGCCCGAGCTCGCGACGCTCCGCGATTACATCGACTGGCAGTTCTTCTTCCACGCCTGGGAGCTGAAGGGGAGGTTTCCGGCCATCCTCGACGAACCCGCCGCTCGTGAGCTCTACGGCGACGCGCAGGGTCTGCTCGACGAGATCCTCCGCGACCGCTCGCTCCGCGCGCGCGGCGTGTACGGCTTCTGGAGTGCGGTCGGCGACGGCGACGACATCGTGCTCGAGGACGGCACGCGCTTCGCCTTCCTCCGGCAGCAGTCGGCCTACGGTGACTCGCGTCCGAATCGCTGCCTGGCCGACTACGTCGGCGCAAACGGCGACTACGTCGGGGCTTTCGCCGTCGGGATCCACGGAGCCGAGGAGCTTGCGGCTCGGTTCCAGGCGGAGCACGACGATTACCGCGCGATCATGGTCAAGGCGCTGGCGGACCGGCTCGCCGAGGCGTTCGCGGAGTACCTGCATCAAGTGGCCCGCCGCGAGTGGTACGAGCCCGGAGAGGAGCTCTCGAACGCGGAGCTCATCGCGGAGCGGTTCCGCGGAATCCGGCCGGCCTTCGGCTATCCGGCCTGTCCGGACCACAGCGAGAAAGCGAAGCTCTTCGAGCTGCTCGGCGCGGAACGCGTCGGCCTCGAGCTCACCGAGTCGTATGCGATGGTCCCCGGCGCCGCAGTCAGCGGGATCTACCTGGCGCACCCGCAGGCGAGGTACTTCTCGGTCGGCCGGCTCGGCCGCGATCAGGTCGAGGACTACGCGGCGCGGAAGGGGACGAGCGTTGAGGAAGCGGAGCGTTGGCTGAGCCCGAATCTCGGTTACGAGACGCGTCGTCGGGACGAAGCGGTCACCTCGCCCGCCTGAACCGTTCGCGATGTCGGCCCTCCGCCGGCTCGGCTATCCTCGTCGTCGGCCGGCGCCCTTGAAGCGGGCGCCGCCCTGTTTTCAGGCTGGATGAAGACCACGCTCAAAAGAGGCATGGGACGCGGCGCCGGCGTCAATGGCGACGGGCGCGCGGTGTACCCGCCCGGCGTCCGTACGCCGATGCGGCGGTACAGGCAGCCCGCGCCCGAGCCCCGCGGCGTGTGGCACGTGATCCGCCTCGTCCTCCTCTGGACGATCCTCGCGGCCCTGGTCGTCGCGGGCGGCGCCGCCGGCGCCGCGTACCTCCGCGCACACCACTTCGTCGAGTCGGTGGCTCCGAAGACGGCGGCCGACAAGGCGGCCGCCAAGGCAGCGGACGTGGCCATTCCGGGCCAGGCGACGACCGCGCTCGTCATCGGCACCGACAAGCGGAAGGGCTTCCAGGCGGAGCTCACCGGCCGTTCCGACACGCTCATGCTCGTCCGCGCCGACCCGCAGACCAACACGATCTCGCTGCTCTCCTTCCCCCGCGACCTCGTGGTCAACGTCAAGTGCCCCGGCCGTCTCGACGTCCAGGACCGCATCAACTTCGCCTACTCCGAGTGCGGGTCGGTCGGGAGCCTCGAGACGGTCCGCGCGTTGACCGGGCTCCCCATCAACTACTTCATCACGGTCAACTTCCGCGGCTTCATGGAGCTCGTCAACAATCTCGGCGGCGTCTGGGTGGACGTGGATCACCGCTACCTCTGTGATGCTGCCACGTGCCCCGACGTGACGCCGATCAATCTCCAGCCCGGCTATCAGCGGCTGAATGCGACCCAGGCGCTTGCGTACGTCCGCTTCCGTCACTTCGACTCGGATCTCTTCCGCGTAGCGAGGCAGCAGCTGTTCCTGAAGGCGCTGAAGCAGCAGATCACGTCGTCCCTCGACTTCGGAACGGTGCTGGACATCGTCGACGCCGTCGAGCGCAACGTCACCATCGGGCGCGGCGGCAACAAGCCCCTCGATCTGCAGACGATCAAGGACTACGTCTACTTCGCGCGCTCACTCCCGCCGGGTCATATCTTCCAGGCGAAGATCGACTTCATTACCGGCCAAAACGAGCTCTACGCCTCGCAGGGGAGCATCGACGCGGCCGTTCGTGACTTCGTCCAGCCCGACGTTCGGTCTCCGGAGAAGGCGCGGAACGTCGCTCTCGGGATCAAGAGCCGTTCGGCGGCGCCGCGACCCCGCAATACGAGCGTCACGGTTCTGAACGGAAACGGAGTCGCCGGGTCGGCCGCCAACGCGTCGTACGAGCTCGGCCAACGTGGGTATCGCATCGTCCTCCCGGCCACCGGACGACCGCAGAACGCACCCAGCTTCGGGTTTTTCCGGACGACGGTCTACTACGACCGCACCAAGAAGAAGGCACGCGCCGCGGCGAGTCAGGTCGCCAATCTGTTCGGCGATGCGGTGGTGACGCCGCTCCGCGGCCGGGTGTTGAGACTCTCCAACGGTGCGATGGCAACGGTCGTCGTCGGCCGGAACTTCCACGGGACCCTCGCCCCGGCACCGGTTGACAAGACGCCGAAGCGGCAACCAGCGCAGGTGACGGAGGACAGGCCGGACACGAGGCGGTTGCTGCTCTCGGTTCGCCGCCGCCTCCCCTTCAGGCTCGAAACCCCGCGCTACGTCGCGAGCGGCTCGCGGCTGGCCTACGAGTCGCCGATCCGGGTGCACACGACCAAGAAGGGCCACCCCGCGGTCCGCTTGACGTATCAGTGGGGAGAGAACGAGTACTGGGGGATCGAGCAAACCGACTGGGCCGAAGCGCCCGTGCTCGCCGATGCCAGCTTCCTGCAGCGCATCCGCGGGCGCGAGTACTCGCTCTACTACTCGGGCCCGCATCTCCACATGGTCGTCCTCCGCGAGAACGGCGCCACCTACTGGGTCGTGAACACGATCCTGGACTCCCTCTCGAACGAGACGATGCTGGCGGTCGCGCGCAGCCTGAGGCCGTTGCCCAAGTAGGCTTTCCGGCGATGGCGGCATCGCGGACGATCGGCATCTTCGGTGCGGGCTGGGTCGGGCTCGTCACCGGGGCGAGCTTTGCCGACCTCGGGCACGAGGTGATCGTGCGCGACGTGGTGCCCGAGCGGATCGAAGCGCTGCAGGCGGGGCGGTTGCCCTTCCACGAGCCCGACCTCCCCGAGGTGTTGTCGCGCAATGCCGAGCGCATCCGGTACACCCTCGACGCCGGGGACCTCGCCGCCGCAGACGCGGTCTTCATCTGCGTCCAGACGCCGCCGACGCATTCCGGGGACGCCGATCTCTCGTACGTATGGACGGCGCTCGACGACCTTCCGCGCACGGAGGAGCGTCAGCTGCTCGTGATGAAGTCGACGGTCCCCGTCGGGACGGGCGAGAAGGTGCGGGCTGCGCTCGACGCGCGGGGTCTCACGAACATCGGCTACGTCTCGAACCCGGAGTTCCTCGCGGAGGGCACTGCGGTCCGCGACTTCATGAACCCGGACCGCATCGTCATCGGTGGGGTCGAGGCCCAGGACTCTGCCGCGATCGAGGCGCTCTACTCCGGCATCGACGCGCCGGTCGTTCGGACGGACGTCGCCTCCGCCGAGATGATCAAGCTCGCCGCCAACGCGTTCCTCTCGACGCGGATCAGCTTCATCAACGAGATCGCCAACGTCTGCGAGCTCGTCGGAGCGGATGTCCAGAGCGTCGCCCAGGGCGTCGGCCTCGATCATCGGCTCGGTCCGCACTTCTTCCGCGCGGGAGTGGGTTGGGGCGGGAGCTGCTTCGGCAAGGACGTATCCGCGCTCAAGCAGCTGGCCGGGAACTCCGGCTACCACTTCCAGCTGCTCGCGGCGGTCATCGAGGTGAACGAGCTTCAGAAGCGGCGTGTGATCTCGAAGCTCCAGAAGCATCTGGGCAGGCTTCGCGGCAAGACGATCGCCGTGCTCGGCCTCGCCTTCAAGCCGAACACGGACGACCTCCGCGACGCGCCCAGTCTTGTGATTGCGTCGCGGCTGCTCGCCGAGGGAGCGCTCGTCCGTACGTGGGATCCCGTCGCCGATGCGCAGGACCGTCTGCAGGGCGCGACGCAGTGCGCGACGGTGCTAGAGGCAGTGACGGGAGCCGACGCCGCCGTGATCGTGACGGAGTGGGACGACCTGCGCCGCCTCGCCTCGGCCGAGGTGCGAGAGGCCATGCGTCGGCCCCTGATCGTCGACGGCCGCAACCTCCTCGACCCGGAAGAAACGCGGCGGGCGGGATTCGCGTACGAAGGGATCGGCCGACCGAGCTCGCCGTTCGAGGGGCTTCCGGAGACGGAGCCTGTGCTCCGCGTCAGCGGGCGCTCCTGAATGGAAGCCGTCATCCTCGCCGGGGGCCAGGCGACGCGGCTCGGCGACGTCGCCCGGGGCCAGCCGAAGGCGCTCGTCCCGATCTCGGGCCATCCGCTGGCCGAATACCAGGTGGCGCAGCTCGCCCGGGCGGGCGTCGACCGGATCATCGTCAGCTGTGCTGCCGGACAGGCTCCGTTGTTCGAGGCGAAGCTCTCGGGGCTGGGCGCCGAGATCGTCGCCGTCGCCGAGCCTGATCCGCTCGGGCGCGGGGGAGGCCTCCGCTTCGCAGCGCAGCACCGCGAGGAGAGCGGGCCGCTCTACGCGCTGAACGGCGACGAGCTGACCGACGTGGATCTCGCGGCGCTCCTCGAGCAGCACGAGGAACACGGCGGCGCCGCCACGATCGTCGTCGCGCCGCTGACGTCGCAGTTCGGGGTGGTCGACCTCGACGATGGTGACCGCGTTACGGGCTTCCGCGAAGCGCCGCGCCTGCCGCACTGGGTCAATGCCGGTGTCTACGTGCTCGACGACGAGGCGGTCGAGAGACTGCCCGAACGCGGCGACCACGAGCAGTCGACGTTCCCCGAGCTCGCGGAGGAAGGACGGCTGTTCGCCTTTCGCCACGAAGGCCTCTGGATCACGGTCAACACGCCCAAGGATCTGCAGCGGGCCGAGGCGCACTACAGCGCCCATCCGGAGCTGCGCCCAACGCTCGCGCGCAATCGGGGGTAGGCGTAGAGTCGCCCGGTGGGCGTCGATTCACCGAATCTCGAGGGGCTCGATCCCTGGGCTTTCGAGCCGCGCAGGGTCGAGAAGCCCTGGGGTCACGAGCTGATCTGGGCGGAGGCCGAGCAGTACGTGGGCAAGGTCTTGTTCGTGAAGGCCGGAGAGTCTCTGAGCCTCCAGTTCCATCGCGAGAAAGACGAGTCGTGGCTCGTGCACGACGGGCGGGCGAAGCTCGAGCTCGGTTCCGCCGCCGACCCGCTCCTGAGCCAGGAAGTGGTAACCGCCGGTGCGTGCTTCAGGTTCCGGCCCGGGACCGTCCACCGCGTCACGGCGATCGAAGACACGACGATTCTGGAGGTCTCGACGACGCAGCTCGACGACGTCGTGCGACTCGAGGACCGCTACGGCAGGGAGGGAACGTCCGAGCCTTGACGGCGCCGCGCGTGCTCGCGTGGGACGGTTGCGTGAACGTGCGGGATCTCGGCGGTCTTCCCACCGAGGACGGCGCCGAGACCCGCTTCGGCGTCGTTGTACGCGCCGATTCGATCCGCGGGCTCACGCCGAAGGGGTGGGAGGCGCTCGTCTCGTTCGGCGTTCGTCGGGCGATCGACCTGCGCGCTGACGAGGAGGTCGCAGCCGATCCACCCGACGCCGCTCCGATCCCGGTCGTCCGCGTGCCGATCGTTGCCTGGGAAACGAGCCTCGGCCGCGACTGGCCTTCGATGCGCGAGGTCTACCTCGTGGTGCTAGAGCACTTCCGGGACCGCTTCGCGCGCGTCATCGACGAGCTGGCGGCGGCCGACGGGCCGGTGGTCCTCCACTGCATGGGCGGCCGCGACCGGACCGGCCTAGCGGTGGCACTCGTGCTCCGGCTCGCCGGCGTTGCGCCGGCAACGATTGCCGAAGACCATGCGGAGAGCGACGAGAACTGGGCCCCGTTCCTCGATGCGTGGTACGCCGAGGCGACGACGGGGGACGAGCTCGAGCAGCGTCGCCGCATCGCCGCGCCTGCGGGCACCGCCATGGCCGCCGTCCTCGCAGAGCTGGAGCGGAGGTACGGCGGTGTGCCGGAGTACCTGATCGCCGGCGGCGCCGAAGAGCAGGCGATCCGCGAAGTGCGCCGGCGGCTGCGCCCCTGACACAGTTGTGTTAAGGTTGGCCCGTGGACGAGCTGACGGTCGGCGAAGCCGCCGCCCGGACGGGGTGGTCGTCCCGAATGCTCAGGTATCTGGAACGGGCCGGGCTCGTCGTCCCCCGGCGAAATACCGGCGGCTACCGTCTCTACGGGCTTCTCGAGCTCAACCAGCTGAGGTCTCTGCGCGAGCTTAGGCACCGCTACGACGTCGAGCTCACGGAGGTCGCCTTTGCTGCGAGACTCGAGCGTGAGCCCGAGCTACGAGCGGCAGTGGCGACTTGGCTTGCCGGAGCGCAGCTGTCCGCGCTTGATTGGGAGCAGCGCAAGCAGGAGCGCTTGCTTGCCGCCTGACGAAATCGAACGAGAGGACTCCATTGGCTACGACCAAACGACATGAGGTCAAGGATCTCGCGCTCGCGCCGGAAGGCGTGCGGCGGATCGAATGGGCGGACCGGCAGATGCCGGTGCTCGCTGCGATCCGCGAGCGCTTCGACCGCGAGCAGCCGCTCGCCGGTTACCGCGTCTCCGCGTGCCTGCACGTGACGACGGAGACGGCCAACCTCGCCCGCACACTGAAGACGGGCGGCGCAGACGTCGTTCTCTGCGCGTCGAATCCGCTGTCCACGCAGGACGACGTCGCAGCGGCGCTCGTCGACGAGTACGACATCTCCGTCTTCGCGATCAAGGGCGAGGACAACGACACCTACTACTCGCACATCGAGGCTGCGGTCGACCACAAGCCGCAGCTGACGATGGACGACGGCGCCGATGTGATCGGCGTCCTGCACTCCGCGCGCCGTGAACAGCTCGGCGACATCATCGCCGGCACGGAAGAGACGACGACCGGCGTCATCCGGCTCAAGGCGCTCGAACGCGACGGCGCCCTCGGCTTCCCGGTGATCGCCGTCAACGACGCGCAGACGAAGCACCTCTTCGACAACCGCTACGGCACCGGACAGTCGACGATCGACGGAATCATCCGCGCGACGAACGTCCTGCTCGCCGGCAAGCGCTTCGTCGTCTCCGGCTACGGCTGGGTCGGCCGCGGCGTCGCCTCTCGCGCGCGCGGGATGGGCTCGCACGTCATCGTCACGGAGACGGACCCGATGCGTGCGCTAGAGGCGTCGATGGACGGCTACGAGGTGCTGCCGATGGAGAAGGCCGCTCCGATCGGTGACGTCTTCTGCACTGCCACCGGCGACAAGTCCGTTATCCGGGGGGAGCACATGGAGAGGATGAAGGACGGCGCCATCCTCTCGAACACCGGGCACTTCAACGTGGAGATCGACATCCCGGCGCTGAGGGCGCTCGCGAGCGAGACGCGCGAGGCGCGGGCGTTCGTCGACGAGTTCACCCTCGCGGACGGTCGCCGGATCTACCTCATCGCAGACGGTCGGCTCGTCAATCTGTCGGCCGCAGAAGGGCATCCCGCTCTCGTGATGGACATGTCCTTCGCGAACCAGGCGCTCGCCGCCGAGTACGCGATCCAGCATGCCGCGGAGCTCGAGCGGAAGGTGTATCCGGTTCCGGCGGAGATCGACAAGGAGATCGCGCGGCTGAAGCTCGAGACGATGGGTGTCGAGATCGACCGGCTGACGGCGGAGCAGGAGAAGTACCTCGCCTCGTGGGACGAGGGCACCTAGACCCGGAAAGAATCGTGCGGTTCGAGGAGGACGGCCCGAAGGTCGTCCTCCTCGACCAGCGACGACTGCCCGACGAGGAGGTCGAGCTCGAGTGCCGGTCGGTCGCCGACATCGTCGACGCGATCCGGTCGCTGGCGATTCGCGGGGCGCCTGCGATCGGGGTCGCCGCCGCGTACGGGCTCGCGCTCGCAGCCGAGCGGGGAGAGGACGTGGACTCGGCCGCGGCGGCGCTGGTGGATGCGCGTCCCACGGCGGTCAATCTCGCCTGGGCGCTCGAACAGATGCGCGACGAGCCGACGCCGGCACACGCCCGTGCTTTGCACGAGGAGGAGGTCGAGCGCTGCCGTGCGATGGCGGCACACGCCGCGGAGCTCTTCGCTCCCGGGATGCGTGCGCTGACTCACTGCAACGCCGGCGGCCTCGCGACAGGGGGCTATGGAAGCGCCGTGGGCGCGCTCCTCACCGCCTGGGAGCGCGGGCTCCTGGAGCGGGTCTGGGTCGACGAGACGCGGCCGCTGCTCCAGGGCGCGCGCCTGACGGCGTGGGAGCTCGAAGCGGCGGGGATCCCGCACTCGGTGATCGCCGACTCAGCGGCCGCTTCCCTCATGGCGGTCGGGCAGGTCGACTGCGTCGTGACCGGCGCCGACAGGATTGCGGCGAACGGCGACACGGCGAACAAGATCGGCACCTACGGGCTCGCGGTGCTCGCCGCGCATCATCGCCTGCCGCTCTATGTCGTCGCACCGACGTCGACCGTCGACCTTGCCACGGCGACCGGCGGCGGCATCCCGATCGAGGAACGGCCCGCAACGGAGATCAGCTCACGGTTCCCGGCCCGCAACCCGGCGTTCGACGTGACTCCTGCCGAGCTCATCGGGGCGATCGTGACCGAGCACGGAGTGCACCGCGCCCCGTATGCCGACTCACTGTCGGCGCTCGTATGAAGGCGCTCATCCTCGCCGCTGGTTACGCGACGCGTCTTCGGCCGCTGACGGATTCGATTCCGAAGCAGCTCTTGCAGGTCGGCGGAAGGCCGATGGTGGACTGGATCGTCGAGCGGATCGAGGAGACGAGCGCGGACGAGATCCATCTCGTCACGAACGCGCGGTTTGCGCCGGACTTCGAGCGGTGGGCCGAGGACAAGGACGTGCGCGTGCACGACGACGGCACGACCTCGAACGAGGATCGGCTGGGAGCGGTCGGCGACATCCACTTCGTGGGCCTCGACGACGATCTGCTCGTCGTCGCCGGGGACAACCTGTTCGACTATTCGCTCGCCGACTACGAGGCGTACTGGCGCGGGAAGGGCGGCAGCTCGGTGGCGGTGCACGACGTCGGCGATCTCGAGCTCGCCAAGAAGTACGGCATCGTCGACGTGGACGCGAACGACCGCATCACGAACTTCGTCGAGAAGCCCGACGAGCCGCCGACGACGCTGTGCGCGACGGCGACGTACCTCTACACGCGCGACCATGCACGCCTCGTCGGAACGTACCTCGAAGAAGGGAATCCGCCGGATCAGCCCGGCCATTACGTCGCATGGCTGCACAAGCGGGAGCCGGTCTACGCGTATCGCCTTCCGGGAGAGTGGTTCGACATCGGCGACATCCACCAGCTGCTCGAGGCCGACAACCGGATGCGCCGCCGCCTCGGTCTCCCGGAACGCGCAGAGTATTCACCGAGCTGACACGAACCCGAGACGTTTTCGCGCGTAGCGTGGAAGCGTGCTCGACCTGCTCTTGCCGCAACGGTGCCTCGTCTGCGCAGTTCCGGGCGCACAGGTCTGCGACGGTTGCCGCGCGGAGCTGCGCGGGATCGGCCCCCCGCTTTGCGAACGCTGCGGCGCGCCGACGGCGTGGCCCGTGCGCAGGTGCGCCGAATGCGCGGGCCGGCGACTTGCATTTGCTCGCGCGCGAGCAGCGGTCGAGTACGACGGGCCGGTTCGCCGGATCGTTGCGGCCTGGAAGGAACGCGGTCTTCGCCGGCTCGCCGGCTGGGCGGCGGTCGTCGTCGCGGACGCCGTGCCGAGGCCCGACGCGGCCGTGCTCACGTACGTTCCAGGCGATCCCGATCGGCGGCTGCTGCGCGGACACCACCCGGCTGAGCGGCTGGCCAAGGAGCTCACCGGGGTCTGGGAACTTCCGTGCGCACCGCTTCTGGTCCGAAGCCGCGGCTCGCCGCGTCAGCGCGGTCTGACGCAACGGGAGCGCCGTCGCAACGTCGCAGGCGCGTTTCGGGCTGCGGCACCGGTTCCGGCTGCCGTCCTGCTCGTCGACGACGTCTACACCACTGGCGCCACCGTGAGCGCGGCCGCGTCGGCCCTGCGGCGGGGCGGGGCACGTACTGTCGAGGTCGTGACGTTCGCCCGCACGATTCGCATCCGCTAAGGTCAGAGCACCGACTCACGAGGAGACCCGATGCGATTGCAGGTGAAGGGTAAGAACGTCGAGGTCAGCGAGTCGATGCGCCTGTACGCCGAAGAGAAGCTTCGTAAGCTCGATCGCCAGCTGCACGAGCTGACGCAGGTCGAGCTCGAGCTTCGCGTCGAGAAGAACCCGTCCATTTCTGCGAATCAGGTCGCCGAGGCGACCATCTGGACGAAGGGGCCGACGCTTCGCGCCCACGAGGCATCCGCCGACATGAAGGCGTCGATCGACCGGCTGACAGAAAAGCTCCTGCGGCAGGTGAAGCACTACCGCGACAAGCGGAGGCGTCGACAGACTCGTGGAAACGGCATTCAGCCGGGAGGTTCGATGAGCATCCCTGAGGAAGAGGAAAGTCCGAGGATCGTCAAGTCGAAGCAGTTCTCGGTCAAGCCGATGAGCGCCGAGGAGGCGGCATTACAGCTCGAGCTCGTCGGCCATGACTTCTTCGTCTTTCGCAGCGACGAGTCGGGAGACGTGAACGTCATCTACCGACGCCGAAACGGCGGTTACGGGCTGATCGAGCCGCAAGGCTGAGCTTGAGGCTTTTCCGGCGCTCGAAACCGCTCCACGAGCGGCTCGCTGAGCAGGGCGGTCTCGTGGAGCGGCGTCCTGGGCCGCTCTTCACCGGGACGATCCCGGAGACGGGGATCCACGGCGTCCCGCGCGAGCGCGAGTACGACGCGGTCGCGGCTGCGGACGCGCCTGACGCCCAGGGCGACGGCGCACGCTTTGTCGGACTGGAGGACGGCTCGCTTGTCGTCGAGGACGGCGAGGGAGACCTCACGCCAATCGCGGACGCGATCGAGCGGGAGCTGGGGCGGCCATATCGCGCGGTCGCAGTCCGCCGCGGCGAGACGCGGTGGGCGGTCGCCGGCCACCGCCTGCGCGTGGTCGAGCTGCCCGAGCCCGGTGGGGACGAGGTCGAGCTCGTCCTCAGCGGCGGCGAGAAGACGCTCACCGTCGACGGGCTTCACGCCTTCGGGACCCTCCCAGAACTGGAGGCGCTGGCAGAGGGCGACGCCGTGATCCGGGCCTCACGCATCGACGGCACGCTCTGGGAGGTGCGCGTCGACGCCCTCTAGGGAGCCGGAGGGCGAGCCGGTACCCTAGGTCTCACGATGGCTCAACAATTCGGCTCCTTCGAAAAGGTTCTTCGGGTCGGTGAAGGCCGCCGCATGAAGCGGCTCGCCCAGCAGGCCGCCTACATCACCTCGATCGAGCCGGAGTTCGAGGCGCTGTCCGACGAGGAGCTGGCCGGCAAGACGACCGAGTTCAAGCAGCGGCTCGAAAACGGCGAGACGCTCGAGGAGCTGCTCTTCGAGGCATATGCCTCCGTTCGTGAGGCGTTCAAGCGCACGCTCGGCGTCCGTCTCTTCGACGTCCAGCTGATGGGAGGCATCGTCCTGCACGAGGGCGACATCGCGGAGATGAAGACTGGCGAAGGCAAGACGTTCGTCGCCGTGCAACCTCTGTACCTGAACGCACTCGAGGGGAACGGTGTCCATCTCGTCACGGTCAACGACTACCTCGCGAAGCGTGACTGCGAGTGGACGAAGCCGGTCTACGAGGCGCTGGGGATGCGCGACGCGTACATCGAGAACATGATGCCCTTCGCCGAGCGCAAGGAGGCGTACGACGCTGACGTCACGTACGGGACGAACTCAGAGTTCGGCTTCGACTACCTCCGTGACAACATGGCCGTCAGCCTCGACGGGGTCGTCCAGCGCAGCCACAGCTACGCCATCGTCGACGAGGTTGATTCGATCCTCATCGACGAGGCGCGCACGCCGCTGATCATCTCGGGTGAGCCGGAGACCGCCGCGCAGATCTATTACGACTTCGCCCGCGTGGCGCGCGGCCTCACAGGCGTCCCGCACGATCCGCTGCTCAAGGGCGGCAACCCGGACGCGGACTACGAGTACGACGAGAAGCACAAGACCGTAGCTCCCGGCCAGGCCTCGATCGAAGCGGTCGAGCGCGCGTTGCGGATCGACAACCTGTACGACCCGAGAAACGCGCAGCTCGTCAACCACCTGACCCAGGCGCTGAAGGCGGAGTCGCTCTACAAGCGCGACATCGACTATGTGATCCAGGACGGCGAGGTGAAGATCGTCGACGAGTTCACGGGCCGGATCATGGAGGGCCGCCGCTGGTCGGAGGGACTGCACCAGGCGATCGAGGCGAAGGAGGGCGTCAAGATCCAGGAGGAGAACGTCACCCTCGCGACGATCACGCTCCAGAACTACTTCCGCCTCTACGAGAAGCTTGGCGGCATGACCGGCACGGCGAAGACGGAGGAGAAGGAGTTCGTCGAGATCTACAACCTGCATGTGGTCGAGATCCCGACCAACGTTCCCGTAGCGCGCGACGACGCTAACGACCTGATCTTCAAGTCGAAGGACGGGAAGTTCCAGGCGGTCATGCGCGACATCGAGGAGCGGTACGAGAAGGGACAGCCGGTGCTCGTCGGCACGATCGCCGTCGAGACCTCGGAGTACCTCAGCGAGTTGCTGAAGCGCCAAGGGATCCCGCACAACGTCCTGAACGCGAAGGAGCACGCGCGCGAGGCCGAGATCATCAAGGACGCGGGCCAGAAGCACGCCGTCACGATCGCCACGAACATGGCCGGGCGCGGCGTCGACATCAAGCTCGGCGACGGCGTCGTCGACCTGGGCGGCCTCTATGTGCTCGGCACCGAGCGGCACGAGGCCCGCCGGATCGACAACCAGCTGCGCGGACGCTCGGGCCGTCAGGGGGATCCCGGCGAGTCCCGCTTCTACCTCTCCGGCGAGGACGATCTGGTGCGCCTGTTCGCGGGCGACCGGATCAAGCGGATCATGGAGCGCTTCAAGATCCCGGAGGATCAGCCGATGGAGGCGAAGATCCTCTCCAACCAGATCGAGGGCGCGCAGAAGAAGGTCGAGGAGCAGAACTTTGTCGCGCGGAAGAACGTCCTCAAGTACGACGACGTCATGAACACGCAGCGCAAGGTGATCTACGAACAGCGCCGCGCGGTTCTCGAGGGGCAGGACATGTCAGAGGACGTGCGGGGGTGGATCGACGAGGTCGTTGCTGCCACCGTCGACCAGTTCACACAGGAGGAGTACGCGGAGGAGTGGGACCTCGAGGCGCTCGTGAAGCAGATGGCGACGCTGTACGAGACCGAGGTCACGGTAGACGAGCTCCGCGAGGACCTCGGCGAGATCTCGCGCGACTCCCTGGTCGAGGAGTTCCAGGACGACGCGCGTGACGCCTATGCCGCGAAGGAGGAGGAACTGACGGCCGAGCTGATGCGCGAGCTCGAGCGGTTCGTGATCCTGCAGGTCGTCGACCAGCGCTGGCGCGAGCACCTCGACGCGATGGACTACCTCCGCGAAGGCGTCCACCTGCGTGCGATGGCGCAGAAGGACCCGCTCGTGGAGTACCGCCACGAGGGCCACATCATGTTCGAGTCACTCGGCGCGGCCATCCGCGAGGAGGTCGTGGTGACGCTGTTCCACGCGCAGCTTGCGCCGGAAGAGGCGGACGAGCTCCAGCGCGCGCAAGAAGCGGCCGGCGCTAACGGCGGCGGCCTGCAGTACGCGCACGAGTCGCTGGCGGGGGCGGAGGCGATCGCGGCCGCCGGAGGCGGCGGCGCGGCCACGGCGACGCTGGCAATGTCAGGCGGCGGCTCGACCACGGCAGGTGCCCCCCGGCCGATCGTCAAGTCGGAGCGGGAGAACATCGGCCGTAACGACCCGTGCTGGTGCGGCAGCGGCAAGAAGTTCAAGAAGTGCCACGGCGCTTGACCGCACGACATCCGGCCGCTTCGCGGCCATGATGATGTCGTGCGGTTACCGTGCGAAGTCCGGCCGCTTCGCGGCCATGACGACTTCGCACGGATTTCTCCGCTGACGGATAGCGGTTTTGGCGAACGGCGGCAAAGCCGCCATTCGCGTCGGATGTACTGCTAACCGTTCTCCTGTAGCGCGGCTCGTTGGGTGGCCGCGAGCTGCTTGGCTACCATCGACGCATGGCTGAAGAGAGCGCGCAACCTCTGAGTGACCAGCTCGAGGAGATCAGGACCCAGCTGGCCTGGGTCCGTGATTACCTTTGACCCTGACGCGCTCGCGGCTCGCCGGCAAGAGTTAGAGACACAGATGGGGGAGCCCGGTTTCTGGGACGACCAGGAACGGGCGGCGGCGGTCTCCACCGAGCACTCTCGTGTTGCGCGCAAGCTCGAGCGCTACCGGCAGCTGACGCGCGACTACGAAGACGCGCGCGAGCTCTACTCGATGGACGGCGGCATCGAGGACGAGATCGCCGAGTCCGTTGCACCGCTACGTCAAGAGCTCGACCGCCTCCAGGAGGAGGCCCTCTTCAGCGGCGAGTACGACTCTGGAGACGCGGTCGTCACACTGCAGTCCGACGTCGGTGGCACTGACGCGCAGGACTTCACCGAGATGCTCTTACGCATGTACCAGCGCTGGGCCGACGACCGCGGCTTCAAGACCGAAGTCATCGAGGCAAGCCCCGGCGAGGAAGCGGGGCTGAAGTCCGCCACGTTCACGATCGAGGGCGAGAACGCGTACGGCATCCTCCGCGCCGAACGCGGCAAGCACCGGCTCGTCCGTCTCAGCCCGTTCGACCAGGCGCACCGCCGCCACACCTCCTTCGCGCAGGTGATTCCGGCACCGCTCCTCTCGCAGGACGGGGACGTCGACATCGACGAGAACGACCTCCGCATCGACACCTACCGCGCGCAGGGCGCAGGCGGCCAGCACGTGAACAAGACGGACTCCGCCGTCCGGATCACGCACATCCCGACGGGCTTGGTCGTCCAATGTCAGAACGAGCGTTCTCAAACGGCGAACAAGCAAACCGCGATGCGCATTCTCCGGTCGCGCCTCGCCGAGCTCGCCGAGGAAGAGCGGGAGCAGGAGCTCGCGAAGGAGCGCGGCGTGGTGAGCATGGGCTTCGGAGGGAACCCGATCCGTAGCTACGTCCTCCACCCCTACCAATTAGTCAAGGATCACCGCACCGAGTACGAGGTCGGGAACACCCAGGGTGTCCTGGACGGCGACCTGGACGGCTTCATCCACGCGTACCTTCTCGCACGAGCAGCCGGCAAGGTCGTCTAGAGCTTTCGCTAGACTCCGGCGCATTGCACTCGGTGCGCGCCCGAACCCCGCGCGGCGCTTCGACCCCTATGCGGATTTGACCCTCCAGGCAGAAGAGATCAAAGCGCCAACGCTCGTCGGGGCGCAGCCGCCGGCTGCCGAACCGCCCCTCGCAAGCCCGAGCGCGATGATCGTGTTCGAGGCGGTGACGAAGATCTACGAACCGGATGTCGCCGCACTCAGTGATGTCTCGTTCGTGATCGAGAAGGGCGAGTTCGTGTTCGTCGTCGGCGCGTCCGGTTCGGGGAAGTCGACGATCGTTCGCCTGCTGCTGAAGGAGCTCGAGCCGACGCGCGGCCGCATCATCGTCGGTGGCCGTGACCTCAACCGTCTCGGCCGCTCGAAGGTTCCGCTGCTACGCCGAAACGTCGGCTGCGTCTTCCAGGATTTCAAGCTCTTGCCGACGCGCACGGCTGCCGAGAACGTCGCCTATGCGCTGAAGGTGCAGGGAGAAAACTCAGCAGCGGTCCGCCGCAAGGTGCCAGAGGTGATGAACATGGTCGGCCTCTCGCACAGAATGAACTCGCTTCCCGACGAGCTCTCGGGCGGGGAGCAGCAGCGCGTCTCCATAGCGCGCGCATTCGTGAACCATCCACCGCTCCTCGTCTGCGACGAGCCGACGGGGAATCTCGACCCGGACACGTCGGTCGGCATCATGCAGCTCCTCTACCGGATCAACCGCGCCGGCACGACGATCCTGATGGTGACGCACGACCGGGAGATGGTCGACAAGATGCGCCGCCGCGTGATCGCGCTCGAAGAAGGACGCCTTGCGCGTGATGAGCGCCGCGGCGGCTACGAGAGCTAGTGCAGCGCGTCAAGCTCATCGTCTCCGAATCGCTGCGCTCACTCGGAGCGAACCTGTCGACGACGCTTGCCGCGACGGTAACCGTGTTGATCGGCATGTTCCTGCTCGGCCTCTTCATCGCCTTCGGCACCTGGGTCGTCTCCTGGAGCGACCACGTCAAGCGCGAGCTCGTCGTGCACGTCTACTACTGCACGGACGACACCTGCGCGAAGGAGGCGACCTCGGCGCAGATGAACGAGGTCGCCCGCATCGCAGGCACGAGCCCGCTCGTCAAGGACGTGCAATTCGTCTCGAAGCGCAGAGCGCTCCAGATCATGCGCGAGAAGCATCCGGAGGAGGTCGGCGCGCTCCCGACCAACCCGTTCCCGAACGCGCTCACGGTCGTTCCCAAGCGCGGTGACGACGTCGAAAAGGTCGCGGCGCTCTTCAGCACGGATCCGAAGCTCGGCATCGACAAGGTCGACTACGGAAAGAAGACCACGCATCGCGTGCTCAAGCTCGCGCACGTGATCGAGATCTTCTTCGTCGTCGCGGTCGCTCTGCTGCTTGCCGCTTCCACGCTGCTGATTGCGAACACGATTCGCCTGTCGATCTTCTCCCGTCGCCGTGAGATCGAGGTCATGAAGCTCGTCGGTGCAACGAACTGGTTCGTGCGCGGTCCCTTCATGCTCGAAGGCCTGCTGTGCGGCCTCGCGGGCGCATTCGGCGCCGTTCTCCTGCTCATCATCGGCAAGGAGGTCGCATTGCCCTCGTTGCTGCACACGGGCCCGCTCAATGCCGGTGACGACGTGAATGCGATCGCCTTCTCGCTGAACGCGCTGATCCTGCTCGCCACCGGGCTGCTGCTCGGGGCCGCCGGATCCGGGCTCACGATCCGCCGCTTCCTGCGGATCTGAACGACCTCCAGGTCGTCGAGGTCGACAAGCGCGGCAAGCTGCTTTTCGGCGAGCCGTACTTCGTCCCGGGGACTCGCATCACGCTCGACCGCCGAGGCGCGGGCGACGTTCGCCCCGGCGACCTCGCCGTTGTCCGCGTCCGACGCGGCCGCGCACGCGTGGAGCGTGTCCTCGGGAAGGCCAAAGACATCCAGGTCGTCCTCGAAGGGCTGCTCGTCCATACGGGCGCCCGCACCGAGTTCGAGCCCTACGAGGGTCCCGATCCCAGCACGAGCGACCGAACCGACCTCCGCGACCAGGTCTGCTTCACGATCGACCCGGAGACGGCGAAGGACTTCGACGACGCCGTTGCGGTGCGGCAGGAGGGTGACGGCTTCCGCTGGTGGGTGCACATCGCCGACGTCTCCGCCTATCTGCGGGCAGGCAAGCCGCTCGACCGCGGTGCCGTGGCGCGGGCGTTCTCGACCTACGTTCCCGGGGCCGTGGCGCCGATGCTGCCCCCGCAGCTCTCGGAGGACCGCTGCAGCCTCCGGCCGAACGCCGACCGGCTGTGCGTGACGGTCGAGATGCCGCCGGACGGCCCGCCGAGGTTCTACCGCTCCGTGATCCGCAGCAAGGCTCGACTGACCTACGCCGAAGCGGAGCGGCGCGACGCCCCTGCCGACATCGCGGCCGCCCTCGAGCTGACGGACACGCTCACTGCACAAATGCGTGAGCGTCGGTTCGCACGCGGTGCGCTCCGCATCGAGAGCCCAGAGATCAGCTTCGAGTTCGATGGGGCGGGCGGCGTCGCCCGTGCGTGGAAGGAGGCCGAGCCCACCGCACACCGCCTCGTCGAGGAGCTGATGGTCGCGGCCAACGAGGCGGTGGCGCAGCTGCTCGCGCGACGGCGGCGCGAAACGCTGTTCCGTGTCCACGAGCGACCCGATCCGCAGGCAATCGAGCTGCTGCTGCGCAAGCTCACCGAACTACGCGTACCGACGCCTCCTGCCCCGGAGCAGCTCTCGCCGGCGACGGCCGCGGAGGTCGCAGCGCAGACCAGCGAGCTTGTCATGGACTACGTCACGCGCTCCGGCCGCGGACGGGAGGCCTTCCCTTCGCTCGTCCTCCGCTCGCTCAAGCAAGCCCACTACCACCCGGAGAACCTCGGCCACGCGGGCCTCGCCAGCCCCGCCTACTGCCACTTCACCTCGCCGATCCGCCGCTACCCGGATCTCGTCGTCCACCGGACCCTGCTCGGCGAGCTCGGCCTCACCGACGAGCCTCCCGCAGAGGATCTCGACGGGCTCGCCGAGCACACGTCGATGCGCGAGCGCGAGGCGGCGCAGGTCGAGTATCTGGCGGACGAGCTCTGTCTGGCGTGGCTTCTCGACTCGACGCTCTTCGAGCGGGGCTGGGACGAGCCGTTCGAGGGCGAGGTCACGGGCGCGATCAGCTCCGGCTTGTTCGTGCGGTTCGGGGACGTCTTCGAGGGCTACCTCCCCGCCAGGCGACTCCCGGGCGACTATTTCGAGCTCAACGACCTCGGCACGGCCCTCGTCGGGCGGCGCGGCGGCCGAACCTACCGCCTCGGAGACCCGATCGACGTCCTGGTCGAGAAGATCGAGAAGGCTGAAGGAAAAGTCGAGCTTTCACATGCAGCCCGCACTCGCAAGTAGGGAAAACCGTAGCGACTTCGCGCGTCTAGTGGTCGAGACTGCAGGACATGAAGAAGCGAATGTTCATCGGGCTGATCTTCCTGGCGCTGCTGATCCTGGCCGCGCTCGGCACGATCATCGGCACAGGGAGGAGCTAATGCTTTCCCTCGCAGTGGCCCTCCCCCTGTCGATCTTGCCGTTCGCCAGCCTCACGGGCACGCTCTTCTGGATGGCCCGCGGCTAGCGCGACTTGGCGCGGGTCACCTGGAAGGTGGCCGATCCGAGCAGGGCTCCGTAGTCGACTTTCTCGCGGGCACCGTAACCCGGCCAGACGTACCAGGTGTAGATGCCGTTCGTCATCTTGTACTTGCGGCCATTCCACTTCCAGGGGCTCTTGAACTTGTAGACGGGCTTGGTCGGGAAGACGCTGAGGATCTTCTCCCCAGTGCTCGCCGTGCTCTGGGCGACGAGCGTGCCGCCCGAGTAGAGCTGGAGGTTGTAGTAGGTCGCGCGAGAATCGGGTGTCCACCGGAACTCCTTCGGGATCTTCGTTAGGCGCGCGCCGTCGGCCGGTAGCCGCAGGAGGCTTGCCTTGGGCATGACCGCCGTCGCGAGGCCCGCCGAGGCATTCCCGGTCTTGTCGACGGTCACGATGACGTAGCGGTACTCGACGCCGTTGCTCAAGCCGCGGTCGGTGTAGGACGTGCCCTTCCCCCGGTAGACGAGAGTTCCCGTTTCCTTTGAGCCGGTCTTCGTCGTCGTGCGTGTGATCTCCGTGCGGTCGAAATCAGCGTCGGTCGGGTTTGTCCACGTGAGCGTCACGCTGCCGTCCCCGATCTTCAGGGCCATCCCCGTGACGTTCGCGGGTGGCCTGTTGTCGCGCGGTGGCGGCAGCGGAGGTGGAGCCGTGCCGCTGGTGGGCTTCGGAAGCACGGTCAGGTTCGCGGTAGCAGAGGCCTTGTTCCCACTCGCGTCGGTCGCCGTGAACGTGACGGTCGTCGTCCCGATCCCGAAGAACACCGGATGGTCGCTCGTGACGACCGGTTGCGGGTCGACGATGTCGGAGGCATGCGCGCCGTGTACGAAGCTGGAGATCGCGCCATCGTCCAGGGCGGAGGAACCGGCGTCAGTGATGGCGTAGACGCTCGTGTCTCCGGGGGGGATCAGGACCGGCGGCGTCGTGTCGACGATCTTCACATTGAACGTCGCCGATCCCCGGTTGCCCCTCGAATCCGAGGTCGAGCACGTGACGGTGTTCACGCCCAACGCGAAGATCGATCCGGACTCTGGCGTACACGAGACGTTCGCCGTCGGCCCGTCCACGATGTCGACGGCGGTCGGCGTGGGGAAGCTCACCTTCGAGCCGGTCGGGCCGTTCGCCTCGGCGGTGATCTCCGCCGGGAGGTCCTTCAGCTGCGGTGGTGTCGTGTCGGTTACGTCGACGGCGAAAACAGCCGGCGCGGACGTGTTGTTCGACGCATCCTTCGCGGTGCACGAAACCTGCGTCGTGCCGAGTGGAAACGTCTCGCCTGAGCTCCTGTCGCAGGACACTGTCGGCGAAGGATCAACGCCGTCGGCTGCCGTCACCGCAAAGGTGACCGCCGCGCCGCTCGGATCGGTCGCCTCCGCGGTGATCGGCTCCGGAACGGACAGGTTGGGCGGCGTAGTGTCGATGAGCTTGACGCTGACGGCGAAGGTTGCGGTCGATGTGTTCGTCCCGTCGCTCGCGGAACACGTGACGGTGGTCGTCGCGACGGCGAATGTGGAGCCCGGCGGCGGCGAGCAGTTCGGCGTAATCGATCCCGCAACGGCATCGGTCGCGGTAACTGGGCCATAGTTGACGGGTGTGCCGGAGCGATCACCGGTATTGACGTTCACGTCCCCCGGCGTCGTGATCACGGGCGCTGCCGTGTCCGCGACGTTGACGTCGAACGTCGCCTGAGCTGTGTTACCCGATACGTCGGCTGCAGTGCAGGAGACGGCCGTCGTGCCGAGCGGGAAGGTCGCGCCCGAAGAAGGAGTGCACGAGACGGTCGGCGATGGATCGACCACGTCGGCCGCGCTGACGGAGAACGTGGCGCTTGCTCCTCCTGGACCCGAGGCTTCCACTGTGATCTGCCCGGGAACGGTGACCGCGGGCGATGTCGTATCGACGACGGTCACCGTGAACAAGGTGGCCGCGCCGCCTGCGTCGACGCAGTTCACGGTTGTCTGCCCGAGTGGGAACGTCGATCCGGAGACGGGCGTGCAGCTCAAGCCGCCGTCGTCGTACGACACGGCCGCGCCGCTCGGTCCAGTTGCTTCGACAGTGATGTCGCCCGAGAGCGCCAGCGTTCGTGCCGACGCTTGCGGAACAGCGCACGCAGTGAGTACGCAAGCGAGGAGGAGAAGCTTCGACGCCATTGCGCTAGACGGCCCTGCTCCAGACCAGCATGCAGGTCGCGATAGTCAGGAACGCCAGCCCCGCCACGGTCAGGTCGAGGTGACGCTCCGACGCGAAGATGACCGCCGGACGCCATCTCATGTAAGTCGCGGGCAGGAGTGCGACCGCGAAGCAGGCGATTGCCCCGACAAGGCCCACCACGATCAGGAACGACACGAGGCTGTTCGGTCCGCTCGAGACACTCTGCTTCGGCAGAGGAAACGAGGCGGCGGCGCTCTGGAGCTTTGGCTTCGCCATGGCCGTCGTGGGCTTCTTCGCGCGGCGGACGGCTCGGTGAGCCTTGTGTTTCGCGCGGACGTGCTTCCGCTTCGAAACCTCGGCCTTGTGCTTCGGCCGCACGGCCGCCTTTTGTCGGACCATCGGCTTCGGCCTGGCGAAAGTGACGGGCTTGTACCGTCGGATGGTTCGTGCGTGATAGACGCGTGGCTGCATCCGCACGGGCGCCGCCGCGGGCTGCTGCGCGGGCGGCGATGCGTGGACCGGACGCGAAGGTGACTGCCGGGTGGCCGACGACTTGTTCCAAGTGGATGACGTTGGCGCGGGTTTCGGCGCTGGCTTCGGCTTCGATGGGAGCGGCGGTGCCGGATCGGGCGTCGGCTCCGGCGCGGGCGTCGGCTCCGGCGCGGGCGTCGTGGTCGTTGCCGGCGGCGGTGCCGGATCGTCGTCCGCCGCTGCGAGAGCCCTCGGAACGATGACGAAGGCGGCGACGGCGAGAAGCGCGCAGAGCAGTGCTCGACGCGCTCTTGCCTGTCGGGGCTGCGGCTCCCCTGATGCCAAACTCTTTCCTCCCCCGTTCCGAGGAACGTCGGAAGCAACGAGTGTAGGTCGCGCTTCTTGGAACGAAGGACCAGAGATCCGCGGTCTACACTGGCCGTTTGGCTAGGAGTGGCGAACACCTGATCGTCGACAATCGCCGCGCGCGGCACGACTACCACCTGCTCGACCGCGTCGAGGCGGGCGTCGTTCTCACCGGGACGGAGGTGAAGTCGCTTCGCGACGGCCGGGCCTCCCTGCAGCAGGCCTATGCCGAGGTGCGTGGGGAAGAGGCGTGGCTCGTCGGTGCACACATCTCGGTGTACGAGCAAGGCAACCTCGCGAACCACGATCCGGACCGCGACCGGAAGCTCCTTCTGCACCGAAAGGAGATCTCGTCGCTTGCCGGCAAGGTCGCCCAGCGCGGCCTGACGCTCGTGCCGACGAAGCTCTATTTCAAGAACGGGCGGGTGAAGGTCGAGCTCGCGCTTGCCCGCGGCAAGGAAGTGCGCGACAAGCGGCGCGACATCGCCAAGCGCGAGGCGGATCGCCAGATGGAGCGGGCGCTCAAGTCGCGCCGCTAGTTCCGTCGGCAACGATCCGTTCGAGCGGAGCTCCCGTACCCTGAGAGACAGCAGGCAGTCAGACAGGGGGTAACTGATGCTTCGTGTTGTTTCTTTGGCCGCCGCCGCCATCGCGGCTGCGGCGCTGGCAGGCGGATCTTCGGCTGGCAAGACCGCCTTTCCCGAAGTGATCCAGCTCCCGGTGGGGTTCCAGCCGGAGGGCATCGAGGTCGGACGGGGCACGACGTTCTACGTCGGCTCCCGCGTCACGGGCGCGATCTACCGTGGCAATCTCCGCACCGGCTCCGGGGCGATTCTCGTCCGAGGCGGTGCCGGACGGCTGGCAACGGGTATCGAGTTCAGCCGCAACCGGCTCTTCGTTGCAGGCGCCGGGACGGGTGACGGGTATGTCTACAACGCGGGGACGGGTGTGCTGGTCCGCACCTACGACTTCGCGAGTACCGACACATTCATCAACGACGTGGTCGTCACACGGTCGGCCGCGTACTTCACCGATTCGCGCAAGGCCGTGCTCTACAAGGTGCCGATCGGGCCCGGCGGCACCCTCGGCGCCTTCCAGACGGCCTCGCTCAGCGGCGACTTCGTCCTTGGCCCCGCGGGCAGTTTCAACTTGAACGGCATCGATGCGACCAGGAACGGGAAGACGCTGATTGCGGTCCAGACGTTCGGAGGGAAGGTCTTCCGTATCGACCCGGGCACCGGCGTTGCGCGTCAGATCCAACTCGCCGGCGGGGAGAGCGTCCCGAACGGGGACGGCATTCTCCTCACCGGCAAGACGCTGTACGTCGTCCAGAACCAGAACAACCAGGTAGGGGTGATCTCGCTGACTGCGAACCTCGCTTCGGGGCGCGTCGTCACACGGCTTTCCGACCCTGACTTCAAAGTTCCCACCACGATCGACGACCTCGGACGGCGGCTCTACGCCGTCAACGCACGCTTCAACGTGCCGAGCCCAGACACAGCCGAGTACCAGGTCGTCCAGCTCTCGAAGCCGCGGCTCCGCTAGCCGCGCCTCGAGAAATCGCGGAACGTCGGAGCCGGCTGGAGCCGGCTCCGACGATTCCAGGCGGCTACAATCCAAAGACGAACATACGGGGGCGACCTGGTTTCGACGTGGTCGGTTCTCCGGCAGAGCTGCAAGCCGAGGTCGCCGGTTGGCCTCGTAAATCCACCGGCAAATCAAGTAAGTGCGAACAACAAGCTCGCACTCGCTGCCTAACCTAGTTAGGTGACGACGTCGCTCCGGACTGGGCCCGTGGTTCGGGTAGCGGCGCCAACTAACGGGCTCGGCGCGGAGGGAGAGCCAATCGCCCAAAGCGCGACACCAAAGGATGGCTGGCCCGCCGGTAGGGCGTCCGCCTCCGGCCGTCGGGCGAGATTCAACGGCGGAACAAGCTTGTAGAGGTTCTGACCGGTGCGTCCGCGGACGCGGGTTCGATTCCCGCCGCCTCCACTTTCGGACATTTCGCAAACCGCGGGCGTGCCGAGCCTGTGGGTCGGCTGGGTCTCGGCTCGGCCGTTCACGCCGAGCGATGAGAACGGCTACTTTGCGATCACGAAACGCTTGCGCTTGTCGACGCGAAGGATGCTGACGGGAACCTTCGTCCGGTAGCCGGTCTTTGGGTCGATCGTGATCGTGCCGGTTGCGCCGTGGTAGCCGTCGGTTGCTCGCAACTGACGCTCCACCGCTGCAAAGCCGTAGCTCCTGGCCCGGTCGATGGCAGCAAAGAGGAGCCTGGCCGAGTCATAGGTGAACGAGCCCCACACCCCCGGCTTCTTGCCGAACGCCGCGCGGTACCGGCGCACATAGGTCCTGGCGGAGGGCATCTCGGTGGCGGCTGGCACACCGCTGAAGACGCACCGCTGCGCCTCCCCCAGCGTCGCCTTCGCGAGGAAGCCGTTGTCGACGTTTGCGAGCCCCATCAGGCAGCGCGGAGTGCCTCCTGCGGCCGTGAGCGCCTTGGCGATCTCGATCCCCTCGGGGAAGTATGTGCTCACGTAGACGAGGTCAGGCGTCGACCTGAGCGCGTCTGCCACCCGGTCGGCGTAGTAGCCGCCCCTCGTTCCAGGATCGGCCGTCTCGAGAACCGGGGTCCAAGTCACAGAGGCGCCGTCCCGCTCGAGCGCTGCCCGTAGGCGCTCGGCCATCCCTTTCGTGAAGGCGCCGTTCGGCGTATCGTCCACGAGCATCGTCACGTGCCTCGCGCCGACCTGCGTCACGTAGCGCCCCTCGATCGGGGCGATCTGCGTGTTCATCGGCTGCACGGTCGCGCCCACGCCCGCCGTCTCGTCCCGTGACGTCATCCACAGCGGTAGGACGTGATTACTCCGATAGAGAGACAGGTTCGCGATCCCGATCGACGAGTTGTAGGGCCCGATCACGAAGCGGATTCCCTTTCCGATCACGTTGTGCGCGACCGCTTTCGCATTCGCTGCATCGCCCTTGTCGTCGGCCGCGAGGACGGCCACCTTGCGGCCGTCCCAGAGCCCGTGGCGCGCATTGAGCTGCTTGACGGCCAGGCGGACGCCGCGAAGCTGGTCGAGCCCGTTTGCAGCCTGCGCCCCGCTCTGGGGCCCCTCGACCGCGATCAGCAGCGGCGGCGAAGAGCTCGATCCTGCGGCCGCCGCCGCAAGCGAGACGCAACTCACGAGCGCGAGGATCGCGCTTCCCACGCGCAGCGACCGCCGATCTGTGATGCGAGCCCTCATGCCCGCCGGAAATGACTCTAACCGGCCCCGTCCCGTCTCGCAACGAGGCGCTGCGTCGGGCTCGGCTTCCTGCCGTCGCAGCAGCGGATGCGGTCAAGCGCCAGCGAGGGATAGAGGCTCTCCCTCCAAAGCGAGCGGGTTTGCGTCGACGACGAGGCCTGGTACGTCCTGAGCGGGAAGCTCGGCTTTCAACTCGACGAGGACATCGTCGAGGTCAGTAGCGGCGGCGGAATCCTGGTGCCGCGTGGAACGGGGCACACCTGCTGGAACCCGGGGCCGGTGCCGGCGCGCTATCTGATCGTGATCCCGCCTCGGACCGGAAGGGCTGCGGGAGGCTCAACGCGGCCTTGCATTCGCGGCGGCGTCGTTTCGTCGGGCACTGGCGTAGAGGATCGCGTAGAGGCCGGGGTCGACAGGCTCGCCGGTCTCGTCCGTTAGTGCTTCTTCCATGGCGAGCCAAAGGAGACGTGTCGCGGAGCCTGCATGTCGCTGCGCGATCTTCACGCAGTGGAGGCAATACCGCTCGAGGCGTTCGACGTCGAATCCGGAGACGCTCAGTGCTTCTCCGAGTTCGTCTCTGCGTAAGCCACGCTCCCACTCGCCACTCAAGAAGGGGTCGCCCGCCTTTCCCACGGCTGGCATGCGTCGACGTAGCGCCGCATAAGCACGCTTTCCCGAAAGCCGCGTTCGCTTCCCGAGAGTAGCGCGCACGTCGCCCGAGTCGCACGTAACGAAGAGTGTTCCGCCGGGTCGCAGAACGCGGGCGATCTCGCAGAGTGCCCCGCGCCAGTCGTAAAGGTGCTCGAGCACTTGAGTGGTCGCAACCACGTCGAACGAAGCCTGGCCGAAAGCGGCTGTGAGGTCGTGGGCGCTGACGTTCCGTAGCTCAACGTCAAGGCAAAGCTCGCGCGCCTGGGCCTCGGCGCGATCCAGGCCGGCTACGTCGACACCGACGAGCTTCAGCCGGTCGCGAAGAGGAACGAACGGTCGCCAGAGATTGAGAGGCTGGGGTCCGGCGCAGCCGACGTCGAGAACGCGAAGACGCCCTACCCGTGACGCCAGCGCCGCAAGATCGAGCGACAAACGAAGCTTCGCCGAGTTCCCGGGAAGCGCGTCGGCCGCGAGTCCGCTCGCTCGGAACTCCTCCACCACTGACTTCGCAGGCACCGCCGTCGAGCTTAGTTCCTGCGACGAGAGGCATTTGCGGTTGGTCGTCGAGAGGCCCATTCTGGGGCACGTCGGACGCAGAGCGGAGGGAACGTCGCGCGGGTTCGATTCCCGCCGCCTCCATTACGCCGGCAAATCCGGCCGTTGCGCGGCCATGCTGATTTGCCGGCGTTCGGCTTTCGATTCCGGCCGTAGCGGCCGACGCCGGCGAAGCCGGCATCGGCGGCGTCGAGCAGCATGTCGAGCGAAACGCCCCGCTGCGCGGGTACTCGGCGAGATGTTGCACGGACGAGGCGGCAGGAGATCCGCGAATTACCGCCGTCAGCTGTGCTCGCGGCCGTCGCACCTCAGCGACCGCGTCGCGCGCGCCGAAGTGCCTCGAGCCGCCGACGTTCCAATTTCGTCGGACGCGCGCCGAGGTCGGCCCCGAGCGGTCGCGCGAGCCGGCGCTCCAGCAGGTGCTGCTCGCGGGCGGCGACCGACTCCGGCGTCTCCTCGTAGAGCCCGGCCGCGATCGGCGCGGGCCCGCGCCGATCGGACGCGGCCTGCACGCGGAATGTCCGCGTCAGCCCGCCGATCGTCGCCTCGATTGTGTCGCCGGCGCGCACCTCTCTCGCCGGCTTCACGCGCGTGCCGTTCACGTGCACGCGGCCGCCGCCGACGGCTTTGGAGGCGAGCGAACGCGTTTTGAAGAGACGCGCCGCCCAGAGCCACTTGTCGATCCGCACCGCTTCCATACGCTAGGAGCTCCAGTCAGCCTCGCCGGCGAAGCGTGCGCGTCCCTGAACGACACGCAACTCGCGGAAACCGGAGCCCGAGCCAGACGCTTCGCTCACAAGCGCAGCGTATCGCCACGCTGGTGGCGGCAGAGACTGTCGCCATGAAGGTCCCGACGTCCAGTACACCAAGCAGCCGCACCTCCATCTGGAGGGCGACTACTGGATGAAGTGGCGCACAAACGGCCACATCGCGTCCGTTGGCCACTGGACGAGGATCTACGACACGTTCCGCGCGGCGAAGAGCGCCGGCGGGAGGGTTATAGAATCCGGCCCCCAGATCGCCCAGCCCTGCGATCACGGCGTCCACCCACCCGACCCGTGGAGGTCACGCGATGAGAACCAGACTTCGGCGTTCACTTGTTCTGACGACCCTATTCGCCCTCTTGCTCGGGGTATCTGGCGCCGCGGCGCCGGTGGGGCTCGCGGCGAACCCGCCGACGGAGGTCTCGGGAATCGACGTCGACGCGACGACGATCCCGCAGCTCCAGCAGGCGATGAATGCAGGCCAGCTGAGCTCCTTCGACCTGACGAACTTCTATCTCCAGCGCATCAGCCAGCTCAACCCCACGCTCAATGCGGTGATCACGGTCAGCCCGACGGCCCTGGCCGACGCACAAGCCGCCGACGCAGCGCGGAGCAACGGCGTTCGCCGTCCGCTGCTCGGGATTCCGATCCTCGTCAAGGACAACGTCGACACCACCGGTATGGCGACGACGGCCGGCTCCTGGGCGCTTGCCCGGAGCACGCCCGCCGACGCGTTCATCGTGGCGCGGCTGAAGGCCGCGGGCGCGATCGTCATCGGCAAAGCCAACCTGTCCGAGTGGGCCAACTTCCGGTCCGGCCCGTCGTCGAGCGGCTGGAGCGGCATCGGTGGTCAGACGAACATGCCGTACGTTCTCGATCGCAACCCGTGCGGCTCGAGCTCAGGCTCGGGCGTCGTCGCTGCTGCCGACCTCGCAGTCGCAGCCGTCGGCACGGAGACAGACGGCTCGATCGTCTGCCCGTCCGGGGCCAACGGCGACGTCGGGATCAAGCCCACCCTCGGGCTGTGGAGCCGCGCAGGCGTCGTCCCGATCAGCGCCGACCAGGATACGGCCGGCCCGATCGCCCGCAACGTGACCGACGCCGCAGTACTTCTCGGCGCAGCGACCGGCGTCGACTCGAACGACCCGGCGACCGCCGCTCAGGCCGGCCACGCCTTCACCGACTACACCCGGTACCTCGATCCTGGTGCGCTCCTTGGCGCTCGGATCGGCGTCTGGCGCGCCGGCACCTACGACCCGGCGCTGGTGGGCTCGGTCGTCGAGCCGATCCTCAACAACGTGATCAACGCACTCAAGGCTCGAGGTGCGACCGTGATCGACGGGACCGACATCGACCTGTCGGCGACTGCGGATGAGTTCCCGGCGCTCCTGTGCGAGTTCAAGACCGACATCGCGACGTACCTCCACACCTACGTCAACGGGACGAACCCGGTGTCGGGCGCCGCGTACCCGCAGACGCTCGCAGAGCTGATCGCCTTCAACAAGGCCCATCCCGAGCTGGAAGGCCCCTGGAACGACGCCGTCTTCGAGGCCGCGGAGGCGACAAACGGCCGTGACGCCGACTGTGCGCGCCTCCGCAAGAGGACGACGCCGCCCGTTCAGCGCGCGATCGACCAGCTCATGAAATCCAAGCACCTCGACGCGATCATCGCGCTCACGAACGGCCCGGCCTGGCCGACGAACGACAACCCGAACGAAGGCGACCTCAACGGCCACTTCGAGTACTTCGTGGGCTCTTCGACGGCGGCTGCGGTGTCCGGCTACGCCGACATCACGGTGCCCGCCGGCTACGACGCGGGACTCCCGCTCGGGATCACATTCATCGGCGGCCGCTGGGCGGAGCCGAAGCTGATCGGCCTCGCCTACGACTACGAGCAGGCGACGCACGTTCGCGTCCCGCCGCAGTTCATCCCGACGATCGGCGACGCTCTGTTCCCCGGTGTCCCAAACCCGCCGGCTCAGGCGCAGGCGCTGCCGCAGGCGACCCAGCAGGGTCAGCGCGATTTTGTCGTGCGCTTCCGATAGAGGCATCTCCTGGAACCAACGAAGCCCGGCCATTTGGCCGGGCTTCGTGCTGTTTTCACGCAAGCTCTACCGATCGAGCGGGTCGCACGAGGACGCGTTTCGCGCACTCGCTAGACATCGTGAACAGTGAGCGCAGCTCCCGGTAACGTCGCCGGCTGAGCCATGGTGACGATGGACGAGGTTCGGGCCTTTGCGCGAACGCTTCCCCGCAGCAGCGAGGGGTCCGTGCGCGGCCGACTGAAGTTCCGCGTCGGCCGGATCGTCTACCTGTCGTTCTCGAAGGACGGGTCGACGATGGGCTTCGCATTCCCGAAGGAATGGCGGAACGCGCTCGTCGAATCCGAGCCCGAGAAGTTCTCACTGCCGAGACAGTCCGACATGCGTTACCACTGGGTTCACGTGCGCCTCGACGCGATCGACGCAGGTGAGATGCGCGATCTCGTCGAGGACGCATGGGCCTTCACCGTGCCGAAGCGCGTTGCCGACGAATACGCCGCCTCGCGCGGCTACAAGTAGCGCCCGCCCCGTTTTACGTTCGTTTTACACGGAGCACACGTTGCCCTGACGCGCGTCGGCGAGCATCCTGCGGATGCGACGGCTCTGGCTGGTGCTCTTTTGCGCCGCCCTCGTGTTTGCGTCCTCGAGCGCAGCAGCCGAAAAGACGATCGACCGCGGGATCGTCGTCAGCGTGGCCCCGCCGCGGTTCGTCATCCGCGAGCTCGACGGGAGCCGGACGAGGTTTCGGATCAACCGCGCGACCGTCATCACCCTCGACGGGCGGTCCGTCCGCCTCAGGCGCCTGCGACGGGGCGACGTGGCAGCGGTCGATCACATGGGGCGGTTCGTGATCTCCGTGAGGGTGCTGCGGCCGTGAGCGGCGTCGCGGTGGTCATCGAAGACGACGACGCGATCGGCGCGCTCGTCGGCGCTTACCTCGAGCGGGCGGGGTTCGAGGTAGTTCGCGAAACCACCGGCAAGAGTGGGCTGGATGCCGTCGAGCGTCGGCAGCCCCGCTTCGTCGTGCTCGATCTCGGACTACCGGACGTCGACGGATTCGAGCTTTGTCGGCGGCTTCGCGGGAGCGGAGACGTTCCGATCCTGATCCTGACGGCCCGCGACGAGGAAGCCGACCGGATCGTCGGCCTCGAGCTCGGAGCCGACGACTACATCACGAAGCCGTTCTCTGCGCGAGAGCTCGTGGCCCGCGTGCGCGCGATCCTGCGACGGACCGAGCCGGCTCCGCCGTTGTCGCGCACGATCGAGCTGGACGGGCTGCACGTCGACCTTCGGAGCCGCAGCGTCACGATCGACGGGTCGGCGGTAGCGCTGCGCACGCTCGAGTTCGAGCTCCTCGCAGAGCTCGCGCGCCATGCCGGGCACGTCGTGACCCGCGATCGACTGCTCGATCGCGTGTGGGGCGTGTCCTTCGCGGGTGGGACGCGCACCGTCGACGTCCACGTCGCGCAGTTGCGGAAGAAGCTGGGCCGACCGGATCTGATCCAGACCGTTCGCGGAGTCGGCTACCGCATCCTCGAGAGCCGCGTTCCCCAGGAGGCGTGATGTCGCTTCAGACGCGTCTGCGGCTCGCAATCGGCGCAGCCGTCCTCGCGGCCGTCTCGATCTCGCTACTCGTAGGCGCGTACCTCGTACGACGGTCGCTCGAGCACACGGCGTTCAGCGGCCTCGAGCGCCAGGTCACGCTCCTTGCGCACGAGAACCTGCACCCTGCGGCCGGGCAGTTCGGCCGCTTTCTCGCGACACAGGACGAGCGCCTCTCGGTGCTCCCGAAGAAGCAGGCCAGGTTGCTGCTTCCCGAGAGCCCGACCGGCCGGATCACGATCAACGGCCGGGACTACCTGTATGCCACGAGGGCCAGCGGCGGTGACGTCCTCGTGCTCCTGCGCACGGCAAGCTCCGTGCGCGCCGAGAGCCGGCCGTTCTGGATCGCGCTCGCCGCCGCGGGAGCGATCGGCTGCCTCCTCGCGGTGGCCGTCGCGGCAATGCTCGCCCGCAGCATCGCCCGCCCGGTGCTGCGAGTCGCGCGCGCGAGCAGGCGCCTCGCCGACGGGCACGATCCCGAGGCACTGCCGCTGGCCGGGCCGACCGAGCTCCGCGGCCTTGCAGAGTCCTTCAACACGATGGCCGACCAGCTCACGCGCGCTCGCGCCGCCGAGCGGTCGTTCCTGTTATCGGTGAGCCATGAGCTGAAGACGCCGCTGACGGCGATCCGCGGCTACTCTGAGGCCCTGGACGAACGCGTCCTGACGCCTGAACACGCGGTGACGGTGATCCGCGCGGAGGCGGCCCGCCTCGAACGCCTGATCGCGGACCTCATCAATCTCGCCCGACTCGACCAGCGGCGATTCGAGATTCGTCCGGACACGGTCGATCTCGCCGAGATCGCGCGAGAGGGCGCGGCGCGGCACGCCGCACGCGCCCGCGACCTCGGGGTTCGAGTCGACCTCCAACCGGAACCGCACGCTCTGGCGAGAGCCGATCCCGATCGGTTGCTCCAAGCGGTGTCCAATCTCGTCGAGAACGCCCTGCGCTGTACTCCGGCTGGAGGCACGGTCACGCTCGTCTCGAGACCGGGAGAAATCACCGTCAAGGACACAGGCCCGGGAATCGCACCCGGCGAGCTCCCGCATGCGTTCGAGCGCTTCTTCCTGTATCGCCGCTACGACGGACATCGGCCGGTCGGCACCGGCCTCGGACTTGCGATCGTTCGCGAGCTCGCCCAGGCGATGGGAGGCGACGTGAACGTCACGACCACCGCGACGGGCACCGAGTTCACCATCCGTCTCCCGCTGCCCCACGGCGGCGCGGAGAAGCTCGACGGTTTACACGCGTTTACGCAGAGCTGACGCCGCCTTACGCAGCGCTCATGGCGTGCATACACGCGGCTGGAATAACGGGCGCATCAACGATCCTCGAACGGGAGGTTCACAGTGAAAGCGAAGTTGATCGTCCCGGCGGTCGTAGCGGCGCTCGTTGCGGTGGCTGCGGCCTCGGCGGCACGGCTCGACCTCATTCGCGGTACGGACGGCGCCGACACGCTCAACGGCACGCCCGGCCCTGACCTGATCTACGGCCGGGCAGGGAACGACAACATCCGCGCGCACGACGGGAACGACGTCGTCTACGGCGGTCGCGGGAACGACGTCGTTCGCGGTGGTCCCGGCAACGACGCCATCTACACGGAAGAGGGCAATGACGTCACGTGGGCGGGCGGCGGTGCCGACGTCCAGAACGACGGGGCGGGGAACGACATCCTCCACGCGCTCGCCAATGACAACCAGCCCGACATCCTCATCTGCGGTCCGGGCTATGACGTCGCGTACGTGATCCGGCACGACCCGGCGAGGTTCCGCGGCTGCGAGCAGGTGATCCGGCTGACCCCGGAGCAGGCTGCCTCGATGGCCGCTGCGAACGACGACAACGGCTAGGGCCAAGCCCTGCGATCGGGTCCCGCGGGCGCATGTGCTCGCGGGGCCTGATCCCGGGCGGATGACACCACCGGCAACTCCTAAGCTTCATCCGCGTGAAGGTCGTCGTCACCGGAGCGAGCGGGAAAGCCGGCCGTGCCGTTGTCCGCGAGCTCGCAGACCACGGTCGTGAAGTTCTTGCGGTGGACGTACTCGCCCCGGCCGAGCCGCAGGCGCGCTTTCTGCTCGCGGATCTGACGGACTTCGGGCAAACAGTCGAATGCCTCGGCGGTGTCGACGCGGTCGTGCATCTGGCAGCGATTCCCGCTCCCAACATCCACACCGAGTCGGCGACCTTCCGGACGAACATGCTCAGCACCTACAACGTCTTCGAGGCGGCGCGTTTGCTCGGTCTCGGTCGCGTCGTCTGGGCGTCGAGCGAGACGATCCTCGGCCTGCCGTTCGAGCGAGAGCCGCCGGCGTACGCCCCCATCGACGAGGAACATCCGCCGCGTCCGGAATCGAGCTACGCGCTCTCGAAGCTGCTCGCGGAAGAGCTCGGGCGTCAGCTCCATCGCTGGAACGGGACGCCGTATGTCGCGCTTCGCTTCTCGAACATCATGGAGCCGCAGGACTACGAGCGGTTTCCCTCGTTCTGGAGCGATCCGATGCTGCGCCGGTGGAACCTGTGGGGCTACGTCGATGCGCGTGACGTCGCGCAAAGCTGCCGGCTCGCGCTCGACGCCGACCTCGGCGCCGAGCACCTCATCGTCGCCGCCGCCGACACGGTCATGAATCGCCCCAGCGCCGAGCTCATGGCCGAGGTCTATCCGTCGGTCCCATACCGACCCACGGAGGGCGAGTACGACACGCTCGTCTCGATCGGGAAAGCGCGCAAGCTGCTCGGGTACGAGCCGCAGTGGTCCTGGCGAGATCACATCGCCGTGTGACCGCGGTTCCTCTACGCCGAAACCGCGACTTCCTTCTCCTCCAGGTCGGACAGCTGCTCTCGAGTGCGGGCGCGCAGCTCAGCTCCATTGCGTATCCGCTGCTCGTCCTCGCCCTGACCGGTTCGGCCGCAAGGGCGGGTGTCGTCGGGTTCGCGCGCACGCTTCCCACGGCGCTCCTCGCGCTGCCTGCAGGTCTGGCAGCCGACCGCTGGAATCGCAAGTGGCTGATGATCGGCGCCGACGGCGTGCGAGTCGTCGCGCTCGCCGTTCTTGCGACGGCGATCATCGCCGGCCGAACGCCGTTCTGGCTGATCGTGCTCGTCGCGTTCGTCGAGGGTGCCGGAGCCACCGTCTTCGGTCCCGCACAGGTGGGCGCCCTTCGTGCCGTCGTGCCGCCTCGTCAGCTCCCGGCCGCCACGGCCACGCAGACCGGACGCCAAGCCGCCGTTCGCCTTGCGGGGCCGCCGCTCGGCGGCGCACTCTTCACGGTGACACGTGCTTTGCCGTTCGTGATCGACGCCGTCTCGTACGCCTTCTCGACGCTCTCGCTGCTGGCGATGCGAACGCCGTTTCAGGAGGGACATGAGCGCGACTTCGCGCCGCTGCGTTCGCGACTCGTCGCCGGTTTCCGCTTCCTCTGGAGCCGGCCGTTCCTACGGACCTGCGCCTTTCTTTACGGCCTCACGAACTTCATCGGTCCAGGCGTTCTCCTCGCGGTCGTTGTCATCGGAACGGACCAGGGCCTCTCGGGAGGCGAGGTGGGCCTCCTCGTCGCGGCCTTCGGCGCCTGCCTCTTGCTCGGCTCGTTCCTGTCGCCGGTCGTGCGCCGAGTGCTGCCGGTTCGTGCCGTCCTCGTCCTCGAGCTCTGGACCTGGCTCGGCTGCGTGCTGTTCCTCGTCTGGCCGAACGTCTACGTGCTGACCGCGGGAATCCTGCCGACTGCGCTCGCCATCCCATCCACAGATTCCGTGGTCCGCGGCTACGGCGTTGCGATGACGCCCGACCGGCTGCTCGGCCGTGCCGAGGCGGCGCGGAGCACGATCGCACTCCTGATCGCGCCCGTCGGTCCGCTCGCTGCGGGTCTCCTGCTCGCGAACGTCTCCGCTCGTGCCGCAATAGGCGTCTTCGCGGCCTTCGCTCTCGTGCTAGCGCTCTGGGGATCGTTGAGCCCGTCGATCCGCGCAGCGCCGAGCCTCGACGAACTCGACGCAATAGCATCACCCGAACCGGGATGAGCCGTCTTCTCCGGCGTCCATGACGCGGTCAGGCTGACGAGGGCTCACCGGTCTTCTCGACTCCTGCGAGCCGTGCGTCGGCCACCTCCTGTCCGGCGGCATGCGCTGCAGAATGGCCGGTGACGGCGGCGAGGAAATCGTCTCGCCTGAGCGTGTAGAGACGAGAGTCGACGGTTGCCCTGACCGTCGCCGTGCGTGGAACGTCACGCAGTAGCGCGATCTCCCCGAAGTAGTCGGCGCGGCGGGCCGTCGCGTGCAGGCCGTCGGCGTCGATCTCGAGCTCGCCCTCGCCGACGATGTAGAACCTGTCGCCGGTGTCGCCGGATCGGATGACCACGTCGCCGGCGGGCACCGTCTCCGGAACGAGCCTCGACGCAACGAGCTCCTTCACGGCGATCGACAGCGGGGCGAACATCGGCACGCGGTCGATGAGCTCCAGCTCCGCCGAGGGGACGATCGTCTTGTCGATCTCGACGAGCCGCCGGTAGCTGAGGAACGCCAGCACGGGCAAGATCGCACCGACCACAACGAACGCCGCACGGGGGCCGATCGCTGCGACGATTGCCGGCGCGGCGATCGACCCGATCGCGACGCCTCCCATCGCGACTCCCCAGACGAGACCGAGCACCCGGGTAAGGGTCTCGTCGGGAACGATGCGCTGAAGAAGCGTGAAGACAGTCACGTCTTCGACGCTGTTCGCCGCGCCGACGACCGCCAGCAGGAGGAGAGCGGCTGCGAAGGAGGGCTTCGGAGCGATGAGGGCGATGGGCACTCCCCAGAAGACGAGCGCGACGCCGAAGGGAACCGCAAGCCGGCTCCCTCGGAGCGTCATCGCGCCGATCGCGCCGATCAGGCCGCCAACCCCAATCGCGGCGGTCAGGTACCCGACGTCCGCGGCACTTCCGTCGAGGACCCGGAACACGACCACCACGATCAGGACGTTCAACGCGCCGCGGACGAATGTCTGCGCGATGATGAGCCCGACCACGAGCCGCGTGTTCGCCGAGCGGGTGACCGAGCGAAAACCGGCCGCGATCATCTCTCGTGCGCCTCCGCCGTCGCGGCCTGTCGTGAGAGCGACACGACTCTCCACACGAACGCGGCCGAGTAGCAGCGCTCCCACGAGAAGCGTGGCCGAGCAAACCACGAAGACGACGCCGACGTCCGCCACGGAGACGAGCACCCCCGCGAGCAGCGGTCCGGCAAGGGTTCCGATGCTCTCGATCGTGGAGGTCGCCGCGTTCGCCGCGATCAGCTCGCCCGGAGTCCGGACGAGCGAAGGAAGAAGCGCTTGCAGCGCGGGCCGGAAGAGGGTCGAGGAGACGCCGGCGACCGCGGCGAACGCGAACACGAGGACGCGGTTGCCGGCGAAGGCTCCGGCTGCGGACGCTGCGAACGAGGCCGACCCGACGAGCGCGGTCGCGAGCAGAAAGCGTTCCCGGCGGAAGCGGTCGCCGAACGAGGCCGCGAAGGGCGCGACGAGAGCGGCCGGCAAGAGGCGAACGAGCCCCGCGATGCCAACCGCGGACGTGCCGCCGTGTCCGTACGCGAAGACGCCGAGCGCGACGAAGTGCGCCCACTCGGCCGCGATCGCCGCACCCCAAGCCAGCTCGACCCGCCGGACGTTCTCGTTGCGAACAGCGGTGCCGAGAGCCGAAAGCACCTGGCCCGGCTTGAACACCACTTGGATTCAAACCCTTCTCGCCGGCGCCAACAAGGGCGCTGCGAGAGCCGTCGGTGCGGCTAGCGCAACGGCTTGTGGGCCACGAACACGACGAAGTCGCTGTCCTTCGTCGCCGGCGCCTCGCGATGGTCGCCGTGTACGGCGACGTCGCCGAACCCCGCGCGGTCGAGGAGCATCAGCAGCTCGTTCTTGAAGTAGAGGTTGATCCGCAGCGTGTGCTCCTCTTCGCGGACGAGCTCACCGTTCTGCCACATTCCCGCGCGCATTTCGTACATGACGACCTGCTCCAACGGGTCGAGATCGACGACGCGCGAGTCGAGTGCGTACTCGGCGCCGTCGGAACCGCGGCGCCGCTCCGAAGCTTCGAGGGGCTCCCACGGCCGAGGGATCGCTTCGCGTTCGGCCTTGACCCAGTACCGCCACGGATACGCGCCGGAGTACGGATTCTCGTTGTCGATGACGAGCACGCCGCCGGGCTCGAGCTGCTCGTGGAACCGCCGCAGCGCGAGGGCATCCTGCTCGCGAGTGCTTCCGAGCCCGAATCCGCCGCAGACGAAGATGGTCTTGTAGCGACGCGGCGGATCGAGCTCGTGCATCGGCTGGACGAAGAGCGTCGGTGAGAGCCCCTCGCGCTCGGCCTTCTCCCGGCAGAACGCGATCATGTCCGCCGACACGTCGCAGCCGTCGACGTCGAGCCCGGCTCGGAGGTACGGGATGAGCAGCCGCCCGGTGCCGCAGGCGACGTCGAGCGCCGGCTGACCGCGCGCGACGTACCTCTGGAAGTACGCGATCTCGGGACCGTCCTCGTTGAACTCGGCCCACCACTTCGCGACGAGCCCGTAGTGCCAGGTGTGCGGGACTCGATTCAGAGCCCTATTCACGGTTGTGGTTCACGACCTCGACGCTGTTGCCGTCCGGGTCGAGGACGAACGCTCCGTAGTAGCCCTCGTGGTAGATCGCTCGCTCTCCGGGCGGCCCGTCGTCCGGATAACCGGCAGCGGTCGCAGCGTCGTGGAACGCGTCGACCGTGTCGTTGTCCTGCGTCTCGAACGCAATGTGGAGGTCCTCCGTTGGCTCGCCGCGGACGATTGAGAAGGAGCCGCCGTCGCCGGCGAAGTGCACTCGGTCGGCGCGCTCGTTGCCGAGCCGGAAGCCGCCGTACGGTGCGATCGACTCGTAGAACCGCTTGGAGGCCTCGAGGTCTCCGACCCGGATCCACAGGTGGTCGATCGCCCCGGCGCGCCGGACGCCGCCGTGATGCACTGCCTCGACACTGTTGCCGTCCGGATCGAGCAGAAAGCCGCCGTAGTAGTCCTCGCCGTACTCCGGCCGCGGTCCGGGAGCGCCGTCGTCTCGGTAGCCGGCCTCGGTGCCGACACGCCAGAACCCGTCGACGACCTCTCTGGATGCGGCGAAGAAGGCGATGTGGAGCTTGCGCGTGACGGGGCGATCGTCACTCGCCTCCGTGAGCGAGAAATCTCCCCACACGACATAGGGCTCGGCAGAACGCGGAGCCCCGACGCCGAGCCTCGGCAGCACCGTCTCGTAGAAGCGCTGCGAGGCCGCGCGATTCGAGACTCGAATCGTCACGTGGTCGAACACCGGTTCAGAATAGACGCGGATATCGAAGGGGGATACCCTGCGCTCCTCCGAGGTCCAGGGAAGGGAGCTTCGCCCGATGCGTACAGTCACCGTCGCGGCCGTTGCGGCTGCAATCAGCGTTCTCGCGCTCAGCTCGACCGCGGGTGCCATCACCAACGGCGTTCCCGACGGAAGCGGTCATCCCGAGGTGGGCGCTCTCCTTGCGCCGGTCGCCTTCTCCGACGGTACGTGGGCGGAGTGCACGGGCACCCTGATCTCGCCGACGGTCTTCTTGACGGCAGCGCACTGCGATCTGGGGCTCAGCCGCGTAGCCGTAACCTTCGACTCCTCGTATAACTCCGCTACGGGCAAGACGCACGCGGGGACGTGGTACGCGGATCCCGCGTTCGCGAAGTCCGCGAGCGATCCGCACGACCTCGCGGTCGTCGTGCTCGATGCGCCGGTCACCGGCATCACCCCTGCGCGCCTCCCGGCCGCGGGCTCGTTGAGCAATCTGTCGAAGTCGACCAGATTCACGTCCGTCGGGTACGGCGCCCAGTCGGCGACGATCGACCACGGCCGAGTCTTCCACTATGCGGACATCCGCTATGTCGCAACGGGCGGGTTGAACGCGATCAACCCGAGCTGGCTACGCATCTCGATGAACGCGTCCCACGGTGACGGCGGCACGTGTTACGGCGATTCCGGCGGGCCGAACTTCCTCGGGACTGGGCCGACGGAGACGAACATCATCGCGGCGACGACGATCACCGGGGACACGCCGTGCAAGTCGACGAACGTCGACTACCGGCTCGACACCGCGTCGGCGCGTTCCTTCCTGGGCAGGTTTGTGACCCTTCCCTGAGACTCGCCCTACCGCAGAACGGCGGCGAGGGCGCCTTTCGCATCCTCGACCAGCGGTTCGCCGTGTGAAACCAGCACACGCTCGACCGGCAGGTCGAGCAGGGGTCGAAGCGAGGCGCGTAGGTCGTCGTGCGTCGCCTTGCCCAGCCAGCCTTCGGGGCAGAGGCGAAGCGGCTCGTCGGTCGGATGCGGCTTCGCGCCGGCGCCGAGGAGGACGTCTCCGACGGCGACCGCACGGTGTTCCGGCAGCCAGAAGACGACCTCGCTCACGCGCGGTGTCTGCAAGGCGTGGATGCCGCCGGGCAATTCGTCACCGGCGCGAAAGCGGTCCGTGACGGTGATGCCGCGGTTCTCGAGCGCGCGCGCGGAACGCGTCGATGCCCAGACCCGCCCTGCGCCGACGTCGCCTGTTGCGCGTCCGTGCCAGAAGACCGTGATCAGAACGTGCGCCGGCCCCTGCACCTCCGGGGGCGGATCGATCGGGTCGATGACGACGAGCCCGTCGGGGGTGTCGACCGCAAGCGAGGCGACGTTGTCCTCCCACTCCTCATGCCACGCGGTCCAGCGCCGCAGGCCGGGTGCCAGCTGATCCATTGCGCCACTATCTCATGAAGGCGCCGCGCTATTGTCGGGCCGAGCAAGGCGATCAGAAAGGGGGGTCAATGGCACGTTCTCTTCGACTCGCGGCGACGGTGGTCGTTGCCGTCGCGGCGCTCGCGATTCCGACGGCCGCATCCGCGGCTCCGGCGTCGACCAGCTTCACCATCACAGGCTTCGAGTACGCATTCACGCAGACGGTCGGATTCTTCGCAGGCTCGGGAACAGGCAATGCGGGCGATCGCGCCGCATGGAACACGTCGGTCGAGCACGATCCGCTCGGCTCGGATCCGACGTTCGTCAACGGCGGTTCGTTCCAGATGGCGACACAGAGCCCGACCGGCAGGCTGGACTTCGTCACAGGGACGTTCGTCAATCACGAGGGCACCATCACGACGAAAGATTCGAGCGACGGTTGCACGAACCAGCGCTTTCTCGTCACGGGCACGCTCGCGGACGTCGCTACCTCGACGACGGCCGGCGGCACCGGCGCGTTCTCCGTCACGCTGACCCACTTTCGAACCTCGTTGTTCGGGAGGTGCGTGACGTACTTCGCGTCTGTCGCGGGGAAAGTCAGCTTCGAGTACTAGGCTCGAGGGCGGGGCGGCGATCCGCCGCCCCGCTCAGCTGCCCCGTGCGCAGTGGCGGAGCGCGTTCAGGCAGTTGTCCACCAACGCACGGAGCGTCGGCTGGCGCCAGGCGTTGAAGAAGTCCGCGTGCGCCGAGTAGTGGCCGCCCGATGACAGTGCCACGCCAGGGCCGCCCGCGATCGGATACCGGTAGATGAGCGAGATCGCGGGAACCGCGACCGGATGCGTCGCCGGGCAGAGGCCCCGCACGGCGTACGCCATGTGGCGTTGGTGGTCGATGCTGTCGAGCCGCCGGCCGTCCCAGCAACTCGGGAAGTTGACGTGGAGGCGGAGCCCCATTCCGCGCGTGTCCGGGCAGGTCGGCACGTCCGCCGACGACGGAACGTCTGCGGCGGCGCCGCAGTTCCAGTACGTGACGTGCAGGTCCTGCGGCGCGAACGCATGGCCGTTGCCGGCGATCATCTTCAGCCCGGCCGGGAACGCCCGGACCGGGTCGAGCGTCCGGCGCCGGTAGTAGATCGTGGCGCCACGCGGTTCTACCGGCTGCCCGTTCTGGAGGAGCGTGGGCATCCAGTAAGCCGCTGAGTCGCCGTCCCGCCCGCACGTGCTGGACCCGGTGCGAAGGGAGCGCAGCGTCGAGGAAGCGCGCGTCGTGTCGTTACCGACGAAGGTGTGGTCGTGCGACGCGCCGGGCGTGCGCGGATAGACGATCGGGTCGTCCATGTTGCGGTGGCTGAACCCGCACGCGCTGATGAAGTTGACGCCTGCGAGTGCCTTGAGATTTCCGGCCGTGGGCTTGGCCGCCTGACCGGTGGTGGCCGCTCCTGCGAGGCCGACGAGGCCGATCCCGGCTAGTGCGACCCACATGCGCACGGGGGGAACCTAACGTGTTGATGTTCGGGCGATGTCAGGATTCTGTGGGAAGCGCAGCGGCGTCGATCGCCGCCCGGCCGGCAGCGAACTGATCCTCGCTCAGGCGGATGTACGAATGGCGACCGAGGCTGCGCGGGAAGACGCCCGCCGCCTCGACGGGTGGCGCGTCGGCGATGCTCGTGAGCACCGTCAACGGCCGGATCGGCACTCGCCAGCGCCAGCGGTCGCGGGACGGATCGTTTTCGGGATCGCCGGTGATCTCGACGAGCGCGAAGATCGTCTGCCAACCGGACGCGTAACAGATAGCGAGGTCACCTCGCTGCAGCGTCGGTCGCCGCGTCGACGAGTGCGCCGTCAGCGACGCGGGGTCGATGTGCTCCGGGAGGAGACGGTCCCCCGTCCCACGAAGGAGAAGCCAGTGCTGCACGCTCCTCCCCGTTTCTTAACAGGCCCTGAGTACGCTCGTCGAATTCGCGCAGCAGCGGCATCATTCCTCGTTCTGACGGCCGTCCTCGCGGCCGCGGGCTGCGGCAACGGGTCCGAGGAACAGGCGGGGCCGCCGAACCAGGCTCCTTCGACCTCGACGAGCACTACGGCGGCCACGAACGAGACGACGACCGACTCCGAGCCGCTGGCGGGGGCGGCGACGACCCCGGTGAGCGCCGATCCCCAGGCGACGGACACGGCCCTTGTCCGGCGCGTCGCCGTCGGACACCACGAAGGCTTCGACCGCGTGGTCTTCGAATTCACGAACGGCCTGCCGGGCTACAGAGTCGAGTACGTGCAGCCGCCGCTGAAGGAGGACGGATCGGGCAATCCCGTGCCGCTCGACGGAGACGCCTTCGTCGAGGTGCGGATGGAGCCCGCTTCCGGCTTCGATCTCTCGAAGAACGAGGGCGAGCTCGTCTACAAGGGCCCGCGGCGGATCGAGGGCTCGAGTGCCGGAACGTCGGTCGTGCGTGAGCTCGCACGCACGGGCGACTTCGAGGCGGTGCTGAGCTGGGCGATCGGCCTCGGCGACCGGGTGCCCTTCCGCGTCACGACGGCGCAGTCACCGGCTCGCCTGATCGTCGACTTCCGGAACGATTAGCCTGCGACCCGTCATCGGGATCACTACGCACTTCACGCGGGCGCGGTGGAGGCATTGGGATCTCGACGCGGCACTCGTTCCGGCCGCGTACGTGCACGCGATCGACCGTGTCGGCGGCCGACCGCTCCTCGTCCCGCTGACGTCGGGAGGCGTCGACGAAACGCTCGGTGCGATCGACGGGTTGCTCTTTCCCGGAGGTGCCGATCTCGACCCCGCGTTTTACGACCAGGAGCCGCACGACGAGACGTTCGGCGTCGACAGCGAGCGGGATCAAGTCGAGCTGAACCTGCTCGAGGAGGCTCTCGCGCGAGACATGCCTGTCCTCGCCGTCTGTCGCGGCAGTCAGGTACTGAACGTCGCGCGCGGGGGAGACCTCCTGCAGCACCTGCCGGACGTCGTCGGCGACGAAAAGCACAAGCACACCCCGGGCGCCTTCGCCGACCACGACGTCACGGTCGAGGAAGGGACGCGGCTTGCGGCACTCGTCGGCGAGCGGGCGCCCGTGAAGTCGCATCATCATCAGGGCCTCGGTCGGATCGGCGAGGGGCTGCGCGTGGCAGCGCGCGCCGAGGACGGGACGATCGAGGCAGTCGAGGACCCGGAGCTCCGATTCGCGGTCGGCGTCCTGTGGCATCCGGAAGCGGGCGAAGACCTGAAGCTCTTCGAGGCGCTGGTTCGCAACGCGCGCGCTTACCGCGCGTCACTACAGGGCTAGAAGCTCAGGCCTTCACCGCGGGCGATCACGCGCACCGTCTTCACGAGGATCCCGACGTCGTAACGAAGGAGCGCCCAGCTTCCGAGCATGCGGGACACCCGAACGTACTCCAGGTCGAGGTTCTCGTAGAGCTGTTCACCGCCCTTGGAGACCTGAGCGGGGCCCGTCAGGCCGGCGACGATGTGGTTGCGATAGTCCTGCCCGGCCGCGACCTGGCGTTCAACCATCTCGGCAGGCCAGGGACGCGGGCCCACGAGGCTGATGTTCCCTCGCAGGACGTTGACGAGCTGCGGGAGCTCGTCGAGGTACCAGGGCTTCAGCATGCGTCGGCCCGCCCAGGTGAGGTTTGTCGGGTCCGCCTCGTACAGGCGCGCGTGTCCTCGTGCTGCTTCCATCTCTGCGAGAACGTCGAGCCGCAGCGTCCGGAACTTGAGCAAACCGAACGCGCGGCCCTTAGAGACCCGTCGCTCGCGATAGAGAAACGGGCCACGATCGCGCGGTACGGCGATCATGTCCGCTGCCATCGCAACGCCGACGACGAGCAGGACCGGTGAGGACAACAGGAGCAACGTTCCCGCGACGGTGGTGTCGAGTAGCCGCTTCGGCGTCCGATACGGAACCGCGGGCGCTCGATCCGGGACCGGAGAATCAGAGAGAGCGGGGGTGACTGGCATACTGGGAGCCAACCTAGCCGGGGGTGCGGCTACCCGGGAATCGCACCCGTGACCCTCAGCGACGATCTCTCGGTTCGAGCGCCGGCCCAGGAACGGAGGCTCAACGTTCTCCGGCCCCGTCTCGATGCCAGTGCGCGTCAGGCCTCGCCGGTGTGGATTCCCGTCGCGCTCGCGGCGACCGTTGCGCTCCCCTTCGCGACGTGGTCGCTGGTGACCGGCGAGCTCGGCTGGCGCGACGCGGTGGGGATCCTGGTGCTGCTCGCGGCAGCGGCGATCGCGGAGGCGTTTCCCGTTCCGATCGAGGGCGTCGGCGTGGGAGGCACGTCGGTGGCGACGATCTTCCTTGTCGCCGTCGCCGTCGTGTACGGCTGGGCGGCCGCTGCCGTGGCCGCTTTTCTGGCGATGGCTCTCGTCGAGGTCGCGCGCCGGCGGCCGATCAGCAGGATTGCCTTCAACTGCGGGATCTACGTGCTGGCGGCGAGCGCGGCCGGCGGTGCCGCCGCTGCGTTCGACGACGTCTCGCTCTTGCAGCTCGTGCTTGCGTCCGCCGCGGCCGCCGCGGCGTTCTACCTCGTCGACATCACCTTGCTCTCCGCGGTGCTCGCGCGACTGTCCCGAGGACGCTTCGTCTCTTCGCTTCGCGGCTACGTGTACGCGACGCTCGCGCCGTTCGCGATCCTCGCGTCGCTGGCGGTGATTCTCGTCGTGCTCTGGGACCAGTCACCGTTCGTGGCAGTCGTGCTCGTCGTCCCCGTGCTCGCGACTGCGCTGTACCAGCGCTGGCTCCACGGGGCGCTCGACCGCTTGCGTGAGTTCGACCGCCTCAAGGACGAGTTCATCGCGATCGTCTCCCACGAGCTGCGCACGCCGCTGACGTCCGTCTACGGCGCAGCCCTCACGCTTCGCACGCACGAGCTCGACGCCACGCGTCGAAGGCAGCTCCTCGACATCGTGTCGACCGAGTCGGCACGTCTCGGCCGGCTGCTCGACGACATCTTGTGGGTGAGCCGCCTCGACGCCGGACGTGACGAGACCCTGATCACGCGTGTCGAGCCGTTCGAGCTCGTGTCGGACGTGATTGCCGCCACGCGCACGCACGCCGGGCCCGGAACGTCACTCGAGCTCGACTACGACGCGACCTCTCTGCCTGTAGCGGCGGATGCGGACAAGCTCCGGCAAGTCCTCGTCAATCTCGTCGAGAACGCGATCAAGTACGCGGGCGGCCGGATCGAGATTCGCGTCCAACCGCAGGACGCGACGACGCGGTTCAGCGTCAGCGACGACGGGCCCGGCATCCCGCCGAAACAGAGCGAACGGATCTTCGAGAAGTTCTACCGGCTCGATTCGAGCATGACGAACGCCGTCGGCGGCACCGGGCTCGGCCTGTACATCTGCCGCGAGCTGATCGAAGGGATGCGTGGACAGATCTGGGTCGACTCGACCCCGGGCGAGGGATCGACCTTCAGCTTCGAGCTTCCGGCCTACGAGTCCAGCTGACTCGCGTCAGCTTCGGCGCAGGGCGGCACCGGCAGCGCGGTGACCGCACATGCCGTGGACGCCGGCGCCCGGCGGCGTCGACGAGGAGCAGAGATACAACCAGGGCAAGGGCGTCGAGTACGGGACCGCCCGCAATGCAGGACGTGCGATCAGCTGGCCGAGGTTGTTCGCGCCGCCACCGATGTCGCCGCCGACGAGATTGGCGTTCTCGCGCTCGAAATCTCTCGTGTTGCGCGTGCTGCACGCAAGAATTCGATCGCGGAATCCGGGCGCGAAGCGTTCGATCTGCGCCTCGATCCGCGGTCGCATGTCGACCGTGGAACCGTTCGGGACATGACAGTACGCCCAGACCGTGTGCTTGCCGGCCGGCGCCCGCGTGTCGTCGAAGAGGCTCTGTTGCGCGAGCAGCACGAACGGCCGCTCGCTATGGCGCCCTGCCCACGAGCATCGCTCCGACGCGGCGATCTCGGCGAGCGAGCCGCCGAGGTGTACCGTCGCCGCCTCGGCGGTCTCGGGAGCTCGCCACGGGACCGGGCCGTCGAGCGCGTAGTCGACCTTGAACACGCCCGGGCCGTAGCGGAAGCGGCCGAGCCGGCGGCGGTAGCGCACAGGCAGCCGGTCACCGGCAACCGCCAGCAGCTGGCGAGGCGTGATGTCGCAGAGGACGAGGTCGGAGCTCGGTAGATCCGCTAGGGACGCGACCTCGCGTCCGGTCTCGATCTCTCCGCCGAGCGTGCGCAGGCGGGCGCCGAGCGCATCGGCGATCGACTGCGATCCTCCTCGCGCGAACGGCCACCCCCCGAGGTGCGCCGTAAGGAGAAGCCCGAGGCCGAACGAAGCCGAGGCGGGCAGCTCGAGCGGCAGCATGGAGTGCGCGCCGGCGCCGGCGAACAAGGCGCGCCCCTCATCCGTCTCGAAGTGAGAGCACGCGGCCGCCGCGACCGACCGCAACCCGGTGATCCCGAAGCGCGCCAGCGCGAGCGGGTGGCGTGGCAGATGGACAAGGGGGCCGAGAAGCTCGGCCTCGATTTGCCCCCAGGCGCCGAGGAGCGGCACGAGCAGCCTGCGATACGAGGGACCGTCGCGGCCGAGCGCCGCGGCCGTCTCGTCGAGCGAGCGCCGCACCACGATCGCGGAGCCGTTGTCCAGGGGATGGGCAAGGGCTGCAGGCGGCTCGACGAGCGGCAAGTCGAGGTTTTGCGAGCGGAAGAACGGCGACGCCGTGATGCCGGGATGGATCGCCGAGCAGACGTCGTGCCGAAATCCCGCCAGTGTGAGCTCCGCCGTCCGTACGCCGCCGCCGATCGTGTCCCGGGCCTCGAGTACGAGGACCGAGCGTCCTGCTTCGGCGAGCGTGACGGCAGCGGCGAGCCCGTTCGGGCCCGAGCCGACGACGACTGCGTCTATTCCCCGACTACCTGCACGAGCCAGCGGCGATCGCGCTCGCGGTCCAGCTCGATGAAGAGAACGCGCTGCCAGGTGCCGAGGAAGAGCTCGCCGTCTCGCACGGGCACAGATTCGCCTGCCGTTCCGAGCAGCATCGCCATGCAGTGTGAGTGTCCGTTGCCGAAGTCCATGTCCTCGGGGCAGATGTTCTCGGTGCGCCTGTCCCAGTCGTCGTGCGCGTAGTACGTCTCGGAGGGGACGAGACGTCGCAGCAGCTCGGCGAAGTCGTCGAGGAATCCGGCCTCGAACTCGTTCACGCGCACGCAGCACGTCGTGTGTGGAGAGTAGACGCAGGCGATCCCGGTCGTGATCCCACTCTCCCGCACGGCTTCATTGACTTCCTCGGTGATGTCCCGAACGGTGAGCCCTCCTGCCGTCCGCAGCTCAGTCTGGCGATGGAAAACCTTCACAGCTCCCTCATCCCTCCTCGTTCAGACGTGTTCAGGAGACCCCCTATTCTGAGGGTTCGAGCGGCGCTTGTCGCCTTGAACCGCCTCGCGGGAGGCTACTCTCCGGCGGCGGGGCCCGTAGCTCAGCTGGTTAGAGCAGCGGACTCATAATCCGTTGGTCCCTGGTTCGAATCCAGGCGGGCCCACTTCAAAAGCCCTCCACGTGGGCACCTGTTCGCAGGCGGGCGCTGGAGCGCAGAAAGCGAGGAGGGGAACGATCATTAACCGGAAGCCCACGGCGACAGCCGGCTGGGACCCGGAGTAGCGCAGCCTGAAGACGGTTTCTCCGAAATCCGTTCGACGCCCTCGTCCGTAGAGCGGGTGACAGGGGAACCGGCGCCCATGCGCCGTCACGATCGGAGGAAGGAAATGACTGGCCGTCCTTTCGCCCGCCGGGTCGTCTGCGCTGCAGCCGCGCTTGTCGCGATGCTGCTTGCGGCACCCTCTGCCGCGCCGGGCATCGCTCGTGGGCTGCTCGCCGGCCCGAAGAATCTTCGCGTGGCCGCGATCACACCGCACAGCGTCACCCTCGCCTGGGATGCGGCCGTGAGCTCCGGCAGCTTCACCTACGTCATCGAGGCGAGCTTCGGCTACAGAGTCGGCGTCCCGGAGACGCAGACGAGCTACACCTGGACGCGCGACATCGTGCCCGGCAAGACGTATTCGTTCGTCATGTGGGCGGGCGACACGAAAGGCCGGGAGTCGGCGAAGAGCAACACGGTGACCGTCACATTGCCTGTCGACAAGACACCGCCGGCCGCGCCCGTCGTGTCCGCAACGGGTACGACCTCGTCGACGGTCGGCCTCTCATGGCCCGCGGTCGCGGACGATGACTCCACCTGCTGCACATACCGCGTCTTCGCAGATGGCGTCCTCGCGAACGTGCAGTGGACCGGCGAGCAGGCGGTGACGGTGCTGCGGCTCGCCGCAGCGACGACGCACTGGTTCAGGGTGGTCGCCGTCGACCCGTCGGGGAACGCGTCGGCGCCGAGCGCGACCGTTACGGCGACCACGCTCGCGAGTACCGACACGACCGGGCCGACGGCGTCGGGGAACCTCTCCGCGTTCGACTTCGGCTGCGAGACGTGGCTCTTCTGGGACGAGTCGGTCGACGATGTCGACCCGCAGTCCGCGCTCAGCTACGAGGTGCGGGTGAACGGCGTCCTCGACGGCGCACAGCTCGGCATCGACAGGTGGATCACCTACGGTACGCAGACGTCGAACACGTTCTCCGTGGAGGCGGTCGACAGCGCGGGTAACCGTTCGCCGACGAGCGCCATCACGCTCGACAACCAGACCTGCTGAGTGGCGGCGGCTTGCCAGGAGGCTAAACGGGGATCTTTGCGCGGAGAAGGGTGGGACCGCCCTTAGGGCTCTCGATCGACAACTCTCCGTCCAGCGCTTCCACGCGGTCCGCGAGACCGCGGAGCCCCGAGCCGTTGGCTGCGTCCGCCCCGCCGACACCGTCGTCTTCGATCTCGGCGAGGACGTAACGGCCTTCTCGAGTGACCCGGACGCTGGCTACCCGCGCGCGGGCGTACTTCGCGACGTTCGTCAGTGCCTCCGCCACGACGTAGTACACGGCTGCCTCGACCTGCGGGCTCAGTCTCTCCTGCGGGGCTCGCTCGATCTCGACGGGAACCGGCGAGCGCACGGCGAGGGTCTCGAGCGCGTCTGGTAGCCCACGATCCGTGAGGATGGCCGGATGGATCCCGCGTGCCAGGTCGCGTAGCTCCTCCAACGCCTGCTCGAGCTCGCTGTCGACTGCCCTGAGTTGTTGGGCGGCCGCGGACATCCGGCCGTCTTTCAAGGCTTTGCGCGCGGAGCGCAGGGCGAGCGAGAGGCTTACCAAGCGCTGTTGGGCGCCGTCGTGGAGGTCGCGTTCGATCTGGTACCGCGCGGCGTCCGCCGCCTCCACGATCCGCGCCCGCGAGGCGCGGAGCTGCTCTTGCTCATGCCTCCTAGCTGTTACGTCGATGCCGGAAAAGAAGATGCACGGACGACCTTCCGAGTCCGTTACCCGGCGTTTGATCCACGCCACGATCGCATCCGAGCCGTCGGCTCGCCGAAAGGCAGTCTCGTGCTCGACCCCGACGTCCTCGTTCAGGAGCCGTCGCTTGACGTCCGCAGACTCGCCGGGCGCGACGAACGCCTCGTGGAAGAGCTCGCCGCGCGAGCTTTCGTCGTCGACGAGACCCGACAGGGTCTCGAGGGCGTCGTTGTAGCGCACGACGCGAAGGTCCTTGTCGAGCACACAGAAGAGGGCGGGCGTACTGTTGACGACGGTCCGGATGAACTCACGTTCGCGCTCGAGCTCGTCGACGCGACTGCGAAGCTGCCGCTCGAGCCTCTCCTTCTCGACGGCCGTTTCTTTCTTTCGGGCCCTCGCCGGCGCGCGCCCCTTCTCCCAACTGTGTCGTACGCCGACAGGGAAGTCTAGAAGGTGCCGGATCGAATCTGACGTCGCCCTCCGACCGCCGAACGTATCAATCCGTTGGGGCGAGAGCCTTTTGCCCGACGGCGAGGCCGAATCCGGGTAGGAGCGGGATCCAGCAAGCCCGCGCGAAGCCGGCTCGTTCGAGCATCGCGCGAAACTCGTCGGGCGTCTTCCAGCCGATCCAGCCGGGGTCGGCGAGTCGGCCGAGCGGCGCGCTGAGCCTGTTGAACCAGGCCGGACCCGGATCGATGACGCAGTAGACGCCCCCCGGTTGCAAGCAGCGCAGCATGCTCGCCGCCACGGCGTCCGGATCGGGGAAATGGTGGTGAGCGAGGGAGCTGTAAACGAGGTCGAACCCGTCGGTGAACTCGTCTGGAAGATCGCCCGCGTCCGCCTGCCAGAACGCGGCATTGTCGAGGCCGCGAGAACGAGCGGCCGCGTGTGCGGCCTCGACCATGCCGGCGGCCAGGTCGATACCGACCACTTCACCTCGAGGGACGAGCATGGCAACGCGGCGGAGCTCCCGCCCGGGGCCGCAGGCGGCGTCCAGAACCCGGGAGTCGCGCGCGACGTAGCCGCGGATCACCTGGAGCGCCTCGTCGAAGATCGGCGTCGAGAACGGGCGAACCAGCACCTCGTACATCTGCGCGAGGCGATCGAAGTCTTCGACGAGGTGATAGTTCCGGTTCGGCTCGCTGAGCATCACGAGCTCTGGCCCGTGCTCCGAGAAGTACGGGCCTGAGCCCGGGAGCGGAAGTCCTTCCGGTGCTTCACCGAGCGCCGGGCCGACGACGTTCGCGCCGGTCCGTCTCAGCACCTTTGCCGGGTAGAGGACGCTTGCCGAGTACCACCACAGCGCGCCGACAAGCGCTGCCTCGGGAATCTGTTGTGCGCCGACGTGACGCAGAATCTCTGCGCTCCGAGTGACCTTGTCCCGGATCTCGGCGAGCACGCGCGCCATCGTAGGCCCGGATGCACCTGTGAGCCGTCCTTTGCCGTCCAACGGCACCGCGACAATCGGCTTATGGCCGACGCGCCGCTGCGGGAAGAGGAGATCGAGTCACGGTGGGAGGCGGCGCCTGCGGTCGTGTTCGTGATCGCCTTTCAGCTCCTGCTGGCCGTGGTCAGCCAACGGCTGGGCTGGAAGCTCTGGAACTTCCCATGGTGGGTCTGGCTGATCCCAGTTGTGCCGGAGCTCGCGCTTCTAGTGGCGCTCGCCTGGGATCGCCCGCGGCGTCACCTGGAGCAGATGGGACTGCGCCGAGAGGCTGCCTTGTCGTTGCTTGGGCTGATCAGCCTCGGGAACGCCTTCCTGCTTCTGGCCGTGATCGCCTCTCTCGTCCGCGGCGACGAGAAGAGCGGTGGGCAACTTCTGCTCAAGGCAGTCGTGGTCTGGGGGACCAACGCAATCACGTACGGGCTCTGGTTCTGGGCACTCGACCGCGGGGGCCCCGTCAGACGGCTCCAGGCGGATCCGCCTCCGCCGGACTGGCAGTTTCCGCAGATGGAGAACCCCGAGCTCGCCGAGCCGGGCTGGCAGCCTCATCTCGCCGACTACCAGTACGTGTCCTTCACGAACTCGATCGCCTTCAGCCCCACCGACGCAATGCCTCTGACCCGCCGCGCCAAGATCCTGATGCTCAGCGAGGCGTCGGTCTCCGCGGTGACGGTGCTCCTCGTCGCAGCCCGCGCCGTGAACATCTTTAAGTAGGCCGGCTGGCCCGCCGGACCGACCGCACGCCGAGGTACAGTCGCGCCGCGATGCGTCGGGTCCTTCCTCTCGTCGCGGTCGCTCTGCTGGTGGCGGGCTGCAACAGCGAGCCCTCTGTCTACACGGCCGAGCCGACGGCGAAATGCCTGCGCGGGAACGGCTTCCGCGTCACGACCGCGCCGCAGAACATCGGCGTCGTCGCGGCGGCCGCTCCGAACGGCGGGCTTCGCGCGTTTGAGCCCGGCAACACCTTGACGATCGCTTTCGGCGAGAGCTCGGACGACGCGCTCGGAATCCAGCGGGCGTTCCGCCGCTTCGCCCCGAAGAGCCTCCGTCCGAACATCGACGACGTGATGCGATTACAAAAGAACGCCGTGCTGCTCTGGACGGTGACGCCGCCGCTCGAGGAGATGAACAAGGTCTTCGGCTGCCTCAAGGGCTGAGGCTAAAATCGGCGTGATGGCAGAGATCGGCACCATGAGGGTCAAGAGCGGCCTCGCCGAGATGCTCAAGGGCGGCGTGATCATGGACGTGACCACGGCCGACCAGGCTCGCATTGCCGAGGACGCCGGAGCCGTGGCGGTGATGGCGCTCGAGCGCGTCCCGGCCGACATCCGCGCCGAGGGCGGCGTCGCGCGCATGGCCGATCCGGACAAGATCATCGAGATCCAGGAGGCGGTGACCATTCCCGTCATGGCGAAGGCCCGCATCGGGCACTTCGTGGAGGCTCAGGTGCTCGAGGCGCTCGAGGTGGACTACATCGACGAGTCCGAGGTGCTGACACCGGCCGACACGACGCACCACATCGACAAGTGGAAGTTCACCGTGCCCTTCGTCTGCGGCTGCACGAACCTCGGCGAGGCACTCCGGCGCATCGCAGAGGGGGCGGCGATGATCCGCACGAAGGGAGAGGCCGGCACGGGCGACATCGTCAACGCGGTAACGCACATGCGCTCGGTATTCGGCTCGATCAAACGGCTGGGCGCGATGAGCGAGGACGAGCTCTACTCCGAGGCGAAGAACTTGCAGGCGCCGGTCGAGCTCGTCCGTTGGGTCGCCGAGAACGGTCGGCTGCCCGTTGTCACCTTCACAGCCGGCGGGATCGCGACGCCTGCGGATGCCGCGCTGTGCATGCAGCTCGGCGCGGACGGCGTCTTCGTCGGCTCGGGGATCTTCAAGTCGGACAACCCGAGCGAGCGTGCGAAGGCGATCGTCGAGGCGACGACGCACTACAACGACCCCGAGATCCTCGCGCGCGTCTCGCGCGGTCTCGGCGACGCGATGAGCGGCCTCTCCGCCGCGGCGCTCGCGCCTGAAGAGCTGCTCGAGACTCGAGGCTGGTAGTGCGCCCACGCGTCGGCGTTCTGGCCGTCCAGGGCAACTTTCGCGAGCACGCGGAGATGCTGAGGCGTCTCGGTGCCGACGTGATCGAGGTCCGGAAGCCGGGGCACCTGGCCGGGCTCGACGGCCTCGTCGTTCCGGGCGGGGAGTCGACGACGTTCATGCGGCTGATGCGGCTGTACGGTCTGGAGGAGGCGATCCGCGCGTTCGAGCGGCCGATCCTCGGGACCTGCGCCGGAATGATCGTGCTCGACCGCGAACATCTCGGCCTCGCGGACATCGAAGTCGATCGCAACGCCTACGGGCGCCAGGTCGCCAGCTTCGAGGCAGACCTGCGGCTGACCGGTGACGACGAGCCCTTGCGGGGCGTGTTCATCCGTGCGCCGCGCGTGCGTTCGACCGGCCCCGGCGTCGAGGTGCTCGCCGAGCGCGACGGCGAGCCCGTGCTCGTGCGGGACGGCAGCACGCTGGTGGCTTCGTTCCACCCGGAGCTGACGGACGATACGCGCGTGCACAAGCTCTTCCTCAACGAGGTACGGGAGGCGATGAGTGTCAGGGCATAGCAAGTGGTCGTCGATCAAGCACAAGAAGGGCGCAGCCGACGCGAAGCGCGGCAAGCTCTTCTCGAAGCTGTCGCGCGCGATCATCGTTGCGGCGAAGGAGGGGGGACCCGACCCCGCGAGCAATCTCGCGTTGCAGAACGCGATCGAGAAGGCGCGTTCGTACTCGATGCCGAAGGACAACATCGAGCGCGCGGTCGCACGCGGCTCCGGTGCCGATTCCGACAGCGAATCGTTCGAGACGGTGATCTACGAGGGCTACGGGCCGAGTGGGGTCGCCGTGATCGTCGAGGCGCTGACCGACAACCGCAACCGGACGGCTTCCGACGTGCGGCACGCCTTCGACAAGAACGACGGCAATCTGGGAACGTCGGGAGCAGTCGTGTGGCTGTTCGAGCGGCGCGCGGTCGTGCTCGTCTCCGCCGACGGAGCGGACGAGGACGAGCTGACGCTCGCCGCGGCCGAAGGCGGCGCCGACGACGTCATGCAGGACGGATCGCAGTACCAGATCGTCGCCGAGCCGGGTGCCCTGATGTCCGTGCGCGAGGCGGTCGAGGCGGCCGGGTTCACGGTGGATTCCGCCGAGCTGACGATGGTGCCGAAGACGACGGTCGAAGTCGCCGACGAAGCCACCGCGAAGAAGGTTCTGCGCCTGATCGACCAGCTCGAGGAGAACGACGACGTGCAGGACGTGTTCGCCAACTTCGACATTCCCGAGCCGGTCCTGGAGGTCATCGCCTCGTAAACCCTGCGTAGGCGAGCGATCGTCGGGGAAGGCGCAGACCATGGCATCCTCGCTGTTCGCGGGCCGTTACCGACTCGAAGACGTCCTCAGCACGACCGTGATGGCGGACGTCAGAACGGCGAGGGACGTCGTCCTCGACCGGCGTGTGGTCGTAAAGCTCCTTGCGGCCGAGGCAGACCGGTCTCGCTTCGAGCGTGAGGCGCAAGCAGCCGCGGCGCTCGCGCATCCGAACATCGTCCAGCTGTTCGATTACGGCGAGGTGGAGGGCCGGCCGTACATCGTCTTCGAATACCTTCCGGGCGGCTCGCTGGAAGCGCGACTTGCAGGCGGGCGTGCGCTTCCGGACGGCGAGACCGCCCGAGTTGCTGCCGAGATCGCCGCCGGTCTTGCCCACGCCCACAGGCGTGGCGTCGTTCATCGCGACCTGAAGCCCGGCAACGTCCTCTTCGACGCGGAAGACCGCGCGAAGATCGCGGATTTCGGGATCGCCCAGCTGGCCGGCGCAGTGACGCTGACCGATGCCGGAACGGTCCTCGGGACTGCGGCGTACATCTCACCGGAGCAGACGCGCGGCGAG
>JBKPDB010000011.1:0-37601 GCA_046727655.1 Actinomycetota bacterium
CGCGGCCGCCGCTGCGCCGAGCGCGCCGGCCGTGTCGCCATCGACCGCGCTGCCGACCAGAGGCGCCGTGTCCACGAGCTCGGGCCTCTGCGTGACGGCGTTGACGGCCAGCCGCGCCTCCGCGACGACGCCGTTCTCCACACGCAGGACGCATGCCGCCGACGCAAGCGCGAAGTCGCCGTGCCGCGGGGCGAACTCCTCGAACGCCGAGCCTTCGCCGGCCCGGCGGCTCGGCCACGTCGTCGTCACGACGAGCTCGTCGGGCTCGAGGGCGGTTATGAAGCTTGCGACGAAGAAGTCCTCGGCGGCGAGCACGCGCCGCGACGTGATGACCGAGCCCCCGAGGGCCACGAGCGCGAGCGGCAGCTCGGCGGCCGCATCCGCATGCGCAATCGAACCGCCGACCGTCCCACGATTTCGCGTGACGACGTGGCCGACGAACCCGAGCGCGGCCGCCAGCAGTGGACACCGCTCGCGCACGACGTCGGCGCGCAGAACGGCGGACTGGCGGGCGAGGGCGCCTACGGCGATCGAGCCGTTGTTCTCGGCGATCGCGTCGAGCCCGCCGACAAGGTTCAGATCGACGAGGACGCTCGGTCGCGCGAGGCGCATGTTCAGCGCAGGGACGAGGCTCTGACCGCCCGCCAGCGGCTTCGCGTCGTCGCCGTGCTCGCGCAACACCTCGACCGCATGGTCGACCGACTCCGCCCGGACGTACGCGAACGGCGCCGGCTTCATCCGAGCAGCTCCCAGACTCGGGCGGGCGTCAGCGGCAGCTCCAGTGCGTCGATCCCGATTGCGTCGGCAACGGCATTGGCGATTGCGACGGGGGCGCTCATCGTCGTGCCTTCGCCGAGGCCCTTCGCGCCGAGTGCTGTGAAGGGCGACGGCGTCGCGAGATGCTCTGAGCGTACGGAGGGCACGTCGGCGGCGGTCGGGCACAGGTAGTCCATGAAGGTCCCCGTCAGCAGGTTGCCGTCCTCGTCGTGCACCACGTGCTCGAACAGCGCGGCGCCGACGCCGTGCGCGAAGCCGCCCCGCACCTGACCGTCGACAACGAGCGGGTTGAGGAGGCGGCCTGCGTCGTGCACGCTGACGTAGTCGAGGACGCGCACCGCTCCGGTTGCACGCTCGACCTCGACGACGGCGACATCGACGAGAAAGCCATGCGCTGCGGAGGAGGCGACGCGGTCGTCGTCGTCGGGCGCCGCAAGATTCGGGGCCGCGTAGTACGCGGTCTCGTGCAGGCCCGGTTCGACGGCGGGCGGCAACGCATCCGGATGCCAGTGCGCGATCCCGGCGAGTCTCCGCAGCGAGACGCCGCTCGCGCCGTTCCACGCCTTCCCTTCACGGAGCTCGATCTCGTCGGCGTCGCAGTCGAGCTGAGCGGCAGCGATCGCGCGCAGCTTCGCCTGGACCTTCTCCGCCGCGCGGAGGACGGCGCCGGCGCCGACGCCGGAAAAGCGCGAGGAGTAGTTGCCGGACGCGACCGTCCACGCGTCGCCGGCCGTGTCGACCTCGGAGACGACGTCGACCTCGCCGGGATCGATGCCGAGCACGTCCGCCACAACCTGCGCGGCGACCGTTTTGTGACCCTGGCCCTGCGGCGTCGTCGCCGTCCGCACGGTGATCCCGCCGAGCGGGTTCACCGTTACCGTCGCCCCTTCGGCATTCCCGGACTTCGGCAGCGTCTCGGCGCGCTCCTCCGCCGTCTGGGCGAGCGTGATGTAGCCCATGTTCGAGATCGACGGCTCCACGACACACGCGAGCCCGATCCCCACGAGCCGACCGTCTCCCCGGGCCGTCGCCTGCTCGGCCCGCCGCTCCTCGTAGCCGGCGACGTCGAGCGCACGGTCGAGGCACGCCGCGTAGTCGCCCGAGTCGTAGAGCCCGCCTGAGGGCGTCCGGTACGGAAAGTGCTCAGCCGGGATGAGGTTCCGGCGCGCGACTTCAGCCGGGTCGAGCCCGAGCCGTCGTGCCGCGATCGCCATCGTCCGCTCCAACCCGAAATACACCTGCGGCCCGCCGAAGCCGCGGTTGAGCCCGCTCGGGCAACGGTTCGTCAGGACGACCCGGTTTCGCGCCGCAACGTTGCGCACGCGATACGCACCGCCGAGCGACCCGTGCATCCGGTAGAGCGTGGCCGGCTCCGGCGCGCGCACGTACGCGCCGACGTCCTCGATCGCGTCGTAGCGCAGCGCCAGCAGCTCACCGTCGGCGCCGAACCCGGCCTCGATCTCCGTCAGGCGTGCCGTCGACGTCGCGCTTGCGGCGAGGTGCTCCAGGCGGTCTTCGGTCCACCGAACCGGCACGCCGAACCGGCGGGCCGCGAGCCCGATGAGAACGATGTAGGGATAGACGGACGCCTTGATGCCGAACGAGCCGCCGGAGTCCCGCGGCGTGATCAGCCGCAGCCTCGAGCCGGGCAGCCGCAGTGCGGCCGCCGCGACTGAGTGCAGCGTGAAGGGCCCCTGGAAGTTCGCCCATGCGGCGAGCGTGCCCGTCCCCTCGTCCCAGTCGCAGACGACGCCGTAGCACTCGACCGGCGTGCAGGTCCAGCGCGGGAACCTGAAGCGCTCCTTCACGATCAGATCCGCGTCGGCGAACGCGCGGTCGACGTCGCCGTAGTCAAACGAGCGGTCGTGCACGCACGCGTCGGTGCCGACGGCTTCCGCGATGTCGAGCACAGGGTCGAGCGGCTCGTAGTCGACGCGGATCAGCTCCAGCGCGTCCTCCGCCACGTAGCGATCGCGGGCGACGACCACTGCGAGCGGCTCGCCGACGTACCGCGTCACCTCGTGGGCCGCAGCCCAGTAGGGGACGGTCGTGTCGATCCCGGCCGGGAACGGGCGGGACAACGCCGCGACGTCCGCCCCCGTCAGCACGCCGACGATGCCTGGCAGCTCGAGTGCTCCGCTCACGTCCATCGCAGCGATCCGCGCGTGCGGGAGGAACGAGCGGAGGATCGCCGCATGCCGGACGTTCGGGACCGGATCGAGATCGTCGATGAAACGGCCCGCGCCGCGCAGCAGAGCCTCGTCTTCGAGCCGGGGAAGCGCTCGTCCGACCCACGGCTGGGTGCCGACGGCGACCGTCACGGCGTGACACCCGCCGCGACCGTCGCGCCGACACGGCAGGCCGCGGTGAGCGCCTCGCGAAGATCCGCGCCGTCTGTGAGAGCCAGCAGCAGACACGCCGCGAAGGCATCACCCGCGCCTACCGGTCTAGCGGCGTCGACAGGCTCCGTGGCTGCCGTCTCGAGCCGCCCGTCGAGAACCGCGACCGCCCCGGCCGGGCCGCGCGTCACGCAGGCGAGGCGAAACGACCTTCCGAGGGCTCGCGCAGCAGCTTCCGGCTCCGCACCTGTGAGTCGCTGCGCCTCCGTCTCGTCGACGAGCACCGCATCCACGCCGTCCGGCAACGGCTCGAGGAGCCCCGGCGCGAGCGCGACCCACGTCCCGACGGCCCGCTCGGCGGCCGCGGCGACGGTTGCGGACGGCAGGTAGCCCGACAAGAGGACGACGTCTGCGCGGAGCTCCGGCGGCAGGTGCCCCGGCTCGAACCGCACGTTCGCGCCCCGGTCGGCGCGGATGTCGCCGTCGACGAGGAGGAAGGTCCCGGTGGACGCCTCGGGGTCCGCCGACAGGTCGGCGTGGACGCCCTGCTCTTCGAGCGCAGCTCGAACCGCGCGGCCGGTGAGGTCGTCGCCGACGCGCCCGACGACGGTCGCGTCGGCGCCGGCCGCCGCCGCCCAGGACGCGGCGTTCACCGCGGAGCCGCCGGCCGTCACGTCGATCGACGCACGATGTCCTTTCCCGGAAGCACTGACGTCGAGCATCACGTCGCCGACTGCGACGAAGGTCCGGGCGGTCACCTCGCCGGCAGCCTCGTCGCTGCGCGCGCAACGAGCTCCGTATCCGGGCCGCCCGGCTCGTCGAGCGCCCGGAACGCCTCGAGCACGGCGCGCGGGTCGCACGCATGGCGCTTCGCGGCCATCGTCAGCGGCTCGTGGAACGCTCCGCCGCAGTGCGCGCACGCCCAGCTGAGCTCGGACATGAGCTGAGCCGCCTCGCCGCCTGGATAGCGGCGGAGCAGCTCGACGATCGTCGTCGACCCGCGGATCTCCCGCCCACGACTCTCCTCGTCCACGGCCGCTCCTACGCGTGGGCCTCCTGCGGGAAGCGAAACGGCTCGGCGTCGAGCCGCAGCATGTTCCGCGGCAGCTGGTAGCGCGCGAACGGAAGGACGATCACCTTGGCGTCGGGCCCGTGCTGCGACATCGCCTCGGCGAAGGCGTCGTCGAGCGACGTCGTTGCGTCGATCCCGATGTCGGCCGCCAGCTCGAGGTTCTCCTCGAGCGTGACGAGCTTCAGATGCTTCCTGGTCATCACCTCGTAGATCGGCACCCAGATGCAGCCCGCCCACATCTGGATCGTCCGAGCATGGATGTCGCGCAGGACGCGCTGGTAGTTCTCCGGCGTCGGCGGCATGTAGGGCTTCATCAGGTCCATCAGCGCCAGACCCGGGAAGTCGCCGACCTCGGTATGCACGCCGGGAGACGGGCTGCAGTAGATGAGCGTGCCGCCGTCCTTCAGCACGAAGTCCGCTGACATGCAGCCCCAGCCCGTGTGGAAGAACAGGTGGTCGGTCGGCGCGAAGACGCCGCACACCGCGATGTCCGCCTGACCCGCCTCCGAGACGGGGCTCTCGTAGGCGTAGATCTCGTTGAACCGTTCGATCGCGAGGCGATGCGAGCTCGGATGCGGGCCGAAGTTGACCTCGATCACGCGCCCGCGCGTATCGAGCAGGACGTTCATCGTCGCGTCGAGCCCGGTCATCGTCGCGATCTCGTCGATGTCCGATCGCATCGGCCCGGCGAGCGCGCCGTAGTGCGTCTGCGGCGACGGAACGAAGTTGCAGTGGTTCGACTCGATCGTCTCGTCGGCGGAGACGCCCGGCATGATCAGCTTGCCGCCGCCGCCGTAGCCCCAGTGGTTCGCCTGCGCCTGTCCGATGGCGATCTTGACGTCGCGCCGTGCCACCTCGCGGTGGATCCACACCGGCGTGCCGCGCGAGCTGACGCCGACGTAGTCGTACGCGTCCGCGTTCCGTGGCTCGTTCTGGAAGAGCGGGATGCCGAGCTTGTCCATCCGGTCGAGGTTCTCGCGCCCGACCTTCTGCTCGATGTCGGACTCGGACAGCGGGAAGACCTTGCCATTGGCGGTGATCACGCAGGCATCGACGCCGGCGGCCTCGATTGCGTCGAGCACAGGCGGCAGCAGCTTCGAGGCGGGAGTGGGGCGGAACTGGTTGTCGATGATCACGGCGACGCTCGCAGCTCCGCCGAGGAGCTCGGCGAAGGACGGGCCGCTCGTGGGTGACCCGAGCGCCTCGCGGGCGGCGTCGGTCGCGTTCGGCACCGGCCCGGGCTCGTCGGGGTAGATCGCGGCCAGGACGTTCTCCTGCGGGATCTCGAGCTCGAGCTCGTTGCGGTAGATCTTGCTCTCGTCGTCCGAAGCCCCGATCGTCAGCGGATCGAGGGACTCGAACGGAATGCGCGCGCGGTACGGATCAGCCATGGGCCTCCCCTCTAGTCGCCAATGCGGTTACCGTAACGCCGGGAGCCGACCGGTGCGAGCGACGCGCTTCAACCACGTCAGCATCCATGCCACCGACATGGAGGAGTCGCTGCGCTTCTACACGGAGGTATTCGGGATGGAGCGGCTTCCGAGCCCGAACTTCTCGGGCCACGTCGAGTGGCTTCGGCTGGGAGACCAGCAGCTTCATCTCTTCACGAGCGACGGGCCGGCGCCAAGGGGTCACCACCTCGCGCTCGACGTCGACGACTTCGAGTCGGTCTATCTCAAGGCAAGGGAGCTCGGCTTCCTGGATGACGGCACGTTCGGCGCGTCCGTGCGGGAGTTGCCCGACGGAGCCGTGCAGATGTACATCCGCGATCCCGCCGGGAACCTCGTCGAGATCGACTGGCCCGACGTCTCCTCCCTCGACCGGACGGTGGTGACGGCCATCAGCCGCCTCGAGGACGAGCGCCCTCAGACGGGCGATGCAGGGCGGGCGACGCTCTACCACGCCCGCGACGCGGCCCGCTAGGCCGGCAGCGCCTCTCTTTGTGACCTCCGTCGCATGGCGATGGGGCAGTTTTGCGCCTTAACAACCCCGTTTTAGACTCAGCTTCTTGGCGTCTCGCCTCAGAGGGCAGCTGGGCCCGTCGCGCCTGAGCCGGCGGCTTCCGACGAATGTCGTCGTCGCGGCGCTCGTCTTCGCAGCCTTCGGCGCATTGGTGCGGACGTGAGCACCGTCGAAGCCGTTCCGAAGGCCCCTCGGCAGATTGGGCTCGCGGCGCTGCTCAGGTACACGCCGTGGGTTCTATCGGCTGCAGCGGTCATCTTCGCGCTGCTCTGGATCGGCTTCCTAGCGGAGCCCTGCAGCGCCACCGGGTGCGTTGGAACGCAGACGAACTACGGCTCGGCCGTTGACGATCCGCGGTCCTTTCTCGCCACGCTGCTCGACGGCGTCACCGCGGCCGGTGTCTACTTCGTCGTGGCGAGCGGCTTCACCCTGATCTTTGGCTTGATGCGCGTGGTCAACATGGCCCACGGCGCTTTCTTCCTCCTTGGTGGGTACATCGCGCTGAAGCTTCAACGCGCATTCGTCGGAGAGGACTCGGCGTTCGGCCTGTTGAGCTCTCAGGTGCACTTCTGGCAGTGGCTCGTACCCGCCCTGATCGCGGCTGTGTGCATCGGCGTTCTCGGTCTGGCTACGCAACAGATCTTCCTGCGCTGGAACCAGGGACAGGAGCTCCGTCAGGCGCTGATCACTATCGCGATCTCCATCATTCTCGCAGACCAGATGATCGCCCACTTCGGGGCATTTGCCGAGGACATCGCGTGGCCGGGCGTCCTCGACCGCCGTCTGAACCTCCGTGTTGCGGGCCTTCACTACACGCTCACGCGCCTCTTCATCCTTGCCATTGCGATCGGCATCGGCCTGGCGCTCTGGTTCTGGCTGAAGAGGACACGAACGGGCATGGTGATCCGCGCCGGTGTCGACGATCGCCAGATGGTTTCAGCACTCGGCGTGAACATTCAACTCACCTTCGCGATCGCATTTACCGTCGGCTCGGCGTTGGCGGGATTCGGCGGCGCTCTCGGCGGGTCGTTCGCGAGCCTCGGCCCAGGCGTCGACGGGAACTGGCTGCTCTATTCGCTGGTCGTGGTGATCATCGGAGGCATGGGCTCGCTCGCCGGCGCCGCGGTCGGCGCGCTTCTCCTCGGCCTCGTCTCGAACTTCTCCTCCGCGTACCTGCCCGGCAACTACACGTTTTACTCGATCATCTTCACGTTCGTGTTGCTTGCGATCGTTCTGGCGTTCAGGCCGCTGGGCTTGTTCGGGAAGCCTGCATGAACCGTGTGCTGAGGGGCTCGGGCGGGACTGCCGGGTTCATGCTCGGCTCAACCGTGGTGATTCTCGCGGCGCTCGGCCCGCTCGTTTTCAGTACCTACTGGATCAGCTTCATCCTCACGCAGGTATTTCTCCTCGGCATCGCCGCCGCGAGCCTGGTCTTCCTCTCCGCATACGGCGGCATGGTCTCACTCGCGCAGGTCGCGCTGTACGGGATCGCCGGCTTCGTCCTCGGCAACGTCGTCACCACGGGCAACTCGAAAGGGCTGAATCTCGGTTGGAACCCGTGGTGGGGAGTAGTCCTCGGAATCACGATCGCGACCGCGGTCGCGTTCATCTTCGGTGCGCTCGCGAGCCGGAGCGCCGGCATCTACTTCTTGATGATCACGCTCACCTATGCCGTGATTGCGAACCTCTTCTTCGGCCAGGTGACGACATTCTCAGGTTTCGGCGGCATCAGCGGCATCAGGACACCGGGATTCATCGGGGAGGTCGATGTGCATCCGAACAGGCTCTACTACGTCTCGCTCGTAGCGGCCATCGTCGTCTATGGCGGGATCAGATATCTCGTTCGCACCCCCTTCGGCATCACGTTGCAGGGCGTGCGCGACGACCCGGTGCGAATGAGCTCCCTCGGCTACAACGTGCCGCTCCACCGCATGATCGCGTTCGGCTTCGCAGGCTTTGTCGCGTCGCTCGCGGGTGTCTTGTTCGTGTGGTGGAACGGCCACATCGATCCCGCGTCGATCGATCTGTCGGCCACGATCGACCTGCTCGTGATCGCCGTCATCGGCGGCCTCTACCGCCTCGAGGGCGCCTGGCTCGGCGCGTTTGTCTTCGTGTTGATCAACAACTACATCCGAAGCGTCCCTGGGCTCGGTCACGTCGGCATCTCGGAGGAACGGTTCCACACGGTGATCGGCCTCATCTTTCTGGCCATCGTCCTGCTCTCGCCCGGTGGGCTCATGGGGATCCTGGGCTCGATGTCGCGGTTTGCGGAACGGGCGGTTCCGTGGCGGCGGGGCGCAGTTTCCGAAGCGCCTGCGGCCCCGGGCCCCCACCGCGTGGAGGCGGCGGCGCCTGACGTCGAGGCCACTCGAAGATCGTGACTCCACGAAGCCAAACTCGTAGACTCGTCCAGTCCAGGGATGCGCTCACACCAGGGGCAACGAGGACTTGAAAGGAGGACGCACCAGGACTCAGGGGGTTTAGACCGACTCGATGCTGTACCAACTAGGAGGGCATTAGATGACGTACGTCAGAAGGAAGGGCCGCCGGTACTGGCTGCCGGGGTCGCTGATCGTCCTCGCCGCTGCGGTTGCGGCGACCATGTGGGGAATGGTCGGGGCGGGCAAGGCGTCGAGGAGCGCGGCGTCGCCGATCAGAATCGCAATCTTGTCCGACTGCCAAGGCGCATTCGCCTCCAACTACGAACAGGACATCGGGGGGGCGATCACGGCCCTCGCGCAGTACGCCGGCGTGAAGCCGAAGAACAAGAACAAGCCGTCGGCCGGTTGGACCGGTGGCCAAATCGGCGGCCATCCGCTGAAGCTCGTCGGAATTGGTTGTTCGAACGATCGAGCCGATACGGCGATCAAGGAAACCCGGCGACTCATGGAGCAGCTCAAGGCCGACGTGATGATCGGTCCTCTCTCGGGTGACGAGTCGGTCGCCGTGGCTAACTACGCGAAGCAGCATCGGACCAAGACGTTCGTCAACGGGACCGCGGGCGCGTGGGACACGACGGCCGCTGTGAAGGCGCCGAACTTCTTCCGCTTCAACGGTGACGGCATTCAGTGGAACGCGGGCATCGGCGATCTCGCCTACAAGAAGCTCAAGTGGCGAAAGGCCGCGATCATCATGGACGACTACAGCTTCGGCTACGCGTCGGGGGCCGGAATGATCGCCGACTTCTGCGCCGCCGGCGGCAACATCGTCAAGCGGGTCTTCCCACCGCTGAACGCAACGGACTACTCGTCCTATGCTCGACAGCTTCCTGACCCGGACAAGGTCGACGGCTACTTCTGGGCCGTGGGCGGAACCGGAACGATTCCGTCACTGAAGGCGTTCGAGCAGGCTCACGGCAAGCTCAAGGCCAGCCAGGTGATCGGGAACCTGTTCTTCTTCTCCTCGGGCGCCGACAAGCAGCTCGGTCCAAGGTTGGACGGTGCGTATGTGGGCGGCTTCGGAAGCTCGCCGGATCTGAAAAGCCCGGCGGTGACGAAGTACAAGAAAATCCTCGACCGGTGGTACAACAAGTACCCGCCTCTCTCCGGCAAAGCGTCGGACCATGCGGCGGACGGTTTCACCTACAACTACTACCTCAACGCTTGGGCCCTGGTGAAGGCGCTCAAGGCGGTGAAGGGCGACCTGTCCGGTGGTCAGAAGAAGCTGCAGGCAGTCCTTCGCAAGACGAGCGTGGACGGCGCATACGGCAAGGTCACGCTCGACAAGAACAGGCAGGCAATCCAGGATCAGTACTCGTACCGGATGGACGTCAAGAGCGGTGGCGCGCTCAGCATCGTGACGGTGCAGTTCATCCCGAAAGTCGCTCAGTCGTTTGGTGGTGCGATCACCAAGCCTCCGAGCCGCACCTCTCCCGGCTGTGCGCACAAGAAGCTTCCGTGGACGGGGAAGGAAAAGGCGGTCGTCAACGGAGTCGTCAAGAAGTAGGCAACGGACGGAGCAACTGACTGAGCCGGTTCAGGCCCAGAGCGTCGCGCCGGCCCTCCGCTTGCAGAGGGTCGGCCGGCGCTTTGGCGGGCTTTACGCCGTCCGCGACGTCGACCTGGACGTGGCTCCCGGTGAACGACGCGCGATTCTCGGCCCGAACGGGGCCGGGAAGACAACGCTGTTCAACGTCGTCGCGGGCGACATGCCGGCGACGACCGGTCGGATCGAGATCTTCGGCTACGACGTCAGCAAAGAGCCGGCTCGCACACGCGCGAGGCTCGGTCTCGCACGCAGCTACCAGCAATCGCGCCTCTTCATCGGCCTTACGGTGGAGGACTGCATCTACCTGTCGATCATCGGCGTCGAAGGCGGGCATCTGCGGCCCGTGGTGCTTCCGCGCAAGGACGCGAAGCTCCGCGACCGCGCCCGCGCCGCGGCGCGGCGGGCCGCGATCGACGGAAAACTCGGAGAGCTCATCGGGTCGCTCTCCCACGGTGAGCACCGGCAAGTCGCGCTCGCCATGGCGCTCGCCGCCGAACCGCGCCTGCTCATGCTCGACGAGCCCGCGTCCGGACTGTCGCGCGGTGAGCGACAACTCCTTACCGAGCTCCTGCTCGCCCTCGACCGCGACATCACGCTGATCCTGATCGAGCACGACATGGACATCGCGCTCCGAGTCGCGGAACGAGTCACGATGATGTACGAAGGCCGCGTGATCGTCGAGGGAAGTCCACGCGAGATTCGCGCCAACGAGCTCGTGCACGAGCTCTACCTCGGCAGCCGCTTCACGGAGGAAGGGGAGAACGGCCATGGCTGAGCCGCTGCTCCGGGTCGAGGGTCTGAACGCGTTCTACGGCGGCGCGCACGTGCTCGAGAACGTGTCGTTCGAGCTGCAAGACGAGCGGCCGGTCGCTGTGATCGGCAGGAACGGCATGGGCAAGACGACACTCTGTGCGGCGATCATGAACCTGACGCCGCCGCGTGCCACCGGCTCCGTCAAGTTCGGCGGCGAGGAGGTCCTGGGACGACCGTCGTACAAGGTCGCGAGGCACGGCATCGGCTACGTCCCGCAGGGGCGGCGCCTCTTTCCTTCGCTCAGCGTCGAGGAGCACCTGCGAATCGTCAGCGGGCGAAACGGGCGTCGTGGCTGGACGACGGATCGTGTCTACGAGCTCTTCCCGCGCCTCGCCGAGCGCAAGCGAAACGGCGGAGCACAGCTCTCGGGCGGCGAGCAGCAGATGCTCGCGATCGCACGCGCGCTGCTCCTCAACCCGAAGCTGCTGATCATGGACGAGCCTTCCGAAGGGCTGGCGCCGACGATCGTGGAGCAGTTGATCGAAACGTGCAAGAAGCTCGAGCAGGAAGGGGTCGCGATCTTGCTCATCGAGCAGAACCTCGGCGTCGCGACCTCCCTGGCCGATCGCCAGCTGGTGATGGTGGCGGGCTCGATCGCACTCGAGACGACGGCGGAGCAGCTCCTCGGCGATCCGGAGGCGCAGCGCCGCTTCCTGGGTGTCGAGCCGGTCTCTGACGACTAGTGCAGGAGACCCGTGCGTTCCTGCAGTCGATCGGCCTTCCGGCGGGCGATCTCTACGGCTTGCCGGACTCGCCTCTGCGTTTCCCCGACGGCGCGCAGTACCGCATCGAGATCCCGAGCGTCGAGGGGCCGTCGTGTCTCGAGGCGGTGCTCGAGGAAGCGGCGCGGCTCGATGTCCGCGTCCACCGCATCTCGCAAGGCAGCGGCGTCTTTCTCCAGACCGACGCCGAGCTCGACGCCATGGCTCGAGCCGCAGCCGAGGCCGGCGTGGAGGTCAGCCTCTTTGCCCGCCCGAACGCCGCTTGGGACACGTCGGCGATGGCACGTGCACCGGCCGGAGCCGTAGTCGCGCCGACGTCGCGAGGACAGGACCAGCTCGTCCAGGGCCTGGGAGACGTGAAGCGCGCCGCGGCGCACGGAATTCGGAGCGTCCTGATCGCAGACCTCGGCCTCCTGTCGGTCTTCGGCGCCATGCGCGCGGCCGGCGGGCTTCCCGACGACATGCAGGCGAAGGTCTCGGTGATGCTGCCGGCCGCAAATCCGGCCGCAGCTCGTGTCCTGGCGGACCTCGGCGCCAACACGCTCAACCTTCCGACCGACCTGACCCTGCCTCAGATTGCAGCAATCCGCGCAGCCGTCGACCTGCCGCTCGACCTCTACGTCGAGGCGCCCGACAACGTCGGCGGCTTCGTCCGCCTGCACGAGATTCCGGAGATCATCCGCATCGCAGCGCCCGTGTACGTGAAGTTCGGGCTCCGGAACGCGCCAGACGTCTACCCGGCGGGCACGCACATCGAGGCGACGACCGTTGCCCTCTCACGCGAGCGGGTTCGTCGCTCGCGGCTCGGCCTGGAGCTGCTCTCGCGCTCCGGCTACGAGCCGACGACCTCGGAGCTCGGCGCGGCCGGCCTCGCCGTTCCGGTCCTCGCGGCGGTCTGACGGTGGCGCGCCCCGTCACGCTCTTCACCGGCCAGTGGGCTGACCTGCCGCTCGCGGAGCTGGCCGCGAAGGCGGGCGGCTGGGGCTTCGACGGCCTCGAGCTCGCATGCTGGGGCGACCACTTCGAGGTCGACAAGGTGGTGGCGGAGCCGGGTTACGTGGCGTCGCACAAGCAGCTCCTTGCACAGCACGGCCTCCAGGTGTTCGCGGTCGGAGCGCACCTGGTCGGCCAGTGCGTCTGCGATCCGATCGACGAGCGGCACCGGGCAATCGTCCCACCGGACGTCTGGGGAGACGGTGAGCCCGAGGGCGTCCGCCGGCGTGCGGCCGAGCGGATGAAGGACACTGCGCGCGCCGCAGCGCGGCTCGGCGTGCAACAGGTGAACGGCTTCACCGGGTCGAGCGTGTGGCACCTGCTCTACTCGTTTCCGCCGAACGACTTCGACGCGGTCGAGCGCGGCTACGAGGACTTCGCCGAGCGCTGGGGCCCGATCATGGACGTCTTCGGCGAGGAAGGCGTCCGCTTCGGGCTCGAGGTTCACCCGACTGAGATCGCGTACGACTTCGCCACGACGCGGAAGACGCTCGCCGGGATCGGACGCCGGCCCGAGTTCGGCATCAACTTCGACCCGAGCCACTTCGCGCACCAGTTCCTCGACTCGGCCGCGTTCGTGGAGGAGTTTGCAAATCGGATCTACCACGTGCACGTCAAGGATTCGCGCAAGACGCTCGACGGGCGGAAGAGCATCCTCGGCGGACATCTGAACTTCGGCGAGGCCGAACGAGGCTGGGACTTCGTCTCGCCCGGACACGGCGACGTCGACTTCGAATCCCTCTTCCGCGCGCTCAACCGGATCGGCTACGACGGGCCGCTCTCCATCGAGTGGGAGGACTCGGGCATGGATCGCGACTGGGGAGCGCCCGATGCGCTTGCGTTCGTCCGCCGAACGGACTTCACTCCGTCGGCGATCGCGTTCGACGCAGCGATGCAGAGGCCCGGCCAGTGAACGGCGCGCCCCGCGAGATCGGCGTCGGCATGCTCGGGTACGCGTTCATGGGCAAGGCGCACTCGAACGCGCTTCGCAAGCTGGCGCCCATGACGTGGCCGCCGCCGCTCGTGCCGCGGCTCGTCGTGATCTCCGGGCGGAACGAGGAGGCCGTATCAGAGGCGGCGCGCCGGTACGGCTACGAACGCTGGACGACCGACTGGCACGAGCTCGTGTCGGACGACGAGATCGGGCTCTTCGACAACGGAGGGCCGAACTCGCTCCACGCGGAGCCGACCATCGCCGCAGCGGAGGCCGGCAAGCATGTCATCTGCGAGAAACCGCTCGGCCGCAACGCAGACGAGAGCTACGAGATATGGCGGCGCGTGGACGCGACCGGCGTCAAGCACATGTGCGCGTTCAACTACCGCTTCGTGCCCGCCGTGCGCTTGGCGCGCACGTTTGTCGAGGCTGGGGAGATCGGCGACATCGTCCACTTTCGCGGGCGCTACCTGCAGGACTGGGGGATGGATCCCACGCTCGACGCCTGGCGCTTTCAGCCCGAAGAGGCAGGCGGGACGCTCGGTGACCTCGGCTCGCACGCGGTCGACCTCGCGCGCTTCCTCGTCGGTGAGGTCGAATCGGTCTCGGGAATCGCGCGCACGTTCGTGCCCGGCCGGCGTGTGGAGGACGCCGTTGCTGCGACGGTCGAGTTCGCGGGCGGCGCGACCGGGACGATCGAGGCGACCCGCCTCGCGCTCGCCCACAAGAACGACCTGCAGTGGGAGCTCAACGGCACGAAGGGCTCGATCGCCTTCGGCCTCGAGCGCCTGAACGAGCTGAAGGTGTTCCGCACCGGCGGGAAGGCGCGCGGCTTCGAGACGGTGCTCGTGACCGAACCGGACGATCCCTTCATCCAGTGGTGGTGGCCACCCGGACACACGATCGGCTGGGAGCACACCTTCGTGCACGAGCTCCACCACCTGCTCCGCGCGATCGCCGAAGACGGAGACGTCGCGCCGTACGGCGCCACGTTCGAGGACGGCTACCGGGCAGCCGAGGTGTGCGACGCGATCGCACGCTCGTCTGCGAGCGGGCAGCGCGAGCGGATCGCGTACCGCTGAGCCCCGCCTACACTCGCGCACATGTCGCTTGAGGGAACGGCTCCGCCGCTCGCCGGCATCCGCGTCGTCGATTTCTCCCGCGTGCTCGCGGGCCCCTACGCGACGATGACGCTCGCCGATCTCGGCGCCGACGTCGTCAAGGTCGAGCATCCGAAGGGCGGCGACGAGACACGGGCGTGGGGCCCGCCCTTCGCGGGCGGCGAGTCCGCGTACTTCCTCTCGATCAACCGCAGCAAGCGCAGCGTCGCGCTCGACCTCAAGGACCCGGAGGGACGGGATCTGGCCCTCGACCTGTGCGCAAGCGCCGACGTCCTGATCGAGAACTTCCGCTCGGGCGGCGCGAAGCGACTCGGCCTCGACTACGAGTCCGTGCGCGCTCGGCGGCCGGACGTCGTGTACTGCACGATCACCGGGTTCGGGCCGCGTAAGCCGCGTAATCGCCCCGGTTACGACTTCACGGTTCAGGCCGAGAGCGGGCTGATGTCGATTACAGGTGATCCCGAAGGGGAGCCGACGAAGGTCGGCGTGGCGGTCGTCGACGTTCTCGCCGGCCTCAACGCCGCGATCGGAATCCTCGCGGCGTTGCACCGGCGGTCGCAGACGGGGGAGGGCGAGTGGGTCGAGGTCTCGCTGCTGGACAGCGCGTTTGCCGCGCTGGTCAACGTCGCAGCCGCCGCGCTCGTGACCGGCGAGGAGGCAAAGCGCTATGGCAACGCGCACGCGAGCATCGTCCCGTACCAGCCGTTTCGAACCCGGGACGGCGGGCTAGCGGTCGCTGCGGCGAACGACGGCCTCTATCGGAAACTGTGCGCGGCAGTCGAGCGTCCCGACCTCGCCGACGACGAGCGATACGCAACGAACGATGCACGCGTGCGCAATCGGGATGCCCTTGTCGCCGAGCTCGAGTCGGTCTTTCTCGATCGGAGCACCGACGAGTGGCTTCGCATCCTGCTCGACGCCGGAGTCCCCGCCGGAGAGGTCCGCGGTGTCCGCGCAGCTATCGAGGCCGCCGGGGCTACGACCGAAATCGAGCATCCAACCGCGGGCCCGCTGCCGTTCGTGAACCCGCCGTTCTCGCTGGCGCAGGCGTCGCTCCGGCCTCCGGCGTCTCCGCCGCTCCTGGGCCAACACACGGCTGAGGTCCTGGCGGAGCTCGGTGTCGACGAAGAACAGCTGCTGGAGCTCGAGCGCCGCGGGGTGATCGCTCGGCCGAGCCCCGCGTAGAATCGCGGCTCATGGCGCAGGTCGCGGCTGATCCGTCCAACACCACTCGCCGCCTCCGAGAAAGCGGCCTCCTCCTCGACCGCGCATACGTCGGCGGGACGTGGATCGAGGCCGACGACGGCGGGACATTCCCGGTCGACGATCCCGCGACCGGGGAAGAGCTCGCGCAGGTGCCGCGTCTCGGCGCGTCGGAGACACAGCGTGCCATCGATGCCGCGGCCGCCGCGTATCCGCGCTGGCGAGCGACGCTGGCGAAAGAGCGCGCGCGGATCCTGCGGCGCTGGTCGGACCTGATGCTCGCGCACCTCGAGGACCTTGCGCTCCTGCTCACAGCGGAGCAGGGGAAGCCGCTCCCGGAGTCGAGAGCCGAGATCACATATGCCGCCTCTTTCCTCGAGTGGTTCGGCGAGGAGGCGAAGCGCGTCTACGGTGACACGATCCCGACCTACCTGGATGATCGCCGAGTGCTCGTCACGAAGGAGCCGGTCGGAGTCACGGCGGGGATCACGCCGTGGAACTTCCCCTCGGCGATGATCACGCGCAAGTCCGCCCCGGCGATCGCGGCGGGCTGCACGATGGTGCTCAAGCCGGCCGAGCAGACTCCCCTGTCGGCGCTGGGGGTCGCGAAGCTCGGCGAGGAAGCCGGCCTGCCGCCGGGCGTCCTCAGCATCGTCACCGGCGCTGCGGAGGACGCACCGGTGATCGGCGGCGAGCTCACGTCGAGCCCGACGGTGCGCAAGCTCGGCTTCACGGGCTCGACCGAGGTCGGGAAGCTCCTCATGGCCCAGTGCGCGCAGCAGGTGAAGAAGGTGTCGCTGGAGCTCGGCGGCAACGCGCCGTTCCTTGTCTTCGACGACGCCGACCTCGACGAAGCCGTCGCGGGCGCGCTCCTCTGCAAGTTCCGCAACTCGGGACAGACTTGCATCGCCGCGAACCGCATCCTCGTCCAGGACTCGGTGCACGACGAGTTCGTCGACCGTCTCACGCGTGCGGTGACCGCGTTGAAGGTCGGCTCCGGCACCGAGCCGGAGGTCAAGGTCGGGCCGCTGATCGACGAGCAGGCGCTCGACAAGGTGGAGCGCCACGTCGGCGATGCGCTCGCCGCAGGTGCGGACCTCATCGTCGGCGGTGAACGCCACGAGCTCGGGCACACGTTCTTCCAACCCAGCGTGCTCACCGGCGTGACCGCTTCGATGGCGATGAGCTGCGAGGAGACGTTCGGCCCGGTCGCCGGTGTCGGGCGATTTGCGCGTGAAGAGGAAGCCGTGCAGATCGCGAACAACACTCCGTACGGTCTCGCGGCGTATTTCTTCAGCCGCGACGTCGGCCGCATCTGGCGAGTGTCCGAAGGGCTCGAGTACGGGATCGTCGGCATCAACACCGGCTTCATCTCGACCGAGGTCGCGCCGTTCGGAGGGATGAAGGAGTCCGGGATCGGCCGCGAGGGCTCGAAGTACGGGATCGACGAGTGGCTCGAGCTGAAGTACCTCGCGCTCGGCGGAATCAACGCGTGACCAACGCGTGATCGTCGAGCAGCGCGACTACCACGTCTTCACCGGGAAACTCGTGGAGCTCGTGCGTCTCTACGAGGAAGAGGGCATCGCGCTACAGGAGGAGCACTTGGGCGGGTTGATCGGCGTCTTCACCACGGATGTCGGTGCGCTGTCGACCTACACGAGCCTGTGGGGATACGACAACTTCGCGGAACGGGAGCAGCGGCGCGCGAAGCTCCAGGCGGACGAGCGCTGGAAGGCGTTCCTCGCGCGGATCCAGCCGCTGATCCACACCCAGCAGAACCGGATCCTCGTGCCGACCGTGTTCTCGCCGATCCGGTGAGCGGCCCGCTGGAGGGCCGGGTCGCGATCGTCACGGGCGCGGCGCAGGGCATCGGCAACGCGATCGCCAAAGGCCTCGCGGCCGACGGGGCGCGAATCGTCGTTGCGGACCTGAATCGGGCGGAAGAAGCTGCGGCGGAGCTCGAGGGCGGCGTCGGTCTCACGGTCGACGTCGCCGACGAGACGCAGGTCGAGGAGATGGCGAGGGAGGTCGTCGACCGCTGCGGCCGGATCGACATTCTCGTCAACAACGCGGGGCTCTACGCGTCGCTGGCAATGCGACCGTTCACGGAGATCCCGGTCGACGAGTGGCGCCGCGTAATGGACGTGAACGTGCTGAGCATGTTCCTCGCCTGCCGCGCCGTCGTCCCCCACATGCGCGAGCGCGGCGGGGGACGGATCGTGAACATCTCCTCGGGGACGCCGTTTCGCGGGGTGCCCTTCCTACTGCACTACGTGACGAGCAAAGGCGCGATCGTCGCGCTGACCCGTGCGCTTGCGAAAGAGCTCGGACCAGACGACGTCCTGGTGAACTGCGTTGCACCGGGCTTCACGATGAGCGACGGCGTGCGCGAGCACCCGGAAGTGGTCGAAGCGCTTCGCGACGCCTCGATCTCTGCCCGCACGCTGCAACGCGACGAGGAGCCGGAGGACGTCGTGGGCGCGGTCGTCTTCCTTTCCGGCCCGGGAGCGGCGTTCGTCACCGGTCAGACGATCGTCATCGACGGCGGCCAGTACTTCCATTGATCCTCGCGCTCTACGACCACCGAAAAGGCGTAGAGACCGGCCCGGGCAATCGAGCGGCGTACGACGTCGACCGCGGGACGGCGTACTTCGGTGAGGCTTCGGTCGACGGGCGCGCGCTCGTCTGGGAGCTGGACGTGAGAAAGAGCGAGGACGCCCTCCTCGCGGCCGCGGTCGCGCTCGACCCACGCGGCGAGTGGCTGATGCGGTGCGACCGAGTTGACTTTCCGCCGGGCGGCCTCGCCTACCGGCACACACACCCCGGCCCCGGCATCCGCTGCCTGTTGCACGGGTCGATCCGGATCGAAAGCGGCGGCGAGACGCACGAGCTCGGCCCGTTCGACCCGTGGTTCGAGTCAGGGCCCGAACCGGTGCTCGCGAGAGCGTCGCCCGAGGAAGAGACCGCGTTCGTGCGCGTCATGCTGCTGCCGCGCGAGTGGGCGGGAAAGCGGACGATCCGCTACCTCGATCCGGCGGACGAGGAGAAGCCGAAGCTGCAGCGCGCAACCGTCTTCTTCGACGAGCCGATCGAGCTTTGACGCGCACCGGCGCGCGGATCCTCGTCGACCAGCTGGTCGTTCACGGAGTCGAGACGGCTTTCTGTGTCCCGGGCGAGAGCTACATCGCGGTCCTCGACGCGCTGCGCGACGCGCCGATTCGGCTCGTGGTCGCGCGGCACGAGGCGGGAGCGGCGAACATGGCCGAGGCCTACGGCAAGCTCACGGGCCGCCCCGGAATCTGCTTCGTCACGCGCGCGCCCGGCGCGACCCACGCCGCCACGGGCGTGTACACGGCGTTCCAGGACTCGACTCCGTTCGTCCTTTTCGTGGGCCAGGTCCCGCTTGCGCACCGCGGTCGCGAAGCGTTTCAGGAGCTCGACTACGAGTCGGCCTTCGGGTCGTTCACGAAGCTCACCGCCGAGGTCGAGTGCCCTTCTGACTTCCCCGAGGTGACGGCGCGGGCGCTCCAGACCGCGATGTCGGGGCGGCCGGGCCCCGTCGTCGTCGCGCTTCCCGAGGACGTTCTCTCGTTCGAGGCGGACGTGGAAGATGCGGACCCGTACACGCCCGCGCGACCCGCTCCGTCTGCAGACGAGGTGACCCGCGTCCGTGACGCTCTCGCTGAGGCGAAGAGACCGTTCGCCGTCGTCGGCGGCGGCGGATGGAGCGCCGAGGCCGCTGCCGACCTGCAGGCGTTCGCCGAGGCGTCGCGTTTGCCTGTCGCGGCGTCGTTCCGGCGGCAGGACTTCATCGACAACACCTCCGCGAGCTACGCCGGGGCGCTGACGATCGGACACGACGAGGCGCTGGCGCGCCGCCTCCGCGAAGCGGATCTCCTGCTCGTCGTCGGAGCGCGGCTCGGCGACATCCCGACGCGCGGCTACACGACGCTCGAGCCGCCCCGAACGCCGCAGACGTTTGTGCACGTTCACGCGGATCCGAACGAGCTCGGCCGCGTCTTCCGCGCCGACGTTCCGATCGTCTCTGGGTCCCGCGAGTTCCTCGCCGCCGCGCGGGCGCTCGGCGCGGTGGACGGTGCCGCGCGGAGCGAGTGGGTCGAGTCGGCGCACGAAGCGTTCCTTACGAGCCTGCGGCACAGGCGAGGACCGGGCGAGCTCGACCTCGGCGACGTGCTCGAGCACCTCAGAGAGCACATGCCGGACGACGCGATCCTCACGAACGGCGCCGGCAACTACACCGTCTGGTGTCACCGCTTCTATGCGTTCCGCCGCTACGGAACACAGCTCGCGCCCTGCTCCGGCGCTATGGGCTACGGCATTCCCGCTGCGATCTCCGCAAAGGTGGTCCATCCGGAGCGCGAAGTCGTCTGCGTCTCGGGCGACGGCGACTTCATGATGAGCGGGCACGAGCTCGCGGCCGCCGTGCAGGAACGCCTGCCGATCGTCGTGCTCCTCGTCAACAACGGGATGTACGGCACCATCCGAATGCACCAGGAGCGACTCTTTCCGGGGCGGGTCGTCGGCACCGACCTCGTCAATCCGGATTTCGTGGCGCTCGCCGGCGCGTTCGGTGCCTACGGCGAGCTCGTCTCACGCTCGGAGGACTTTCCCGCCGCATTCGCGCGCGCACGGGCGCAGGAGCGGCCGTCGCTTCTGGAGCTGCTCGTCGATCCCGAAGCGATCAGCCCTCGCGCGACCATCTCGGAGATTCGCGCCGCCGCACGGGGCTCGTAGCCCCGCAGGTCCCCGCGACGGCGGGAGAACGGGGAAAATAGTCCTCATGACCCGGATCAAGACGTTCGGTCCGGTGGACGAGCGCAGCCTGCGGCAGCTCGAGCGCTGCATGGACGCAGGGGACGCCGAGCTCGGCGTGCTGTGCGCGGATCATCATCCGGGCTACTCCCAGCCGATCGGCGGCGGGATCGCGTACGAGGGTTACGTGTCGCCGTCCGGCGTCGGCTACGACATCGGCTGCGGCAACAAAGCAGCGCGGACGGATCTCGGACGCCGCGACCTCGAGGAGCTCGGCGGAGTCGAGCCGATCATGGAGGAGATCACCCGCCGCATCTCGTTCGGCATCGGTGTGCCGGCTCAGGAGCGAACCGACCACCCGGTGCTCGAAAAGGTGCGTCATGCGGAATTCGCTCCGCAGCGGAAGCTCGCGCGGCTGGCGGAGTCGCAGCTCGGCACGGTCGGCTCCGGCAATCACTACGTGAACGTGATGGCCGACGAGGACGACCGGGTCTGGGTCGGCGTTCACTTCGGTTCCCGCGGCTTCGGTCACAAGACGGCGTCGGGGTTTCTCGCACTGGCGCAGGGGCTGCCATTCGACAGTCGGGCGCGAGAGGGCGAGATGGACTCCCCTCCGGTGCTGTTCGACGTCGACTCGGAGCTGGGGCGTTCGTACATCGCCGCGATGCAGCTCGCCGGCGAGTACGCGTATGCCGGCCGGGACGTCGTCGTCGCGAAGGTGCTCGAGATCCTCGGTGCAGAGGCGACGCACGAGGTGCACAACCACCACAACTTCGCGTGGCGCGAGGAACATCGGGGACGCACCTACTGGGTGATTCGCAAGGGCTGCACGCCGGCTCGCCCCGGACAGGAAGGGTTCGTGGGCGGGACGATGGGCGACGAGTCGGTGATCCTCGAGGGTGTCGAGAGCGACACGTCGGCCGAAGCGCTCTACTCGACCGTGCACGGTGCGGGCCGCGTGATGAGCCGTTCACAGGCTGCCGGCCGCGTGCGGCGGCGCAAGCGCTGGGCTTGTCGCAATCGCTCGTGCGACCGCGTGTTCGATCGCCCCGGGCGTTGCCCGGACCATCCCGGTGCGGGGCTTCAGAAGATCTGGGTCACGCAGCAGTTGAAGCCCGGTGTCGTCGACTGGCCGGCCGTGCAAGCGCGGCTCCGCTCACAGGGCATCGTGCTCGTCGGCGGCGGGGCCGACGAGGCGCCGGAGGTCTACAAACGGCTGCCCGACGTCCTCGCCGCACACGCCGGGTCGGTGCGGGTCGAGCACAGGCTCCGCCCGCTCGGCGTTGCGATGGCCGGGCGGGACGTCCACGACCCGTACCAGGACTAGCCCCTCAAGGCCAAATGCGCACGGCGTGCGCGCATTTGGCGGGAGAGAGTAGATACGTCGTCTCGGTCGTCGAGGAGACGCACTTCCCCGAACATAGTCACGGCGCGGCGCTCGGGAACCCTTGGATTCCTGATTCGAATGGTGCGATCAGGAGGCGGGGAGGGCCTCCCCGGCGACGCGTTCCTCCTCCGCCTTGCGCTCGTCGACGTAGCGCTGGGCGTCTCCGAGCGCGGTGAAGAAGCGGAAGAACGCCGCGATGCAGATCGTGAGGATCCCGATCACGCCGTAGACGAGCGCGACGTTTCCGGTTGCGCTGACCACCCACCCACCGACGAGCGCGCCCGCGGGAATCGCGGACCAGGCGAGTACGCCGGCGATCGACAGCACGCGCGAGAGCAGATGATTGGGGACGATCGCCTGTCGCAGGCTCCCCGTGTTGATGTTGAAGAGGATCCCGAGCCCGCCGGCGGCGGCCCAGAACGGCAGCGCTGCCCAGTACCAGTGCATGCCGGCGAAGATGATCGTGCAGGCGCCCATCAGCATCAACGACGTCATCGCGAGCGCGGTGAAGCTGAATCGCTTCCGCAGACGTCCTGCGAGCAGCCCCGTGACGACGACGCCTGCGCTCCCTGCCGCGAACAGGAGGCCGATCTCGCGCTTGCTGGCGTCGAGGCGCTCGCTGGCGAAGAGGACGAGCTGTGAGTACGTCGTCGCGCCGACGAAGTTGATCAGCGCCATCATCACCGAGATGTTTCGCAGCACGGGATGGGAAAGGACGTAACGCAACCCCTCTCGCACGTCGTGGAGGATGCTCTTTCGCTCTTTCGGCTCGTCTTCCGCGACGTTGAAGCTTCGCCTGACGAGCGAGAGAGACAGCGCCGAGATCGCGAACGAGCCCGCGTCGAAGGCGAGCACCCACGTGAGCGGCAGCACGGAGAGGAGCGCGCCGGCGAGCAGCGGCCCGGCGACCTGTGCCGCCGAGTAGGAAGCCTGGATGCGCCCGTTGGCCGTGACGAGGTCCTCTTTTGGGACGAGGCTCGGAATCGCGGCGAACTCGCCGGCACTGAAGGCGATGAAGATCGACGACTGGATGAATGTCACTGCGTAGATCAACCAGACGTTGAGGTTTCCGAACGTCGCTACGAGCGGGATCGAGAGGATCACGACGGTGTTCAGGGCGTCGAGCGCGACCATCGCGCGCTTCCGGTCGACGCGATCCATCCAGGCTCCGAGCGGCAGGCCGAAGAGCAGGTAGGGGAGGAACGTCGCCGCGGTCGCGACGCCGAGGTTGACGGCCGAGCGCGTGAGGTCGTAGACGAGCAGGGGCACGGCCCACTGCGTGAACGAGCTCCCGAGATTCGAGATCGTCTGGCCGGCCCAGAACTTCCAGAAGTCGGAGCTCAAGCAACCTCCCGGAGGATTGCGAGCAGCTGATCCCGCTTGCGCTGCGAGAGCGCGCCGATGGACGGGTTACGCGCAAGACAGGCGACAAGCTTGCGTCGGAGGCGAATGCCGTCCCCCGTGAGCCGAACGATGCGCACGCGACGGTCGTGCTCCGCGGGTCGGCTGCGGACGAGCTTGCGCTCCTCCAGCTGGTCGACGGTGCCCGCGAGGTTCGAAGGGTCGACGCCGCACCGGCGCGCCAGCTCTTTCAACGAAGGTGTGTCGTTCACCTCGAGGCGCCAGATCAGCTTTGCCTGGTTGTACGTCAGCCCGAGCGTGTCGAGGCACGTACCCTGGTGATCCAGCGTTCGCGCGAAGAGATCCATCAGCCGTCGCACGATCTCTTCCTGCGAGTCTGGACTCGGCCGTGCTTGCTCAGCCATTACCGGTACTTTACCGGTTTCTCCGCGCCGCTATTTCCTTTGTTGGCGCTGACGCCAGCGGTGCAACGTCTTCGACTTGGTTGCCGCCCTCGGAGGTTTTGGCTCGGGCTTCGGGTCGTGCTCCTGCAGCCAGCGCGAAGCGTCGTCGTCCGGATCGAGGCCGAGCTCACGCTCGAGCTCCCCGAGCTTCTGCGCGCCGCGGCTCGTGAGTCGCGGCCTGCGCACTACGCCGGAACTGCGCCCTTCGACTCCCAGTAGCGGTTCAGCGCGCCCTGGACCTTCACGAACCACACGATGGCGGGGACGATGAAGATCCCGAACGGAAAGAGCCAGAGGCCGGTCCAGCCGGTGATCGGCGGCTCCTGACCGTCCTTCCTGTACATCGCGCCGATCTCGGACGGGATCACGAATGCGCTGATGAAGCTCACGAGGATCCAGACGACGAGGCCGAGCACGCCGCCGAGACCGTCGCCCGTGTGCTGCTTCATCTCCTCCTGGGTCTTGTAGACCCAGTACCAGCTGTAGAAGCCGAAGGTGATGATGAAGAGCAGAATCCCGAAGCCGATGCCGCGCGGGCGGCCGAGCGGTCCGACGTTGCGGGTCATCTGCAGCGGCGGCGTCTCCATGGCCCGGGACTGAATCACCTTCGGGCGCGGAGAGCAAGCCCCTCCGTCAGCGCGGGACGACCGAGACCCTTCGGCTTGCCGTCGACGTGTCGCCGGCGGCGTCCGCCTGAGAGACGGACACGGTCGAAGTTCCGGTCGCGTCGAAGGTGTGTGTGACCTGCGCGCCGTGCGCCGACGTTCCGTCGCCGAATCGCCAGAGCGGCGCTCCAACGGTCGGCGCGCTCCACGCTCGCGGCATCACGGAGAAAAACGCCTTCACGCCGACCGTCGCCTTTGCCGGGACTTCCACGTTCGTCAGGACGGGGCCGGTCGGCGCGAGATCGGCGCCCTCGACGAGGACGCGCTGCGGCCCCGTGCGGTTCCACACCGCCACTGCGGCGCTCGCACCGTCGAGCGCGACCCTCGGCTCGGAGCTTCCCGGGCTGGAAACCCGGACGGGCGGCTGCCAGGCGCTTCCGGCCGGGCGGAGCGCCGCGCGGATCGCACCTGTCGAGCCGTTCGGCCAGACGGCGACGGCGTTGCCGGCCGGGTTGATCGCCAGACGTGCACCGGATGCGGCGACGTTCGTCGCGATCGTCCGCGGGCTGGTCCAGACACCTGTGGTGCGCGACCTGCCGGCGCCGTTGAGGATGGTGCCGTTGAGCCAGATCACTGCGGCGGAGCCGCCGGCGCTGAGGCCGGCCCGCACGCGGCTGCGTCCTGCGCCGGCTGTCCCCAGATCGACGACGGGGCCCCACCCGCCGCCCGCGGCGCGGAAGGACGCTTGGACGACGTTCGGGCCTCCCGCAGCACGCCGCCAGGACCACGCCGCGACCGCAGCCCCGGACGCATTCAAGGCAACGTCGATGTCGGTGTCGGCGTTGACGCCGCCGAACGCGGGGCTCACCGCCGGATCCCAGGCACCGGTCGCGGCGTTTCCCCGCGCCAGGCGCACGGCGCCGCTGTCGATCCAGGCGGCGAGCGCCTCCCCGCGCGGCGCGACGCTCAGGGCCGGGCCGGCCGAAGCGTCAGCGCTCAGACTGGAGAGGGCCACGGGCGCGAGCCACACGCCGCCTGCGGCGGGTCTCAGGTCGCCCACGACGTAGAACGTCGTGCTGTCGCGCTGGGCCCACACGGCGACCGCGTTGCCGGTGGCGTCGAGGGCGATTGCGTGATTCCTGATCTGGAGCGGCATGCCGGAGAGGTCGTTCGCGTTCGGCCACGTTGCAGCGCCTGCGGGCCTGATCGTCGCCTGCAGGACACGCGGCAGCCCGATGTCGTGGATCCAGACGATTGCTGCGTCTCCGGCGGGGTCGAGCGCAACTCGCGGTGCTGCCCCGATCCCGGGTCGCGCCACCTCGATCGGCGACTGCCACGCAGCGCCTTGCGCTGACCGCGGCGCCGCCTCGACGATGTGGATGCACGACAGGGACGCCGGCTGGATCGGGCAATCGGCTCCTTGCTCGTGGTCCCAGACGACGGCGGCGCTGCCGGCTGCGTTCACGGCAAGCTCGGGCCCGAGCGCTCGCTCGGCCGGTGAGAGCTGCACCGGCGCGCGCCACGTCGGAGAGGCTCCGGCCGCGCCGACCACGAGCAACGCGAGCGCAACCGTCGCAGCCGCACGGGGGATCACCGAGGCGCGGGCACGACGACCGGCGCCGTGAAGATCGGCAGCGACTGCCCCCACTCGTCCACGGTCACGGCTGCGTAGCGGTAGGTCCCGGGCGCCACACTCCGAATGACGCAGTTCCCGGTCTTGTTCTTGCAGAGGGGCGTGACTCCGGGGCTCGCGAGCGTGAACGGCGCCGCGCCCATGTGCTTGAAGCTCTGGAACTTGACCCGCGGGTCGGCGTGACCGACGACCTCGAGCGTCACCGTCCGCCCTTGCACGTGAACTTGCAGCGCCGTCGGCCGGGCAGGCCGGGTGAGATCCGCGAGCGCGTTCCGGATGAACTGCTGGAACCGCGTATCGGCAGGCAACGTCCGGCCGAAGCGCGTCAGGTTGAAGGTGTCGAGCGCCCACGAGAGCTGCTGGGCGCCCCCGGCGAAGACGCGTGCGCCCGACGTGGCGGTGTAGCGCACCGCGTCAGCGTTTGCGGGCTGGCCTTCGAAGTGGAAGAGCACCCTGAGTCGGGGCTTCACGCACGTCGCGGGAACCGGCGGGTCAGGCAATGAATCCCACTCGTTGCCGACGACGTCGAGAACCTTGTCGCCGGCGTTGAACCCCGTCCCCGCGAACCATGGATCCGACGGGGCGGCATTCGTGGCGGTGTAGTCGACCGGTCCCGACTGATGCTCGCGCAGCCGCAGGAACATCACGCCCATCAGCGCGCACTCCGGACGTGGGGGAGAGAGGGAACGGAAGCGGATCGTCTTCAGTGCGTCACTGGGCTCGGGATCGGGCGCCGCGTCCTTGTACCCGACGATCGTCCGGCGCCCGTCCTCGTAACGGACCTGCCAGTACGCGGCGTTCGAGCCGAGGAACGCGAGATTCGTTCCCGCATTGCGCGCGTTGTTGAACGCATCGCGCAGCTGCTTCGTCCAGTACTCGTCGTGGCCGTTGACGATGACGAGCCGGTGGTCGAGCAGGCTTGCGGGGTTCGCGTCCGTGTCGACGTCCGTCTGGTACGAGACGTCGTAGCCCTCACGCTCGAGGAACCGGACCATGTTGTATTCCCAGTCGAACGGCCCTTGCGCCGTGAACGCGAGCGGACGGTCGAACGAGACGCGCGTCGCGGGAGCCAGGTCGGTGCTGTTGAACGGGTAGAGGCTCTTGCCGCCCCACGGGTTGTACGCCTGCCAGGTGTTCACGGGGACCTGCACGAGAATCTGCGAGCGGCGGCTCCGCGGGTCGCGTACGACGAACGCCACGAAGCCCCGGGCGCCGGCGTCGTCACCGCCGCTCGTCACGCGGAGGAGCGCGTAGTAGTAACCGCTCACCGCCGTGGCGGGGATCGTGAGCGTGTCGGTAACGGGCCAGTCCGCTCGGATCAAGCCGTTCTGGATCGACACGCCGAAGTGCTGGCCCGCCTTGTCGCTGCCGCAGCTCGGCGCGCATGCGACGAGTCGTGCGCCGAGCCCGCCGTACCAGCCGAGGCGATAGAGCTCGACTGCGTACCTGTCACCGTCACGCGTGCTGACGTGGAGGTGCACCTGTTCGCCGGGAAGCACGCTGACCTCCGAGGCCCAGCCCTCGATGCTCGTCGGCGGCGTCGCAGGCTGAAGCCACGCTGACGGCTGTGTGCCCCCGAGCGCGTTCTCGGCCTGGACCGGTGTCGGCCCGCTTCCGGCCGCAAGCGACGCGGCCACGAGGATCGCTGCAACGCTCATACCAGCCGTATCCGGACCGCGACGAGTCGGTTACTCACCGATCGAAAGTACTCTCCGCTCCGGAAACCGGCAATCTGCCGGTGGCGGCAAGTCTAATTCGCTAACCAAATCGCCCTGATGGGCGTCACAAATGGGCGTCTGCTGCTTGGCGCCCCCCTACAATCGAGGAGGCTATGGAACCGACCGAGGTTGCTCGTCTAGAGGGATCTGATCGCTTCCGGGGCGCCGCAGCCACTGCGGATCGTTTCCTGGACAACATCGAGACCGTCGTCCACGGCAAGCGCGACGAAGTGAAGCTCGTGTTCTCTGCCCTCATGTGCGGTGGTCACGTTCTCTTCGAGGATGTGCCCGGGACGGCAAAGACCGTGTTGGCGCGCGCGATCGCGCAGTCGATCGAAGGCGCGACGCCGTCACGAATCCAGTGCACGCCCGACCTCCAGCCGACCGACGTGACGGGGCTCTCGGTCTTCAACCAGCGAGAGCGCGACTTCGAGTTTCGCCCGGGGCCGATCTTCGCGAATGTCGTCCTCGTCGACGAGGTCAACCGCGCAATGCCGAAGACGCAGTCGGCAATGCTCGAGGCAATGGCCGAGCATCAGGTGACTGTCGACGGACAGACACGCGTCCTTCCTGATCCATTCCTGCTCCTCGCGACGGAGAACCCGATCGAGTACGAAGGCACGTTCCCACTACCGGAGGCGCAGCTCGACCGCTTCTTCCTGAAGACAGCCCTCGGTTACCCGTCGGTCGACGAGGAGCTGCTGATCGTGGACGAGCAGCGTCACGGGCATCCCTTGCGACTTCTCCAGCCTGTGGTCGACGTGGCCGAGGTACAGGCAATACGCGACGCAGTCATGCACATCTACATCGACAAGCTGCTGCAACGGTGGATTGTCGAGCTCGTGCGCGTGACGCGCACGCTGGACGAGGTCGCGGTGGGCGCGTCCGTTCGCGGGAGCCTGGCACTCGAGCGCGCGGCGCGGGCGTGGGCGCTCCTCGACCACAGGCAGTACGTCGTGCCGGAGGACGTCGAGCGGCTGTTCGCTCCGGTACTGCTGCACCGGATCGTGTTCCGGCCAACGTTCCTCGCCGAGGCCCGCCGGATCGGCTGGGATTCCGCGGTCGACGGGATCGTGAAGCGCTGCTTCGCCGCCGCGCCGAAACCAGAAGCCGAGCCGGCGGAAGAGCCGACCGCTCCGGAGCCGCTCCCAGTCGCACCGACATAACCACGTGACGGTCACCGACGTCACCTTCCCGCTGGCCCCGCGACGCCGGTTCGTGGGTCTTCCCTTCGGCGGGATGAACAGCCTTCGTCGCGGCTCCGGCTCCGACGTGGCGGGGTCACGGCCCTACGAGCCGGGGGACGATGCGCACGCGATCGACTGGAACGCGTCGGCGCGCCTATCGTCTGCACACGGCACCGACGAGTTCGTCGTCCGCGAGTACTTCGCAGAGGAGGCGCCGCGCGTTGTGATCCTCGCCGACCGGCGGCCGTCGATGTCGCTGTTCCCGCGGCCACTCCCCTGGCTCGACAAGCCGGCGGCCGCGGTACAGGCGGTGGGCCTCGTGACCGAGGCGACGCTCGCAGCGCGGGGGTTCCTGGGATATCTCGACCACGGCGCCGACGAGGAGACGTGGGTGGCGCCGCGTACGCATCGCGAGCTGCCGGAACCGGCGACGGGAGGGTCGTTCTCCGCACCGGAGGACAGCATCCCGCGAGCATTCGACTTCCTGGCGCGACTGCATCCACCGCTGCCGGCGGGGACGTTTCTCTTCGTGCTCTCGGACTTCCTCGCTCCGCCGTCCGAGGACGAATGGGTCGCCGCGCTCGAACGGCGGTGGGACATCGTCCCGGTCGTGATCCAGGATCCTGTTTGGGAGCGAAGCTTTCCTCCTGTCGGCGGTGTCGTTCTGCCGTTCTACGATCAGACGAGCCGCAAGTTCGTCTCCGTGCGCTTGACGGACCGCGAAGCGGCGCGGCGTCGTGAGGAGAACGAGGCCGCGGCGGAGGAGTTGACCGTGAACCTCCGCGCGCTCGATCTCGGTCCGGTGATCGTGACCACGACCGACCGCGGCGAGATCTTCCAGTCGTTCCTCGAATGGGCCGACGAGCGAATCGTCTCGCGAGGGCGCTGGTGGTAACGACCAAGCGTTTCGTGATCGGGGTGGCCGTCGTGCTGGCGGCGTTGATTGCGGTCGTGCTGGTGCTCTCGCTGCGGGGCGGCAATATGGCCGCGGTTCCGCGTCAGGCCATCTCGGGACAGACGTCTCTGTCGCGCTCCGCGGCAATGTTCGCCGATCCCGTCAAGGCGTCGATCTCACTCCTGATCGACCACCGGCGCGTTGATCCGGAGCGGGTGGGCTTCAACCCGAGCTTCAAGCCGTACGCGCTCATCGGCGTGCCGTCGGTGCAGCGGTACGACACGGGAGACCTGACGCATCTGAAGTACACGGCCAATCTCGTCTGCCTGACGTACGACTGCCTGCCGCCGGGGCCGAACAGCCGCGTACAGTTTCGGCCGGCGGAGGTCTTCTACTGGCGGCGAAGCGGCGGCGCGCGGAAGACGCTCCAGCTGGGGTGGTATCCGTTCACCCTCGCGTCGCGGACAACGGACGCGGATCTGAACAACGCCGATCCCTTCCAGCAACCGTCCTGGCGGATCACGACCGATCCGCTCGCCGTCTCCTACGGGATCTCGCCTAGTGTGCTCCGCGGGCTTCTGTTCGCACTGAGCGGCGTTCTCTTCCTGTGCGCGCTCGTCGGCCTCGTCGCGCTCTTCCGCGCCGTGCGGGCACGCATCCGCCGCGCGCCGACAACGGGGCTCGAGCGCGCCGTCGTGCTCGTCGAGGAGGCGACGCAGCGGGACGATCAGCCGGCGAAGCGGAAGGCGCTCGAGCGCCTCTCGCGCGAGCTGACCCACAGCGGCGAGCAGGACCTCGCGCTGACCGCGCGCGAGCTTGCATGGGCTGAGCCGACGCCGGTGCCGTCCGCCACACAGCCCCTCACGGTGGACGTCCGCCGTGTGATCGCAGAAAGGTCGAACGGTCATGCGCGGTAGCTCCCTGCTCACGCGGACACGAGGGCCGTCGATCCCGCTCTCGACGACCGCGGCTCTGACCGGCCCGGCACGCCGCACGCTGTTCTTGCGCGCCCTGCTGGCCCTTGTCCTCGTCGGTCTCGTTGTCTCGGCCAGCGCAACGGGCCGATCGGACGCCGCTGCCGCACGAGGCCTGCTGCCGAAGGGCGGCGGGATGCTCGTGCTCGACGTCTCGCGCAGCATCAGGCCGGAAGCCGACAAGACGATCGTCAAGGTGCTCGACCAGCTGATCGCGTCGCGATCGCGCATCGGGCTGGTCGTGTTTTCCGACATCGCGTACGAGATGTTTCCGCCCGGCTCGCCGACGCGCGAACTCGGCTCGCTCGTGCGCCTGTTCACACCTCCCGCGCATCCGAAGCCCGGACTGGATCCCACGACGCCGACGCCCTGGTCGAGCAACTTCTCCGGCGGGACGCAGATCTCGGCCGGCCTCAATGTCGCCCATCAGGCGCTGGTGCGAGAGGGTGAGCCGAAAGGACCGCTCCTCCTCGTCAGCGACCTGGACACAGCGCCTGACGACGTCCCGCGGGTCGCCCAGACCTTCAATGCCTTCCGGAACCTCGGCGTGCCGTTCCGGATCGTCGCGCTGACGCCGCGGGCGGACAACCTCGCCCTTTTCCAGAACCTCGCCGGCAAGAGCGCATTCAGGAAGCCCGTCACACGCACGGGCAGCACCGTGGGGACGTCCGAAGGCGCGCTCGAAGGTGCGCTGCCCTGGTCGCTCATCGTCATCGCCGGCCTGGTGCTCGTTGCGCTCGCCGTGAACGAGCACTGGTGCGGCCGGCTTCCGGTGCCGAGGACGCAATCATGAGCTGGCGCTGGCTCGCTGCAACGATCGTGGCGCTCGCGGCGGGGATCATCGCACTGCTGCTTGCACTCGACGTCGGACGCTGGCAGACAGCGTTCGCCCGTGACGACGTGCGGTTCGAGGCTGCTCCGACGCGGACCGATCTCTGGCAACCCGAAGAGGTCGTGCCGTTTCACGCCGCGCGTCGGCTGCTCGGGGTCGGCGACGATCTCGACTACCGGCGAACGCTACGCAGCTTCTGGCTTGCGCGTCCCGAGGTGAATCCGTTCATGCAGACGAACTCCGACCAGATCCGAAGCCAGGCGCTCGTGTCTCTCGCAGCCTTTCTGCGCCAGTCGCACAATCCGCAGCGGCGAGGGCAGGCCGCGAACCTGCTTGGCGTGATGGGGCTCGGGCTCGCGACCACGGACAACCAGGGCCAGAGGTTGCGCTTCCTCCAGTACGCGTCGCGTGCGTTCCGCGGCGCGCTCACCACGGACCCGACGAACGAGGACGCGAAGTTCAACCTCGAGCTGACGCTGCGCTTGCTGAAGCGCCTTCCGACGGGAACGGGCGGTGGCTCGGCGCAGGGATTCGGGCGCTCCGGCGGTGCAGCTCTCGCCACCCCCGGCACCGGTTACTGATGGCCTTCCTTACTCCGACGGCTGCGCTCGTCGCGCTGGCGGTCGTGATCCCGCTGGCCGCGCACGCGCTGCTCGAGCGGCGAGCGCGTCGAGTGTCGCGGCACCTCACGCTGACCCCGCCGCGCTTCCGGTCGCGGCTCGGCGTTCCCGTGGCGATCGCAGCGGTCGCGGGCCTGCTCGGGCTCGCGGCAGCCCAGCCTGTTCTGTCGGGGACGCGCACTCAGACCGGGCGGCAAGACGCAGAGGTTTACCTTCTCTTCGACACGTCACGCTCGATGCTCGCCAAGGCGGACCCGGGCTCTCCGGACCGACTCACCCGCGCGAAACGCCTTGCCCAGCAACTTCGGACGCGTCTCGCCGACGTTCCCGTCGGGATCGCCTCGCTGACGGATCGCATGCTGCCGCATCTATTCCCGACACTCGACGCGGCGCTCTTCGTCTCGGGCCTTCGCGACGCGGTCGGAGTGGAACGTCCGCCGCCGGCAGGTCAGGGCCCGCTGGCGACGGACTTCAGCGCCATAGGGAACATCGGTCCCTACAACTACTTCAATCCGCAGACCCAGAAGCGCTTGCTCGTCGTCTTCAGCGACGGAGAGAGCAAGCCGTTCGACGACGTCTCATTGCAGTCTCAGCTCCGGCAGCATCACGTCCGCGTGCTGTTCGTGCATGTCTGGAACTCGGGCGAACGAATCTTCTTGCGGCAAAACCGGCCGGACCCCGCGTATCGGCCCGACACCGACAGCAATCGCCTGGCGGAGCACGTGGCCGACGCCGGGAACGGAGAAGTGCTGGGCGAGGACGCGGGCGCTCTGACGGCCGCGGCGAAGAGCGTGATCGGGACCGGCCCGGCGACGAGGCTGAGGGAGCAGCGGACGCGCGTCTCGCTCGCTCCGTTCGTCGCGCTCGCAGCACTCGTGCCACTTGGATTCGTGCTCCTGCGTCGAAACCTCTAGAACCGGCGGGCTACGATCCGGCGCGACGGCGTGAGGAGTCGCACCGCACCGAGGGGCCTGGCCGGCGTCGTGCTCTGCATCGTCCTGCTACTTGCTGCTGCCGCGCCCGTCGGGGCGGGCATGAGGGACGACACCCAGTCGCTGCAGGCGAAGCTCGACGCGGGCGGCGACGTGTTCCTGCCGAAGCTGGCGGGCGGCCGCTGTTATCAGACGCGCGGGCTCTGGGTCTCCCGCGACGGAACGTCGATCACCTCGGACGGCGCGTGCCTCGTTGCGCTCGGGCCCGGGGAGGCGCGCATCCGCGACGGCGCCGGCAGGCCGGTCCGCGCGAACGCGGTCTTCTTCCTGAATCACTCCGACATTCGCGCGCCGCTACCCGTCCGCGTGACGATCAGCGGCCTGCGGATCACCGTTCCCGCGGCGAAGAAGATGTACGGCGTCGCGGTGTTCGGCCACGAAGTGACGCTGCGCGGGTTGCGGATCGACGGCACGCCGGTAGCGAACATCCGCATCGGCAGCGGCACCCTCGGAGCCGGCGGCATGACGGGTCGCGTCGCCGTCACGGACTCCACGCTGACGGGCGGCCGCCGGAACCTGATCTCGGCGTTCGGCCCGGTCGAGTTGCGGATCGAGGGCAACACGCTCGCCGGCGCGCGCGAGCAGTCCGCGGCAGGCGTGCGCATCGTCTCCGCAGACCGCGGCCAGCCGGTGCTCGACGTGCAGGTCGTTCGCAACACGATCTCTGGCAATGCGGGGCCCGGCGTCCTCCTCGACCTCGATCCGAGAAACGGCGCACCGGTCCTGGCCACCGGCATCGAGGTGAGCTCGAACCGGATCTTGCGCAACGCCCGCAGGGCGCCCGCGCCGCGGCGCGCAGGGATCGTCGTCGCCGGCAGCCAGAGCGATGGTCAGGGTCGCATCGTGCTTGCGGACAACACCTTCGGCGGCAACCGCGGCCCGCAGGTGCTCCGGCGAAGAGGAGCGAACGCGCCGCCGCGCCAGACCGCAGCTGCACCGACGACGCCGCCGCCTGGTCTCCGCGAACTCAGCACTTGGCTGCAGGCACGGCTCGATCGTCGCGGCGGGACGATCTTCCTGCCGAAGCTGCCGCAGGGCGAGTGCTACACAACGCGCGGGCTCTGGGTGTCGCGCGACGGCACGACGATCACCTCGGACGGCGCGTGCATCGTCTCTACGGGGCTCGGCCCCGTGCGGCTGCGTTCGATCGACGGCGATCCCATCGCCGCGAGCGCGCTCTTCTACGTCAACCGATCGACGAGAACGAGCGCGGCCCCGGTCGACGTGACGATCAGCAACCTGAACATCGTCGTGCCGGATCCGTCGATGTACGGCGTTGCCGCGCTCGGGCACCGGATCACGCTGATGAACCTCGACGTCGAGGGGACGCCGAAGGATGACGTGACCCTCAACGGGCGCGCCAACGGCAACAGCTATGCCGGCGGTATCTCGATCCTCGGCTGCAGGCTGACCGGTGCCGTCCGCAACGCGATCTCGGCAACGGCGGTGATCGGGCTCACGATCGCAGGCAACACGATCGAAGGTGTGCGCGACGTACCGCCGGGCCAGCCGGCTGCCGGCATCGATGTCGAGCCCGACGATCGCGGCCAACCGGCGCTCGACGTGCACATCACCGACAACACGATTCAGGACAACGCCGGTCCGGGAATCCTGCTCGAGCTCGAGCCGAACGAGGGCCCTGCAGTCATCGCCACGAATCTCGAGATCAGCGGCAACAGGATCCTTCGCAACGCTCGCAAGCCGTCGCCGCCGAAGCGCGCCGGCGTCGTGCTGGCCGGAGGACAGGACGGAGGCGGCGGAGCCCTCGTCCTGAGGAACAACGTCATTCGTGACAACGGCGGGCCGGGCGTGCTCACCAGCAGGCTGATCCTCCGCGTCGAGGCAAGCGGCAACGACATCAGCGGAAACGAAGTCGAGCGCTAGGGAGGTTCAGTCTTTACATCCGCCGCGAACGGTGGCTTTGCCGCCGTGCGCCGAGACCGCCTTCCGTTAGCGACGGGTTGCCCGATCGACATCATCATGCCCCGCGAAGCGGGGCGGATGTCGATCGGTTCTCGAAGACGTTGTCGAGCGCCGAGCGCAGGCCGATCGCGAGCGCGCCCATCAGCACCGCGGCCTCGCCGAGACTCGAGACCTCGACGCGCGGTGGATACGGTATCCACTCGGCCAGGAGCCGGCGGACCGGCGTCAGCAGCAGATCGCCGTTCGCACCGAGCCCGCCACCGAGGACGACGAGCGCCGGGTCGGCAACGGCTGCGATCGGCGCGATGTGCGCGGCGATGCGCCGCGCCACCTCTTCGACGATCTCGCGCGCCGCTCTGTCGCCGCCTCGGGCGGCGGCGAAGATGTCCCGTGCCTCGAAAGGGGGCCGCAACGTCTTCCCGTCGGCTGCCGCGACGCGCGCAGCAAGCGCCGCGACGCCGTCCGCTGACGGATCGAGATCGTCGCCGGCACCGGCCAACGCCCAGTCGACCTCACCGGCCGCGCCGTGTGTGCCGCGGTGCAGCTCCCCGCCGAGCACGAGCCCCATGCCCATCCCGGTGCCGACCGAGAGAAACGCGAAGTCGTCGACGCCGCGCGCGACACCAGCCCAGTGCTCGCCCAGCGCAGCCAGGTTCACGTCGTTCTCGGGCGTCACTGCGACGCCGAGCGCGGCGCCGAGCTCAGCCGCGAATGCACGACCCTCGAGCCCCGGGATGTTCGGCGTCGTCAGGCACAGCGTTCCGTCGTGCGCATCGACGACGCCGGGAACGCCGAGCACAATGCCGTCGATTCGATCGACGGGAAGCTTGGGGGCGTGAACGAGTGACGAGTGCAACGCGACGATCTCGTGCAATGCGCTGTCGGCATCTGCTCCGCGGAGCTCGACGTCCTGCCGTGCGCGGATCGAGCCGGTCAAGTCGCAGACTGCGCCGCGGAGGAACCGTGCCCCGAGGTCGAGGCCGAGCACGAAGGCGGCGTCCGGCACGGGCTCGAAGAAGACGGCGCCGTAGCTCGGCCCTCCGGGCCGGCGCGATGCCTCGCGGACGAGCCCTGCATCGAGCAAAGACTGGAGCGCAAGTGAGACCGTGGGCTTCGAGATGCCGGCGCGCCGGGAGATCTCGGCGCGCGAGATCGGCGCCCGAGCGCGTATCGTCTCGAGGATCGTCCGCTCGTTGAGGTGCTTGAGGAGCGGAGGAGTGGCACGGCGGGGTTTTGGCATTTCGTCAACAAAGTTAACTCTTGTCCGCCAGCTTTCGTCAAGGTTGACTCCTTTTCGCGGGTCTCGTAGAGTCCTCGTTCGGAACCCTTACGAGAATCCAGATGTCGGCGCAGCGGGCGTCGGCGCTGGAGAGCAGACCGGGGTCGACGACCATCGCCCCGAGGGAGGCTGGGTATGAAACGCGTCGGGATTGGGTTGCTCGTAGCGCTGGTGCTCGGGGCAGCCGCGTTCGCGGCCACCGCACGGACTCAGGCAAAAGCAGGCTCGTCTGCGGCCAAGGCCGAGACGATCACGATCTGGGTGGGCTGGAGCGCTCGCGAGCTGAAGGAGTTCAAGAAGATCGTGGCCGAGTACGACAAGAAGCACGCCGATGTGAACATCAAGGTCGTCGGCGGGATCAACGACGACAAGATCACCGCGGCGATCCGGAGCGGGAACGTTCCCGATGTCGTGAGCTCCTTCACGTCCGCGAACGTCGGGAGCTACTGCAAGTCGGGTGCGTGGATCGATCTCAAGCCCTTGCTCCAGAAGGACAAGATCGACGTCAACATGTTCCCGAAGACGACGCAGTACTACACGCAATACAACGGGAAGCGCTGTGCGTTGCCGTTTCTGGCAGACGTCTACGGCCTCTACTACAACAAGAAGATGTTCAAGGCGGCCGGCCTCAAGAGCCCGCCGAAGACGATGTCGCAGCTGACGGCATACGCGAAGAAGCTCACGAAGAGGAGCTCGAACGGCGCCATCAAGGTCGCCGGCTACAACCCGTTCCTCGGCTTCTATGCGGGCAACGCTCCCGACCTGAGCACGTACGCGCCGCTCTTCGGAGCAAAGTACGTCGACGGCAGCGGGAAGTCCACGCTCTCTCGCGATCCGGCCTGGACCAGGTTGCTCAAGTGGCAGAAGAACCTCGTCGACTGGTACGGCTACAGGAACCTGCAGAAGTTCAACGCGGGTGCGGCCGACGAGTTCTCGGCCTCGCACGCGTTCGAGATCGGGAAGCTTGCGATGATGATCGACGGCGAGTGGCGAGTCGCGTTCATCCAGGCCGAGCATCCGGGGTTGAGCTACGCCACCGCTCCTGCTCCGGTCGA
>JBKPDB010000012.1:0-24708 GCA_046727655.1 Actinomycetota bacterium
AAGGTCGGCTCCTACGGGACGCACAACGCGCTGGGTCTGGCCAAGTTCAAGCGCGCCCGCTTCCTGCTCGCCTCGACGAGCGAGGTGTACGGCGATCCGCAGGTGCACCCGCAGCCGGAGACCTACTGGGGCAACGTGAACCCGATCGGCCCGCGCGGCGTTTATGACGAGGCCAAGCGCTACTCAGAGGCGATGACGATGGCCTACCACCGCCAACAGGGCGTGGATACGTGCATCGCGCGGATCTTCAACACATACGGCCCCCGCATGCGCCCGAACGACGGGCGTGCGGTTCCGACGTTTGTGAGACAGGCACTCGAGGGCAAGCCGCTCACCGTGTTCGGAGACGGCACCCAGACTAGAAGCTTCTGTTACGTGGACGATCTGATCCGCGGGCTCGTGGCCCTCGCCGAGTCCGGCGAGCATCTGCCGGTCAACATCGGCAATCCGAACGAGTTCACGCTCAACGAGCTCGCGGAGAGCGTCGTCCGGATCACGGGGTCGCAGAGCGACATCGTCCACGAGGCGCTTCCGGTGGACGACCCGCAGGTGCGCCAGCCCGACATCACCCGCGCGCGCCGACTCCTCGGCTGGGAGCCCGGGGTCGAGTTGGAAGAAGGGCTGCACAGGATGTTGCCCAGCTTCGGCAGGGAGCCGGTCGTTGCCTAGGCGTATCGTCGTCATGACGGCGATCGTTCTCGTCGCCGCCGGCCTCGCCGTACCTGCGGCGCAGGCGAAGAAGCACATGCTCGTCGGCATCCAGGACGATGCGTTGACGCTGCGCGGCAATCCGGGGGTCACGTTCACCATGCTGAGGCAGCTGCGCACACAGATCGTCCGCGTCAACCTGAACTGGCCGGACGTCGCGAAGAGCCGGCCTGCGCACCCTCAGGATCCCGCGGATCCGGCCTACGACTGGTCGATCTACGACCGGGCGGTGCGCTACGCGGCGCAGAACCGGATCCAGGTGATGATGACGATCCTGTTCGTCCCTCGGTGGGCAAACGGTGGCCGGGCGCGCAATATCCCGCCGCGGAACTACAACGACTTGCGCAACTTCGCGTACGCCGCGGCGTCGCGGTACAGCGGCTACTACATCCCGAACACGGATGACTCCAGCGAGACGTATCTGCCCGCAGTGAAGTACTGGCTCGCGTGGAACGAGCCGAACAACCCGAACTGGTTGCAACAGTCGGTCGGCGGCCGCTTCGTCAGCCCGCGCTCGTACGCGCGCATCTGCACAGCGATCTGGCAGGGAGTCCACTTTACGAACTTCGCTGGCGAGAAGGTCGGCTGCGGCGCCACCGGGCCGCGTGGGAACAACCAACCTCGCTCGAGGCGCCCCTCGATGACGCCGCTGGCCTTCATGCGCCTCACGCGGCGTGCGGGATTGCGCAACCTCGACGCCTACGCGCATCACCCCTACTACGGATTGCCGAGCGAGACCCCGAGGTCGAAGCCACGCGGCAATGCTGTGACGCTGGGGAACATCAACACGCTCATCGCGCTCGTGAACAAGCTCTGGGGGAAGAAGCGGATCTGGATCACCGAGTACGGGTATCAGACGCGTCCTCCCGACCGCTTCTTCGGCGTCTCATACGCCCGGCAGGCTGCCTACTTGCGCCAAGCGTTCGCAATCGCCCGTAGGAACCCGCGGATCGACTTGATGGTCTGGTTCATGCTCAGAGACGACACGAACATGTCAATCGGGTGGCAGTCGGGCTTCTTGACGGCCCGAGGCAAGCGCAAGCCATCTTTCAGCGTTTTCGCCCGGCTCCCTCACTAGCTCGCACGGCCAACCCCCCGGCGCACGGCGGGGCGTCACTCGACGAGCGGTTTTCGGATGTCCACGAGATCCGCGATGAGCGCGAAGTCCTTCGCGTCGCGAGTCAGCAGGGGTACGTTGTGAACGTTCGCGGTCGCAGCGATCAGGAGGTCGAGAGCTCGTCGACGGGGCTGGCCGCCGCGGTTCACGACGGCGGCTGCGAGCCGTCCCCACTCCCGCGCGACCGCGGCGTCGATCGGCAGCGGTTCAAAGGTCGCCTCGATCACGCCAAGTCGTTGTGACCGAAGCGCTCGCTCGTCGTCGTCGCTCGCGACGAGGACTCCGAAGTGCATCTCGGCGATGGACGCCGCGCTTATGGCTCCTTCGAGATCACCCGGGCCTTCTGCCGCGATGAGAACAGACGTATCGAGAAGGACGCGCACCTACTCGACGAAGACGTCGTTGATCTCGCCCGGAAGTCTCGTCAGGTCGTCAGCGAGCGTTTCTGGCGCCTTGGTTTGCCAGATCCGTCGAAGCGCGGGTCCCTTTACCCAGCGGTCGCGACGCAGCGGCCCAAGCCGGGCGACCGGACGGCCCGCCACCGTGACGGTGAATTCCTCGCCGGACTCCGCCCGTCGAAGCACCTCGCCCACGTTGTTACGCAGCTCTTTCTGTGGAATCGTGGTCATGGTCGGAAGGTAGCAGTTCTGCTACCTTCCGACGATGTAACGCCGCAGACCCGCGTTGGTGACTGCGACCTAAGCGGTGACTTCCTCCAGTGCGGCGGGCACGTCGATCTGGAGGGCCGGATCCGCCGCGGGCACCTGCGTCGTCTCGAACCCGAGCTCCGCGCGCACGATGTTCGCGCCCTGCGCCAGCGCGGCCGCTTTGTACAGTGCGACCGGACGCGGCACACCCTGTCGCCCGAAGCCGCAGTCGGACGAGAGGATGAGGTGCTCGGGCTCGATGTACTTGAGCGCGAGCCGCACGTCGTCGGCGACTTCTTCCGCCGTCTCGACTTGGAGCTGACGGTGGCTGATGAAGCCGACCGCGATCTTCTTGTCCAGCTTGCCCTTGTACGGCTCGAGGCTCGGCAGCAGGGCGTGGCCGTTGTGCTTCGACTCGATCGTCCAGACGTCGGCGTTGACGCGCTCCAGGTAGATCTCCATCGACGGCTCGTACGAGATGTTCGGGTCGAAGCAGTGCTGCGCGCCCGGGTTCCCCCAGCAGGTGTGGACCCAGACCTCCGCGTCTTCGAGACCCTCGACCGTGTGGTTGAAGAGATCGACGAGGAAGTCGAGCGTCGCTTCGTCAGCGCCCCACGCGGCTGAGCTGTGGATGGCCGGCTCTTCGATCTGGACGACCTGGCAGCCGGCGGCGACGAGCTGCCGGAGCTCGCCGTTGAGGATGGTCGCGAGGTCCCACATGAGCTCGCGCTTGTCGTCGTCGTAGACTTCCGTCTGGATCGTCAGCACCGTCGACGCGAGGTCGGACGCGATCGTCCCGAACTTGACAGGCTTGTCCGTCCTCGACTGCGCAACCCGCCAGATCTTCGCGAACTCGAGCGGGACGCGCGGCCCGATCTTGTCCACGATCGCGTGGTACTTCCACGCGCCGACGATCTCGTTCAGCCAAGTCCCCACGGGATACGTCCAGCCGGCCGTGGTCTCGGTGTCGAACTCGGAGGTGCCGCTGATCCGCTCGGTTGGATACGAGAACCAGGAGCGGCCCGCGATGTCGTAGTCGAGATGGAAGTCGCCGTTCGTGAGGATGTCGAGCCCGGCGAGCTCCTGGTCGCTGATGACGGTTGCGACCGCGTCGGTGTGCTGCTCGCGGAACCGGACGTCGGCGAGCGCGGTCGAATAGGGCCGTTCGAGGAGGTTCCCCGTGTACCAGCTGGGCCGGGGCCATGACCCGGTCACGGTCGTCGGCAGCATCCGATCCTTCGTGGCTGTGAACATGACCTCGACTCCTTTCGGCTGCTAGCTCTGTGCACTCCGGATGAACCGGTGTCCAGTCCGAGTGAACGTAACACGATTCAGCCGTCGGCGGGCCTCGCCTCCAGCAGCGAGCGGTAGAGGCGGTCGACGTCGTCGACGAGGCGTTGCACCGCATAGCGAGGCAGGACGCGCGACCGGCCGCGCTCGCCCATGCGCTGCCGAAGGTCCGGGTCGAGGGCGAGGCGCGCGAGACGGTCCGCCAGCTCGTCCGTTGCGCCCGGGTCGACGAGGAAGCCGTCCTCCCCGTCGCGAACGACGTCCGGGACGCCGCCGACGCGTGTGGCGACGACCGGGCGGCCCGCGGCGAGCGCCTCGATTGCGCTCACCGGAGTGCCCTCGTTGCCCGACGCAAGGATGAGCGCGTCGAAGGCGGCGTAGAACGGCGCGACGTCCTCCTGGTAACCGAGGAAGAGCGTGTCACGGACGACGCCGAGCTCGTGCGCCCGCTCCTCGAGCTGCCCTCGGTCAGGGCCGTCGCCGACGAGACACAGGCAGGCGTCGACCCCCTGATCACGCAGCTGCTTGAAGGTGACGAGGAGGTCGTCCGTCCGCTTCACCGCAGTCATGCGGCCGATCCACCCGACGGCGAAACGGCCCTCCGGAATGCCGAGATACCGCCGGCTCTCGTCCCGCCCGTCCTGCTGCCCGTCCACCCGCTCGTCGAGCTCGATGCCGAGGCGGATCACCACGAAGCGCTCACGCGGCGCGATGCCGAGCTCGACCAGGTCGTCCCGCACCTGGGGACTGACGGCGACGAGCGCAGTCGTCCGCGCCGCGAGCCACCGTTCCAGCAGCCGGAAGAGCTGCGAGCGCCACGACCCGAAGTAGCCGCGCAGGACGTGCCCATGGAACGTATGGACGACGATCGGCGGCCGGCGCGAGCCGGCGAGGAGCGCAGCGACCCGGCCGACGGTGCCGGCCTTCGCGGTGTGCGTGTGGAGGATCTGCGGCCGTTCGCGCCTGATCAGGCGCGCGAGCCGCAACGTCGCCACGAGATCGCGGAGCGGCGAGATCTCGCGGCCGAGCTCGTCGATCCGGACAACGTTGACGCCGAGCCCTTCGGCCACGAACGCCATTGAGTCCTCGCCGCGCGCGAGCGTTCCCGCCGCGAGCGTCGTCTCGTAGCCGCGCTCGCGCAGTCCCGCCGTCAGGTACGCGACGTGCAGCGCCGGCCCGCCCATGTTGAGCCGCGCGATGACGCGCAGGATCGTGACCGGTTCAGACCCGGGCAACGATCGCTTCGACCGTGAGCTCGAGCCCAGCCGCGAGATGGACGCTCGGCTCGTAGCCGAAGGTCTCCCGGGCGGCGGTGATGTCGGCCCAGGAGTCGCGGATGTCGCCTTGCCGCGGCGGCTCGAATCGCTTCTCGACTGGCTTCCCGAGAATGACGCCGATCGTCTCGGCGACGTGGTTCAGAGTCGCGGGCGATCCTGCGGCGACGTTGAAGATGCGACCGCTCGCATCGGGCGCCTCGGCCGCTCGGATCGTCGCGTCGACCACGTTCGTCACGTACGTGAAGTCACGCGACTGCTCGCCGTCGCCGTAGATCGTGATCGGCTCGCTCTGGTCGATCGCGGCGATGAAGAGGGGGATCGCGGCCGCGTACTGCGAATGCGGGCTCTGCTTCGGGCCGAAGACGTTGAAGTAGCGCAGAACGACGGTCTCGAAGGAGTGATAGACGCGGGTGAAGCTGACGCAGTAGCGCTCGGCTGCGAGCTTGGCGACGCCGTACGGGCTGATCGGATCCGTCGGCGACGACTCCAACGTCGGCAGCTCCCGGCTCGAGCCGTAGACCGAAGTGGACGATGCAAAGATCACGCGCCGCACTCCCTCGTCCCGCGCGGCGAGGAGGACGTTCAACGTCCCCTCGATGTTTACAGCGCTCGACGTGAGCGGATCCTGGACCGAGCGCGGGACCGAACCGAGCGCGCCGAGGTGGTAGACGACCTCGATCCCGCGTATCGCGGCGTGCACGCGCTCGTAAGAGCGCAGCTCGCCCTCGACGACGTCCACGTCGAGCCCCTCGAGGTTCACGCGGAAGCCGGTGGAGAAGTTGTCGAGGACACGGACGTCGTCGCCGCGCTCGACGAGCGCCTCGGCGAGATTCGAGCCGATGAACCCGGCGCCGCCTGTGACGAGGGCCTTCACGCGCGCCATTGTTCCTGAGTCGACGCCCGACTCCTCTGCGCAACCGCGGTCGCCGCGAGGCCGACGCCGAGCCACGTGACGGCGTCGAGTGGGATTCCTGCGACGAGTCCCTGACCGGCCCAGATCCCCATCGCCGCGAGCACGGTGAAGGTCGCGACGGCGCCCGGAGGAGCGTTCGCCCGCAGCGCCAGGAACAGCGCGATGGCGAAGGGCGCGAGCCAGAGCAGCGTCCCGATCACGCCGAGGTCGGCGGCGCTCTGCACGTAGGCGTTCTGCACGCCCCACTCGTGCTCACGCGTCGGAAAGGCGAGCGGCGCAACGTCCGGGAACTCCCGGCGCGCGGCGGGAAGCTGCGGGTCAACGGTCTCGGGGTCGGTCGACGCCTGCCAGCCCGCGCCGACGACGGGATTGTCGCGCCAGATGCGATAGCCGATGTAGGCGAGGAGCGTATGGTGCGAGTAGGTCTCGATGTTGGTCGTCTGCGTCTCTCTCCCTTTCAGGTGCAGGAAGCGGAGGAAGTGCTCGAAGTCGCCGCCGCGAAGGACGAGGACGCCGCCCGCGACGAGGGCGACGACGGCGCCCGTGACGGCGAAGTCACGGGCCTCCAGCCCGCGCCTCCGGTAGATCGCGTAGAGAAGGCCGACGCTCGCCGCCGCGACGCCGATGAGCCCGGCCGTCGCCCCGGCGAACATGAGCCCGAGCGTGCCGCTGACGACGCCGACCCAGCCGACGGTTCGCCGTGCCAGCAGCACGGCGGCGAGCCCGATGCCGACGGCGAGCGACGACAAGGCTGCGAAGTCGGAGTGTCCGAGGAAGGACGGCTGCCTGCGTCCTGCCGCCCATGCGTCGGCGATCCCCACGCCGAGGATCTGCAGGAGGCCGACGAACGTGGCGGCGACGCTCCAGGCGACGACGGCGGCCGCCACGAGCTCCCAGTCCGACCGGCGCCGGAGGATCAGCGGCGCCGAGATCGCGAGCAGCGAATACTCCGCGAACTTCGCCCCAGTCACGAAGTGCGTGAGTGACTCGGAGCGCACGAGGATCCAGAGCAGAAGGCCCGCCGACGCCATCCAGAGCGGCAGCGCCGGGCGGAGCGGCGCAAAGCCGGCTCGGACGCCTTCCCAGAGCGCGACGAGCGCCACGACGACGACGGCGAGATCCGACAGCTCGAGCCCGAGATGCGTCGAGCCGAGCGGGACGCGCACGCCGGGCTCGTACTTGATGTGCAGGAACAGGAACGGGATCGCGAGCGCCAGCACGACGGCGCCCGGGCTGATCTCGGCACGAGCGGCCGCGCGCGCTCGCAACGCGATCGTCTCGGCAACGGCCACGGGACGAGTCTAGGTACCTGCCTACCTAGGAGGAGGTCGGTCGCCCGACCGCGCCACCGCCCAGACGAGAAAGCCCCGCAAACGCGGGGCTTTCGTGGTGCTGGTCTTCGGCGCTTACGGCCGCAACAGGCCCGTTTTGGCAGGTTTTGGCAGGTCGCGCTACGATACGCCGCCGTTCATCGCCGCCCGGAAGGCGTCCTCCGAGGAGTCCCGGTTGAAAAGGTGGAGATACACCTTCTGGGTCACGGAGATGTCGCGGTGTCCGAGCGTTGCGCTCAACACCTGAACCGGGACGCCGCGGTGCGCCGCCATGCTCGCGCACGTTGTCGAGAAGATCGCCAACGACGGCACGATGATGGTCAGGGACGCGACCAACGGCGACCTGCGACAGATGCGTCTCGGGATCGCGGAGTCGGGCAACGGTCTCTGGCTGGTTGCGATCGGCGACCCGTAAAGACCCCCCGAACGCGCGGGTCCGCATTCGCGACAATTGAGGGCGTGGCGGACGAGCAGTCGAGAATGCGTCTGGCGACGGCCGAGGATTTGGAGCGGCTCGGCAGGCTCGTGATCGGCTTCCCGGTGCCGCCTCCGGCCGACGAGGTGCCCCCAAGCGCAGAGCCTCCCGCCGACCCGGACGAGCAGCAGGGCTAAGAGGCGCGCTCACGCGATCGGCGAGCCACGAGGCTAGCGTCGTTCTTGGCCTGGTAATACGCCAGGCTTTCAATGAGGCTGTCACGATGAGGCTCGTCCCGCTTGTGGGGGTTCTGGCGCTCGCCGCGGTGGTGTTGGCGGGCTGTGGCGGCGGTGGTGACGACCAAGCGAAGGTCGAGGCGGGTCTGCGGCACCACTTGGTCAGCTTGGTTCCGGAGCACAACCCTTTCCCAATGGGAGCGGGGACCCCACGGGTAAAGGCCAACAGCTGCAAGGACCGGCACATCAAGGTTGAAAAGGGGCACGTGATCTGGTCCCGAACTGTGTCCTTCATGATTGGACGGCCGGTCGCGCTTTGGACCTGCGTCGTCAAGTTCGGGACGCTCGCGACGCCCGTGAACGTCGTTGTGGACGACCGCACCGGGGTCGTCCATGCAGTGCCTGGGGAGCTGCTGAAAGTGGACAAACCGAACGCAAGCCAGCCGAGCGCAGGCTGGTCGCCCTATCCCAGGGGGCGACAGCGCCGCTAGCCGGGCGCGATATCCTCGGCAGGCCGTCCGGCCCCAAGGAAGGAGACCGGATGGCATTCGCATCTACTTTCGAGCTTCAACGAGCGGACGGCACGCCAGCCGACCCGCCGACGGCGTCGAGATCCACGGCTCGATTCTAGGTTTCGTCCTCCAAAGGCCACTCATCTGCCGCGAGCCGCCCAAGAAGAGAGCGCCGGGGGGTTACGGCCCCGGCGCTCTCGTACTACTACGACGGTTACACAGGCCCAGCGCCGTGCTCGGCACCGCGCCTTGGCTATTCGTCGCCTTCCCCGCTAGCACGCCCCGCGCACGTTGGGGAGCAGGCAGCCCGATGAGATGTCAGGCACGCTGATTGAGATGCCGTTCGTCAGGTCGGTTAGCACGATGTTCGTGTATGCGACCGACGCCGTCTGGAGCGTCTGCCCCTTCGGGCACGAGAAGTCCGATGGCAGCGGCGGCGGGTTGAGCGTCAGCGAGGCGGTGACATTGCCGTTCTTGCCTGAGTTGAAGGTGCCCGTCGCGCTGACTGGTCCGGACACGGTTGTCTTGTTCGAGGCGCTGGGGTTGGCACCGCCCTTGTTCACACAGACCACTGTCAGGGTCGCATCCGCAGTGAGCTCGTAGTTGATGTTCTGGTTCGTGCCGAGCCCGGCTTCCTTGAAGTTGACCGTCGCTGAGCCATTGGCGTTCAGAGTTCCGGTGGCACTGATGAAATGCGCGTTGACCGCGAGCGCGGCCGGAACAGCTAGCGCCGCTGTCGCAATCACAGCGGCAAAAAAGACAAGCATCCGTCGCATTCGGAGATTCCTCCTTACGAGTCGTTTCAGCAGTACAGCACGGCCCGATGGCCGCAGGATCAATTCAGGTCTCGCAGCCACCCCCTTTCGTCCGCTCCTCGTGCAGTCGCAGTCGCTGGCTCAAACCGTTCCCGAACGGCGACTGGGATCTCCCCTTCATGTGCACGTTGCAGACACCGCTGGCCGCATCGACGGAGTCGCGGGGCGACAGTATTCGGAATCAGCAACGACGTCGACAGGCGATCACCCGAAGTTCGTCCCCGGTGACCGCAGTACCGCGATGTCTGGATCTGCTGTAGTGCGAGAGGCGGCCCCGAAGGGCCGCCTCTTCAGCTCAGTTTCTCCTTCCGGTGAACCGGACGAGCCGCCGAGCCTGGTCGTCGAGGACATGTCCGCATGAGCGTCTAGTCCGCGCCAGCAGACGGCATAGGTTCCTCGCGGGCCGGGTTGACCGTCCAATCCTTCGTCCGGAAAGTGACCATCACCTCGGCCCATGTTTCCGTCCCTGCGGGTATCGCGGGGACGACATGCGCGGTGATGGCCGTCGGATGCAGGTCCTCTTCGTAGATGTAGTGCGTGGTCACCTCAACGCGGAGGGCCGGGCCAAGTCCGACGTTTCGCAGGCTGACGCGAAGCGCGCCGGTGTGGTCGGATCGATCGTCGCCGAAGACCGGGTCCGCACGAAGTGACACCCACTCGGCGTGCTGGACCAGCACGAGTGGACGCTCGCTCCGCTCCTGATCTTCGCGTGTCAGGCGCGCGAGCTCCCACGTCGGGCGCACGTCCCCGCTCGTCGTGAACGCCAACGTCCCCGTCGCAATCGCCAACGCCGTCGTCCCCAAAGCCGTCCCGAAGATCGACGCAAGCTCCCAAGCGAACTACCCCGTCCCCTCACGCGCAGCGAAATGACCGACGCAAAACGCGACTGCCGCGAGAGACAACAACGACAAGGCGCCCCCTACGACCAGACGAGGTCGCGACAGAACCCCGTACTCCCGCTTCTCAGCGAGCACGGAGGGCAGTATCCCGATAGCGCAGGACGGGCTTCGAAACTGTTCGCTACGCGGCCCCGAGCTGCTCCCTGACGGCGTCGACTGCCTGCTTGCGCAGCTCCTTCTCCCTCCCGCTAACGTCGTCGAGCGCGGACGACGGGAGCATCTCGGAGAGCGACTGCTCGACGAGCGGCAGCAGGATGCGCTGGTCGAGCGCCTCCGTCTCGACGGCGTCGTGATAGCTCCCGTGGCCGCGACCGTCGTACTTGCGGATCACGGTCAGGTGGTGCTCGGCCACCTGCTCTTCGGTGAGCGCGACTCGGCGCCAGTCCAGCTCGACCCTAGCGAGCGCCTCGACCTTGGCGCGGAGCGCATCTTCGATATGAGCGCCGGAGAAGTCGAGGTCGCCGAAGTAGAGGACGCGCTCGTATCCGTCGCGGGCGAGCAGTGCGACATCGACGGCGAGGCTGTCGGATGTCTGCCCGCGTGAGGGGACGAGCGGGACACGGTACGTGTACGCCATGTCCTCGACGACCCCGGCGAGCGACTCCGACTCGACCATCAGAAGCGGCGCCGCTCTATGTCCCAAGGGTCGAGGCGGACATCGTTGAGCGCCTGCTCGACACCGTCGACGAAGCTCGCGGCGCCGCGGTAGTCGGAGATGCCGCGGGTGCGGTCCCTGATCTCGTCGAAGCCGACGACGCCCGCCCACCGCAGATCCGAAAGCACCTTGCTCACGTCGGTGTCGGGACGACGGCCACCCTTCTTGCCGATCTCCTTCTTGGCGATCGTCCCGTTTGCGACGAGCCGATAGAAGACGAAGCGGACGGTCGTCAACGCACGGCCGTTCTCTGACGCTGCCCGCAGCGCGTTGATCTCTGCGAGCACCGCCTGCTCGATCCGGCCGATCTTCGAACCTGCGCGGCGCTTCACCCGCGGACGTGGGTACGAGTACGCACTCACTTGTTCTCGCGCCCCGCGGCGCACCCCTCAGGTGTCGAGACCGCGCCTCCGTCGGTGCTCATGCCACACTCCTCCTTCGGGTGCCCGGCCTTCTTGCCCTGACGTGAGCGGGCCGAGCGCCCGGCTATTCCGCCGTCAGCGTGACCGACTGCAGAGGCTGTTGCAAGCCCAAAAAGGCTGGTCTTGCAGGAGTTTTGCTAGCGGCCACAGAGTGAACAAATCGGTCGCAAAGAGCGGGAGAACTGTGTTCGGAAAGTGGCCGTTTGCGACGCCAACTCCCCCGATCGAGAAAGTCGGTCAGAACGACGAACGCCCCCGAACCCCATCCAGAAGGTGAGGCCGGGCGTCGGCGCGGCTAGATCAGGAGCCGTTCGCGCCGCGACCTATCGCCTCGCGAACGCTTTGCCTCGATCGTGAAGCCTCGAAACGTGGCAGGTCTTTGGCAGGTCGTTGGTAGGTGGCCCCGCGCAGCGGCGTTCAGCTCAGCGACTTCGCACAGCAGAACCCATGGAACAACCTGCACTGCAGTGAACCCAAATGAACTACAGAGGGGCCGACCACGTCTACCTAGAATGAGGTCGCTTATGCGCTCTCGGCTCTTCTGGCGCCGCTCGGCCGCCGCTGCCGGGACCTACGCCTCAGCAGCGCTCGGATTCGGCGCCACCGTCGTCGCTCTGCACGTCTTCCCGACGGAGACGTTCGGCCGCTACGCGCTGGTCCTCGCCGCGACGGCGTTCGTCCAGAGCCTCCTCGACCTGACGGTCGAGGAGGCGCTCGTCAAGTTCGGCTTCCGCTACACCGAGCGCGGGGACTGGGGGCGCCTCCACCGGCTATTCGAGAGCGCGGTCGCGTTCAAGCTCGGAGGCGGTTTCCTCGCCACGGCCCTCTTGCTCGCGCTCGCTCCGGTGGCGGACTCGCTCCTGCACCAGAGCGGTCTGACGACGCCGCTCCTGATCGGGGCCTTCCTACCGCTCGCGCAATGCACCGAGAACGTCGGCGGCGTCGCGCTCATCCTGCGGGGTCGTTACGACCTGCGCGCGTTCTTCCTCTTCGTGTCGATGGCGCTGCGGTTCACGGCGATCGCGGTCGGGGCGTCGTACGGGCTCAACACGACGATGGTCGCGATCGTCATCGCGCAGGTCGTCGCGACCGCGGCGATCAGCGTCGCGGGGTGGATCGCATACCACCGCTTCCCGCAGGAGGCGGCGGTCCCGCTGGGGGCCGAGCGGCGCGCCATCCTCGCTTTCGTCGGACAGTCCACCGTTGCGACGGGGGTCGTCTCGCTGACTGCCCCGCTGTCGCTCCTCGTCCTGGGACGCGTCGCCTCGACGACGCAGGTCGCCTACTTCCGCGCTGCGATGTCACCGCAGGCAGCGTTCGCGGTCGTCTCCGCTCCGGCTCGACTGATCCTGCTCACCGAGCAGACGCGCGCGTGGGAGCGCGGGACGCGTAAGACGGTGTTCGCCGGAATCTGGCGCTACATGCGGGGCATGGCTCTGCTTGCGGTCGTGATTCTCCCGCCGCTCCTGGTCTTCACTCCCGAGCTCGCGCGCTTGCTGTTCTCGGCGAAGAACGTCGGCGCGGTCGACGCGACGCGGATCATGATCGTCGCCGGCGCGCTGCGGATGGTGTACGGCTGGACGAAGTCGTTCCCTGTGTCCATCGGACGCCCGGCGCTGCGGATCTGGACGCATGGCCTCGAGATGCTCGTGTTGATCCCGTTGGTCGCCGTGCTCGGCGCGGAGTGGGGCGCAACCGGCGCCGCCGGAGCCGTGCTCGCCTCGAGCGTCGCGTTCTGCCTCGCGTGGACTGTGCTTTTCCTACGCATCCGCCGCGAGCCTGCCCCGTCGACCCCTGCGCAGCCGCTGGAGGCTGCGCTGCCATGAGGGTGCTGGTCGTCTCGGGCATCTGGCCGCCCGATGTCGGCGGCCCGGCAAGTCACGCGCCGGCCGTGGCGGACTTCCTCGTCGGCCGCGGCCATTCGGTCGAGGTCGTCACGACCGCAGCTGCGAAGCCGGGGGCCGAGGCGTATCGCGTGCACTGGGTTCCGCGTTCCGTTCCGAAGGGCGCCATCCACGTGCGCACTGCCTGGTTGGTACGCGATCGGGCTCGTCGCGCCGACGTCGTCTACACGACCGGCATGTTCGGGCGGAGCAGCGCCGGGGCGCTCGCTGCGCGGCGTCCCTACGTCCTTAAGCTGACGGCCGACCCGGCGTTCGAGCGCTCGCGCCGACGCGGCCTCGTCGAGGGTGACGTCGAGGAGTTCCAGGCGGGCGGAGGCGGTCCCGCTGCGGCGCTATTACGGCGCGCTCGCGACTTCGAGCTGCGTCACGCGGCTCATGTCTTCTGCCCCAGCGCGTATCTGCGTGACCTCGTGTTGTGGTGGGGCGTCCCACACGACCGGGTCAGCGTGTTGCCGAATCCGACGCCGGAGGTTCGCGGGCTGCAGCCTCGGGACGTCCTCCGCCGCGAGCTCGACCTGAACGGTGCGACGGTTGCGTTCGCCGGGCGCTTGACGGCGCAGAAGTCACTGGAGCGTGCGTTGGAGGCGATTGCCGGTGTCGGCGGCCTGCGGCTGCTGATCGCCGGGGAGGGGCCGGACCGGCCGTGGCTCGAGCAGCGTGCACGCGAGCTCGGCATCGCAGACCGGGTGGTGTTCCTCGGAGGCCAGCCGCGTCGTCGGGTCGTCGAGCTCTTCGCGGCTGCGGATGCCACTGTCCTCTCCTCTAGCTGGGAGAACTTCCCGCACACGGTCGTCGAGGCGCTCGCGGTCGGGACGCCCGTCGTCGCCATGGAGGCGGGCGGAATCTCCGAGATCGTGCGCGACGGCGTCAACGGCCTGCTCGTGCCGGCCGGGGACACGGCGGCGCTCGCAGACGCCCTGCGGCGCTACTTCGCCGACGCCGCGCTGCGCGAGCGGCTGCGCGGCGCTGCGGCCCGGTCAGTGGCGGAGTACGCGCCGAACCGTGTCTTCGGAGAGCTCGAGGCGACGTTGGAGCGAGTCGCGCGCGCGTGAAGCCCCGCGTCCTGTTCGTGTCGCGGCGAGTCGAGCTGCCGCTTGCCCCGAGTCTCGAGCGGAAGTGGGATGCGATCGGCGAGGAGCTCGACTTCCGGGTGCTCGCGGCTGGGGATGGCCGGAACGGCAGATTTCGTCTCACGCGCGAGCCCCCGGCGCTCGCAGGACCGGCGTTCTTCGCTGCCCTGCCGGCGCGGATCGCGCGCGAGCTGCGCGAGTTCCACCCGCACGCCGTGCTCGCACAGGGAGCCCATGAGACCGCGGCCGCGCTGTCCGCGCGGAAGCTGGCTCGTGTCGACACGGCCGTGATCGCCGACCTGCACGGGGACTGGCATGCGCCGACGCGCCTGTACGGGTCGCGTCTGCGCGGGCTGCTCAACCCGGTCGCCGATCGCGTGGCGGTTGCGGGGCTACGGAACGCGGACGCGATCCGGACCGTGACGGGCTACACGACCGGGATCGTACGCGAGCTCGGCCTCGAGCCCGCGGACGAGTTTCCCGCGTACATGGACTTCGACTCGTTCCTGCAGGAGCCGCCGCGGCCGCTGCCGGAAGAGCCGCAGGCGCTGTTCGTCGGCGTCCTCGAGCGCTACAAGAACGTCGACGGGCTCGTGGAGGCGTGGCCGCGCGTGGCGGAGCGTCTTCCGGAGGCGCGGCTGCGGCTCGTCGGCTCGGGAATGCTGCGGCCGGTCGTGGAGCGGCTCGTCGCCGAGTCGGGCGGGAGTGTCGTGTGGGAGCCGCGCCTCGCGCAGCCGGAGATCTCGAGGGCGCTGGACGAGTCGACCGTTCTCGTGCTCCCGTCGCGCTCGGAGGGCATGGGCCGCGTGATCGTGGAGGCGTTCTGCCGCGCGCGTCCCGTCGTCGGCACGCGTGTGGGAGGGATCCCGGATCTCGTTCAGGACGGCGTGAACGGGCTGCTCGTGGACCCGGGCGACGTTGAGGCTCTTGTCGATGCGCTCGTGCGCGTGCTCGGCGATTCCGCGCTGGCCGAGCGTCTGAGCAGCGCGGCGCAGGGGAGCGCGGGGCTCTGGAGCGTCTCGCCGGAGGAATTCGCCGGCCGGCTCCGCATCCTGGTAGAGCGCACGGCGGGTCTAAGCTAGGCCGCCGTGGATGCGTCGCGTGTCAAGCAGGTTCTGAAGAACTCCGTCTACCGCGGAATCGGCGAGACAGCGGTCGCGATCGGCGCGAGCGGCAACGGCGACCGCAGCCTGCGCGTGCTGATGTACCACAAGGTCAACGACGTCCAGGGCAACCCCCTGACGATGCCGGTATCGCTCTTCGACGAGCAGATGAGCCAGCTGAAGGAGCTCAGCTACACCGTCGTCGGCCTGGACGATGTGCTGAGCCACTACGTCGACGGTACGGCGCTGCCGCCGAAGGCGGTGCTGATCACCTTCGACGACGGTTATCACGACAACCTCGACAACGCGGCGGCGGTGCTCCGCAAGCATGGCTATCCCGCAGTGCTGTTCGTCCCGATCGGCTACCTCGATGACAATCATCCGCTCCCGCACGACGAAGGCCTTGCGGCGGAAGGTCTGCTCAATCCGACCGTCGACTGGGAGGAGCTCGCAGATCTCGAGCGCGAGGGGATCCGCATCGAGTCGCACGGCATCTCGCACCGGCCCCTCGCGGACCTGGAGGTCGACGAGGCGGCGCGCGAGATCACGTTGTCGAAGCTGCGCCTGGAGGAGCGGCTCGGGCGTCCCGTGCGGGCGTTCTCGTACGTGAAGGGCTCGGAGGCGCATTACAAACCAGTGCATCTGTCGCTCGTGCGGCAGGCGGGGTACGACGTCGCGTTCACGGCGGTGTCGGGCGCGAACTCTGGGGCCACGGATCCGCTACAGCTCCGCCGCTACAACATCGAGCCGTATCCGCCGCGGACGTTCGAGCTCGTGCTCGCCGGCGCCTGCGACCTCATCTCGCTGAAGGACACCGTCAGCGGCACGCACGCGCGGCGGCTCTTCAACGCGGCGCTCGGCACGTCGACGAAGTAGCGGTGTCCGGCTACGAGCTGGCGGCGTACGAGCCGGCGCAGCGGGACGACTACCTGCGGCTCCTGCGGGGTGCTTGGGGCGAGTCGGCGCTGAGCGGGGAGGAGTTCGACTGGTGGTTCTCGCGGAATCCGGCTGGGTCGTTGATGTCGGTTGCGCGTGACAACGGGCGCGTGGTCGGTGTCGCGGCGCATTCGCTGTATCGGATGGTGCTCGGCGGGGAGGAGCGGCTCGCGACGTTCTCCGTGCATGCGACGACGGATCCTGCCGCGCGTGGGCGGGGCGTCTTCGTCGGGTTGGAGCGGAAGCACGAGGAGGAGGCGAAGGCGCGCGGCGCGTCGGTCGTCTTGGCGTTCGCCTCGGCGCCGACGGCGCCGTTGTTCCTCGGACCGCTCGGTTGGTCTTCTGTGGGGAAGCTGCGGGTGTGGGCGCGGCCGCTGCCGCGCGTGTCGCTGCGGCATGGCGGCGTGTCGCGGGTGGAGCGTTTTGCGTTCGAGGGGGATGCGGCGGCGGCTTGGCCGAACCACATCGTGCGTGACGCCGAGTATCTGAACTGGCGCTATCTCGACTCGCCGCGCGACTACGTCGCCTACGGCGTCGACGACGGGTACGCCGTGCTCGGACACAAGCGTCACAAGGGCCACGCCATTGCGCTCGTCGCCGATCTCGTCGGGCCGGTGGGGCCGTTGCTGCGGACGTGCGTTGCGGGGGTGAAACCGGGGACGCGGGCGCTCTTCGCGTTGCCGGGTGCGGGCCAAACGGCCGCGTACCTGTCATGCGGATTCGTGCCGACGCCGATGACCCTGGACTTCATGGGGAAGCCGTTGGCGGGCGAGCTCGACCGCGACCCGCGCGCGTGGCGGTTCACGTTGGGCGATACGGACTTCTTCTAGGGCGCTGTGCGTCGGCTCGTCTTCCTCACGCAGAGCGTCGATCCGCAGCATCCGGTGCTCGCGGCGACGATCCCGAAGATCCGTGCGCTGGCCGAGCGCGTGGACGAGGTCGTGGTGCTGGCGCAGTCGGGGGACGGCGACGGCATGCCGGCGAACGTCGACGTGCGTAGCTTCGGCGCGTCGTCGCAGGTCGGACGCGGCTGGCGGTTCGAGCGGGAGCTCCAGCGGTCGCTGCCGGCGGACGCGGTCGTGGCGCACATGATCCCGGTCTACGTCCTGCTCGCCGCTCCGTTGGTGCGGCCGCGTCGGATCCCGTTGTTGCTCTGGTACACGCACTGGAAGGCATCCGCCCAGCTGCGGGCCGCGGAGAAGCTCGCGACGGCGATCGTCAGCGTCGACCGGCGCTCGTTCCCGGTCGAGTCCGCGAAGGTCCGGCCGATTGGGCACGGTATCGATGTGAGCGAGTTTTTCTGTACCGACCGCGGCGAACGGAGCGGCGTACGCGCCCTCGTCCTGGGGCGCTATTCGCCGGCGAAGGGCCTCGAGACGATCCTGCGAGCCGCTCAGCAGGTGGAGGGGATGGAGCTCGATGTGCGCGGCGCGGCGCTCAGCGATCTCGAGCAGCGGCACAGGCGCGAGCTCGAACGGTTCGGGATTCCGCTGCGGGACGTGGTGCCACGCGCGGAGGTGCCCCGGCTGCTTGCCGAGGCGGATGTGCTCGTGAACAACATGGAGGCGGGCGCGCCGGACAAGGTGGTGTACGAGGCGGCGGCGGCATGCTTGCCGGTGCTCGCGTCGAACCCGGTGTTCGACGAGTTGTTCGCGGGGTATCCGTTGTCGTTCGAGCGCGAGTCGCCGGCAAGCCTTGCGGAGCGGTTGCGTTGGTTCGGGTCGCTGGCTGCCGCGGAGCGGGCGGAGATCGGCCGCACGTTGCGCGAGCGCGTCGCGGAGCGGCATTCGGTGGAGACGTGGGCCGAAGGGGTGCTCGCAGCGGCGTGAAGGGCACGGGGACCGTCCTGCACTTGCAGAAGGTCGCGGGCATCTCCGGATCGGAGGCGCACCTGCTGTCGCTGCTGCCGCGGTTGAAGGAGCGCGGCTGGGACGTCCGGTTCCTGATGCTGCACGAGCACGAGCCGGGCGCGTGGGACTTCGCGCGCGAGCTGACCGCGCGCGGGATTCCGCTCGATTCGATCCCGCTGGCTGCGGACGTCGACCCCATCGCTTTCCTCCGGCTGACGGCGTATCTCGGTCGGCAGCGGCCGCGCATCCTGCACACGCATCTCGTGCACGCCGACGTCTACGGGCAGCTCGCGGGCACGTTCGCGCGTGTACCGGTGCGCGTGTCGACGAAGCACGGGTTCAACGAGTTCCGGGAGAACCCGGGCTTTGCGCTCGGCGACCGTGCGATCGCGTCGCTCGCGCACACGCACATCGCCATCTCGCGTGGGCTGGCGCGGTATCTCGAGGAGGTCGAGGGGTTCGACGGCTCGAGCTTCGAGATCGTGCATTACGGGATCGAGCCGGACGGTCTCCCGCGGCCGTATCGCGGCGAGGATGCGCGACTGCTGTGCGTGGGGCGGCTGATTCCGATCAAGGGTCACATCGTGCTGCTGCGTGCGTTTGCGCGGGCGCGGCGCGCGGTGCCGTCGCTGCGGCTTGACATCGCGGGCCGGGGACCGCTGGAGCCAGCCCTGCGGGCGCTGACGAAGGAGCTCGAGATCGAGGACGCGGTGCGTTTCCTCGGTTATGTCGCGCCGATCCAGCGCGCGATCGAGGATGTCGCGATCGTGGTGGTCCCGTCGATGGGCGAAGGCTTTGGCATGGTCGCGCTGGAGGCAATGGAGCGCGCGAGGCCGGTGATCGCTGCGGAGATCGGCGGGCTCGGCGAGCTGGTCGACGACGGTGTAACGGGCCTCCTCGTGCCGCCGGGCGTGTCGGAGCCGCTGGCCCAGGCGATCGTCGAGCTCGCCGGCGATCTGGACGCCGCGGCGCAAATGGGCGAAGCAGGCCGCCGCCGAGCGCTGGAGCATTTCCTGCAAGCCCGGTGCACGGAGCGCACGGAGCTGCTGTACGAAGCAGCCCTAAACGGCCATCGCTGAACGTCGCGCAACGCAACAGCGCCAAAAGCGAAACGGTCTTGCAAAGTGACACGGTTTCTGCGTCGAGAGTGTCACGTTTTGTCCACACGCATGGAGCAAGGCGGGTTGGACGGCCGCTCGGCGCGGTGTCCTAGAGGACGGATTCGTACACCGCCAGCGTCCGATCGGCCATGTGTGCGACGCTGAACTCCTGTCGCGCGCGGGCCTCGCCCGCGGCGCCGTAGCCGTCGGGATCGTCGAGTACTCGGTTCAGCGCCGCCGCCAACGCGGCCGTGTCGTCGGGGGCCACGAGGAGCCCCGTCTCGCCGTCCACGACGATTTCCGGGATCGAGCTCACCCGCGTCGCGACGACGGGAAGGGACGCCAGCATCGCCTCCAGCAGCGCCAGGCCGAAGCCTTCCCAACGGACCGGGTGGACGAGGAGCTCCGCGCGCCGGAGCCACGCTGCGACGTCCGGCACTCGTCCCAGAAGATGAACCGGCGCTCCGAGCGACCGCGCCAGCTCCTTGAGGTCCGCACGCTGCGGCCCCTCCCCGAGGACGACGAGCCGCGCGTCCGGGTGACGCGCGACGACCTCCGGCAGCGCTCGGATCGCGACGTCGATCCCCTTCTGCGGCTCGAGCCTGCACACCGCCAGCAGTACTCGCGCATCCCCCGTCACGTCGTCCGCCGGGTTCGTCCCCCACGGCCCGGGCAGCTCGTCGAGCCCGTAGTGGATCACCTCCACCTTCTCCCGCGGCAGCCCGACACGCTCGACCTGAAACCGCGCGAGCGCGTTCGTGATCGCGATGATCCTCGAGGCACGGCGCGTCAGCGCACGCTCGACGTACCGGAACGGACCCGTCCGAAAGGGATCGTCGTTGTGTTTCGTCGACACCAGTACACGTGCACCGAGTGCGCCGTACACATCGGCATGCACGAGATGCGTATGCACGAGATCCGCCTCGCACGTGGCACGCCGCACACGTACGGCCAGCCTGGGATCCAAGTCATGCGGCGCCGCCATCCGCTCGAACGGCACCGACAGCGCCTCGTAGAACGGATCGGGCGCACGCGACGTGTCGTCGAGCCCGAGGAACCGCACGTCGACGCCGCGCTCCACGAGCGCCGGCAACAACGTCAGGAGATGCCGCTCGGAGCCGCCGATGCCCCCGATCCGGTGGACGTGGAGGACCTTCACGCCCTGCGGCGCCCGCGCCGCGCCAGCGCCCAGTCGACCGCGCCCGCCGCCAGCAGCGCCACGAGGAAGTCCGTCGAAACGCGATACCGCGTCGCCCCGACGAACATCATCGCCGCGAGGGTCTGATAGGCGAGCACGACCAGCGCCAGAGCGACGAACGGCCGCGGCGCGACGAACACGCCCACCAGCCCGAGCGCGAACAAGACCGACATGTAGAGGGGCTCCGCCCAGGTGCGGAGGAAGCCCTTCCCAGAATCCGTCGCCGACGCCGTCGTCCGCGGATCCCACTCCATCCGGACCGCCTGTCCCGCGAGCTTCGCCTTCTCGCCGGGATGGTCACGCACGAACACCCACGCCTTGTGCTGGTAGTACGACTCGTTCGCACACTCGTCGACGTGAATCTTCCGGCCGCTCTGCCGGTAGATGTCACGCGCCTCCTCCGGATTCGGAAACGGATGACCAGGCGGGTCGCGTACGTCGTCGATCCACCCTCCGGAAGCAAGGACGCCGTATGTCTGCGCGTTGTTCGCCTTCCACAAAGCCCGCCCGTCCGTCGTCAGCGCGAAGCAACCGATCTGGACGCGATTGCGAACGACCCACGGCGACACCGCCACCGCCGCCGCCGCGACCACCGCGACCGGTGCCCAGCTCCAGCCGCTCCGCACCAGCAGATACACGGCGACGACGACCGGCACCAGCGCCAGCCGAACGTTGCCGAGCACCGCGAGCCCTCCGATCGCCCCCGCGACCGCCGCCCACGCCACCGAGCGGCGCTCCGCCGCGAGCAGCGTCGTGAGCACCAGCCCCGCAGCGAGGAGCTGGTCGAGGATCTCGCGGTTCAGATGGACGTCGTGCCAGACGAGGTACGGGTTGAACGTCGCCGCAACCGCCGCGAGTGTGCCCGCCCGCCGAGACATCACGTCGGCTCCGATCGCGTACACGAGGAACGCGGTCGCCGTCGCGACGCCGATCTGCGCGATGCCGACCGACCACCATTCACGTCCGAAGATCCAGTAGATCGGGACGAGGAAGAACCCGTACAGCGGCTGCGTGTACGCGGACGGCTCGCCCGGGATGAACCCGAACGTCCCGCTGTGGACGAACGTCTGCGCGAAGTCGTCGCTCTTGTCCGTGAACCCGGTGAGGAGGTCGTTCCGCTCGTGGACGAGCACGACGAGTCGCGGCACGATCGCGGCTGCCGCGATCGCCCAGAGGTGCAGGCGCCTCACGCCGCTACGAGAACCGGAGCCTCGACGTGTTCGCGGACCCAGAGCTCGAGCATGAGCAGGCACCAGAGGCGGTGGCCGTGGTCCGCCCGGCCGGACCGATGATCCGACAGCAGCCGCTGCACCGTCTCTTGTCGGAACCATCCACGGTTGGTCGTAAGGAGGTCGTCCGCGACCTGGCGCAGGTCCTCCCGGAACCAGCGGCCCAGCGGAACGCCGAAGCCGGCCTTCCCGCGCGCGGCGACCTCGGGCGGGAGGTCACCCGCGAACGCGCGCCGGAGCGCGACCTTCCCCTCGCGTCCGCTCGTCTTCAGCGAGTCCGGCAGCGCGAGGCCGAGCGTCACTACCTCGTGGTCGAGGAACGGCGAGCGCAGCTCGAGCGAGTGCGCCATCGACGCGATGTCGGCCTTCAAGAGCAGATCTCCCGGGAGGTAGGTGTCGATGTCGAGGAGCTGCAGGCCGGTGATCCCCGGGCCCAGCGGATCGAGCCTCACCTCCCTCGCCGCGCCCGGTTCAGCCCAGAGCTCTCGGCGCAGCTCCAACGGGAAGACCTCCATCAGCCTCGTGTACCGGTCGGACGCCGGCGCAGCTGCGGCGTCGAGAAGCCGCGCTGCGCGGAACAGCGGCGAACGCGGCTCGCCTCGCGCGCCTGGCAGGACACGCACCGCGCCGGCGCCGGCCCGCGCGACGACACCGGGAACACGTCCGGCCAGCCTGTGCGCGATGTACCGCTCGTACCCGGCGAAGGCCTCGTCGCCGCCGTCGCCGCCGAGCGCGACGGTCACGTGGCGTCGTGCCTGCTCGGCGATCAGGAATGTCGGGAAAGCGGCCTCGTCCCCGAGTGGCTCGTCGTACGCAGCGGCCAGCCGCGGCAGCGTCGCCGCGATGTCCTCCTCGAGCTCGAGCTCCTCGTGCACCGTGCCGTAGCGCTCCGCGACCGCCCGCGCATACGCACGCTCGTCGTAGCGCTCGTCCGAGAAGCCAACGGTGAACGTCCGCACCGGCTGCGACGACGCCTGCGCCATCAGCGCGACGACGATGCTCGAGTCGATACCGCCGGACAGCAGCGCGCCGAGCGGAACGTCCGCGACGAGACGCTTGCGCACGGCCTCGGCGACCGTCGCGCGCACACGCTCGAGCCACTCGTCGTCGCTCGTGCTCGGCTCTGCGGGCTCCGGGCGCCAGTACCGCTCGACCCTCACGCCACCTCTCTCCGCCACGAGTACGTGGCCCGGCGGCAACTTGTGAACGCTGCGGAGGGCCGTTTGATCACCTGGGACGTACTGCAGCGCGAGATACGCGTCGATCGCCTCGAGGTCGACGTCGCGCGAGACGCCCGGCAATCGCAACAGAGCCTTCAGCTCCGATGCGAACGCGAGCGTCCCGTCGGGCAGCCGCGTCCACAGCAGCGGCTTCTTCCCCAGCCGGTCACGGGCGAGCACGAGCCGCTCGCGCGCCGAGTCCCACAGCGCGAGCACGAACATCCCGTGCAGCTGCTCGACGAAGGCCGGGCCGCTCTTCTCGTAGAGGTGCGGCAGGACGGGCGTGTCGCCGGTGCCGCGGATCTCGTGGCCCGCGAGCTCGTCACGCAGAGCGCCGAAGTTGTATGCCTCGCCGTTGAAAACCGCGACGACGTCCCCCGTTTCGTTCGTCACCGGCTGGTAGCCGGTCTCGAGGTCGATCACACGTAGCCGCTGGTGTCCAAGCACGCACGGCCCGAACGCATCCGTCGAGCCTTCATCAGGCCCGCGGTGAACGATCGCGGCGCGCATTGCATCCACGAGCTGTGGATTCGGAACACCGTCAGCTGAATAGAGTCCGGCGATGCCGCACACGGGCGACATACTGCACGGGCGGTACGCCGTCGTCTCCTGCCATGTGGAGCGGCCGCTCGACGACGTGGTGTGGCGCCGCTTCGCCGCGCTGCAGCGCCGCCGTCCCGGGAGGTTCGCAATCGCGGCCCTGATGCGTCCGCCCGCCGCCGGGGAGGACGAGGAGGTCTGGCTCGAGCGTGCGCGCGAGGCGGAGCAACACGGCCCGTTCGGCCTGCACACACACTGGACTGCGGCCGACCATGCACGTCCTACGGGAGGCGATCCCGCGGCGCTCGTCCGCGAGCAGGCAGAGTGGCTCCGCGCCACCGGCCTCGACGCACGGTTCTTCTGCGGCGGCGGCTGGTACCTGGACGCGGACGTCGCGGAGGCGGTCGCCGACGCCGGCTACACGGACTGCACGGCAACGGCGTTCCGTCCCGACTATCTCCCGCCCGATGCTCCGCACGTGGAGCTGCACGAGCCGACGTGGCTCGAGCTCCCCAGTGGGCGGCGCCTGCTCGAGCTGCCGACCACGCACTCCGTCGGGATGCTCGCGCGCGGCCTGCTAGGCCCGTTCCGCCGCCAGATCGTGCACGCCTACTTCCACGACACGGACCTGCTCGACCGGCGCCGCTACGCAGCACTCCGAACCGGGCTCACCTTCCTCGGGATGAAGCGAACCGCCCTCGACCTGGACGATCTTCAACGCGGCTTGCGGCCGGAGAAGACGATGTCGTTCGCGAACAGCCGTGCGTGAAGTGGCACGAGCCGGCCGGCGATGAAATGGAGCTGCGGGTCGTCGAAGCCGGCAAGCAGAGCCCGCACGTCGTCGGCGGAGAACATCTGCAGGTGCGTCGGGTCGTCCTCGGGCTTGCGACCCGCGAGAAAGCGGAGGCGGTTCTTCACCCGGTATGCGTTCGGGACCGACGCGACAAACGTGCCGCCGGGTCTCAACACGCGTCGCGCCTCACCAACGAGTCGTCGCGGATCGCGGAGATGCTCGAGCAACTCTCCGGCTACGACGACGTCAAAGCTCGCGTCCTCGAACGGGAGCGGCTCGTCGAGGTCGGCCCAGTGGGTCTCGATGCCGAGCTCGGATGCTGCGGCGAGCGCATCGCGGTCCGCGTCGACGCCGACGAGGTCATTTCCCGCTGCGTACGCGCGAGTCAGCGCGCCGTCGCGACAGCCGAGATCCAAGACGCGCCGACCCGGCCCGCCGACGTAACGACGGAACAACGCAACGCGTTCGGGCCCGGCGAACACGAAGCCTGCTCCGCGTTCGAGGCGGTTGTGCTCCGCGTACCGCTCG
>JBKPDB010000013.1:0-3783 GCA_046727655.1 Actinomycetota bacterium
CGGGATCGTCGTGTTGCGCTCGATCAGCCTCGTGAAGACACCGCCCTTCGTCTCGATTCCGAGCGAGAGAGGCGTGACGTCGAGGAGGAGGATGTCCTTCACCTCGCCCTTCAGCACGCCGGCCTGGATCGCGGCGCCGACAGCGACGACCTCGTCCGGGTTGACGCCCTTGTGCGGCTCCTTGCCGATCAGTTCCTTGACCTTCTCGACGACGGCAGGCATCCGCGTCATGCCGCCGACGAGAACGACGTGGTCGATCTTGGACTTGTCGATTCCCGCGTCCTTCACGCACTGCTCAGTCGGACCGACGGTGCGCCCCAGCAGGTCCGCGGTCAGCTCGTTCAGCTTCGCGCGGGTGAGCTGGAGGTCGAGATGCTTCGGGCCCTCCTGCGTCGCCGTGATGAACGGCAGGTTGATCTGCGTCGTCATCGTGGACGACAGCTCGATCTTCGCCTTCTCAGCCGCCTCGTAGAGGCGCTGGAGCGCCATGCGGTCGGCCGCGAGGTCGATCCCCTGGTCGCGCTTGAACTCCGAGACCATCCAGTCGACGATCGCCTTGTCGAAGTTGTCGCCGCCGAGGTGGTTGTCGCCGTTCGTCGCCTTCACCTCGAAGACGCCCTCGCCGAGCTCGAGGATCGACACGTCGAACGTGCCGCCGCCGAGGTCGAAGACGAGGATGGTCTGATCCACGCCTTCCTTGTCGAGGCCGTACGCGAGCGAGGCCGCCGTCGGCTCGTTGATGATCCGGACGACGTTGAGGCCGGCGATGCGGCCCGCATCCTTCGTCGCCTCACGCTGGGCGTTGTTGAAGTAGGCCGGGACGGTGATCACCGCATCGATCACCGGCTCGCCGAGGTACGCCTCGGCGTCCGCCTTCAGCTTCTGGAGGGTCATCGCGCTGATCTCGGGCGGGGCGTACTCCTTGCCACCCGCTTTCACGCGCGCGTCCCCGTTCGGGCCCTTCAGGACCTCGTACGGGACGATCGTCATCTCTTCCGAGACCTCGTCCCACTTGCGGCCCATGAAGCGCTTGATCGAGAAGATCGTGTTCTCGGGATTCGTCACCTGCTGGCGCCGTGCCGGCGCGCCGACGAGCCGCTGTCCGTCCTTCGTGAACGCGACGACCGACGGCGTCGTGCGCCCGCCCTCCGCATTCGGAATGACCGACGGCTCGCCGCCCTCGAGCACGGCCATCGCGCTGTTGGTCGTGCCGAGATCGATGCCGATAGTCTTTGCCATACCTGTTTCGCCTTTCCTCGTGGGTTTACTGAGAAAATCTAAGCCTGATGGTATCAAGCCTGTCGCGGCAGTGGTCGGCGGGCTTCTTCTTCTGGGGGCATTTCCCGCTGCGGCCGCACCCGTGGCTCCTCCTCGGCTCGTGCGGATCGCGAGCGACGCGACCACCACCGAGGGTGGCGCACAGCACGCGACGATCGTGGAACCCGACGCCGTAGCCGTCGGTTCCCGAGTCGTCGCGACGTTCCAGGTCGGCCGCTACTTCGGCGGCAGCGCCGGCGCGATCGGATTCGCGACCTCCGGCGATGGAGGGCGGACGTGGCGGTCCGGGCTCCTACCCGGGATCACGCAGGCGACCTCCCCTCCGGGGGCGTCGAGCGCCGCCAGCGATCCCACGGTCGCCTGGGACGCGCGGCATGGGCGCTGGCTGATTGCCAGTCTCGTGAACACGGACGACGAGAGTGCGTTGTTCGTCAACGGCTCGGCGGACGGCCTCACCTGGGACGCCCCGGCGACGGCGATCTCGTACCCACCCGAGCGAGGCGGCGAAGGGACTGCGGTCGACAAGGAGTGGATCACTTGCGACAACCGGGCCAGAAGCCCGTTCCTCGGGCGCTGCTACCTCGCGTACACCGACCTCGCTCACGATGCCCCGCGCCAGGAAGGCGGCAACATCGCCGTCCAGAGCACCGCTGACGGCGGAGTGACGTGGTCGCAACCCGTCCTCCTTCCGGTCGACGCCAACAGCGTCTCGCCCGGAGTCCAGCCGGTCGTGCGTCCGAACGGCGAGCTGGTGATCGTCTTCTTCGAGGACGGCGTCGTCCAGGCCGTGCGCTCGACCGACGGCGGTGCGACGTTCGCACCGCGCGAGCGGATCGCGGCGCTGACCTTCCACCGGCGGCCTGCGACGCGCACGCGCCTCCGCGGCTTCAGCCTGCCCACGGCGACCGTCGATGCGGAGGGCGCGGTCTACGCGGCCTGGCCCGATTGCCGCTTCCGCGCGAATTGCCGCGCGGACGACATCGTCTGGTCGCGCTCAACGGCGCCGGGCCGCTGGACGCGTCCGCGGCGCGTGCCGCTCGGGCCGCTCGGCACACGCGAGTTCACGATCCCCGATCTCGTAGTCGACCCGGCGTCCCGCGGCGCACGTGCGCGGCTCGCCCTCACCTACTACAGGCTGAACAACGCCGACTGCACCGAGGCCAACTGTCTCCTCGACGTCTTCATCGCCACGTCCCGAACGGCGGGCTCGCGCTGGACGAGACCGCGAAAGATCAACCCGCGGACGATGCGACTCACGTGGATCGCGCAAACGAACAGCGGCCGGATGGTCGGCGACTACACCGGGACGGTGTTCAGCGGCAAGCGCGCGGTCAGCGTCCACGTGCAGGCGCGCGCGCCGCGTGGAGGCACGTTCAACGAAGCTGCCTACGCGTACGTCCTAGCGCTTCCTTGAGTGCGGCCGCAGCCGACGGCTCGGCGAGCACGATGCCGGCCATGATCACCGCGCAGCCGGCCCAACCGAGCGCGCCGAGACGATCTCCCGCGATCGTGTAGCCGAAGAGCGCTGCCCACGCCGGCTCGAGCGTGAACGCCAGGGCCGTTCTCGTGGCCGACGTTCGGCGCTGAGCCCATGTCTGTACGAGGAAGGCGAGGGCGCTCGCAAACACTCCCGTGACGAGCAGCGCACCCCAGACGGTCCAGCCGTGCGGCACGCCGAGATCACCGAGCACGAGGGCCACGACGAGAAGGCCGGCGAACGCCGCGGCCATCTCCACGAGCGTGAACGCGAGCGCGTCGAACCTCGGCGCGAAGCGCTCCATCAGGACGATCTGCAGCGAGTACACCGCAGCGCCGCCCAGGACGAGGAGATCGCCGGTTACGGAGCCGGCATGGATTCCGGAGAGCATCGCGAGACCCACGACGGAAAGCGCGACACCCGCCCAGGCGGCGCCTCCGATCGACGACCGCAGCAGAACGACGGCAATCAGCGGCGTGAGGACGACGTACAGCCCGGTGATGAAGCCGGTGCTCGAGACCGTCGTACGCTCGAGACCTGCCGTTTGCAGCGCGTAGCCCGTCGCGAGCAGGAGCCCCAGCAGCGCGCCCGCGCCGGCGCCCGTCCGTGTCAGCGTCCGCACTCGCCGCGCCGCCGGCACCGCCAGCGTGAGGGCGGCGATCGCGAACCGCACGGCGAGGAACGCGAACAGCGGGTAGAGCTCGACGGCGTCCTTGACCTGGACGAACGTGATGCCCCAGACCGCGGTGACGACGACCAGAGCGAGGAGCGGCACCGCGCGATTGTCCCCGCAACCGCCGTGCACGCGACCATCGCCGCCGATGCGGGCTGCGCCTGCGTCGGCCGCAACGGCCCGCCGCCAGAAGCTTCGTTCAAGATCATCATGTCCGCGATGCGGGCGGATCTCGAACGACGTCGTCGGCTATGGTGCGACCGTGGAGCCGCTGCGCGATTCGTGGGCGCGCGAGATCAAATCGGTGCGCGTCTCCGTGACGGACAAGTGCAACTTCCGTTGCACGTACTGCATG
>JBKPDB010000014.1:0-42003 GCA_046727655.1 Actinomycetota bacterium
CGCGCTCCCCTCTCCTCGGCCGAGGCGCGTGCCGAGGAAGATCATCGTGAGGTAGCTCAGCGCGACGCCGAGCAGCACGAGCCCCGTCCCGGCCAGCGGCTCCGGCAGCGCGGCCTGGCGTTCAAACGCCTCCCCGAGAGCCTCGATGCCGAGAAAAGTCAAAAGGCCGGCGGTGAGAGCCATGAACGCGGCGAGCCACCGAGGATCCGCGCGCCGCAGAGAGGGAAGCCACAGCAGCCCGAGGGCCACGGGCACGACGCCGACGAGAAACCCGATCACGCCGTAGCCGAGGAATCCCTTCGCACTCGGATCGGGCGTCTCGACCGCGGCCGCGATCTCCTCAGTCGTCTCGATCCCCGTCGAGCTCGTCACACCGACGGTGATCGGCTCGTCCTCGACCCACGCGTACGGCACGACGATCGTCGCGGACCGCAGGCGCCCGAGCGTGCGATCCCCGTCGACGGAGTACGGCACGATCGCATCGTCGACGGCGACCGACGCAATCGTGAGGTCGTCCCGCTGCGGGTTCGTCACACGTATTCGGATCTCGCCCGGCTTGAACTCGACCCGACGCACGTCGAACTCATCGGCCGGAGGCGGATTGCGGCCGATCAGATCGACGAGCGACCCGCCGCTCGTGACGAAGACGCCGACGACGACCGCGAGCAACAGCACGGGCAAGACCGCCCAAGCCCGCCAGAAGCCCTCGCCTCGCGCGGAAGACGCGCCGGCTTCCACTACTCCACCACCTCGAAGAAGCCCATCCAGCCGAGCTCCGTGAACTCCGACTGGTGTGCGTGGAACATGAACCGCCCGGTATTTGCGAAGTCGATCTCGATGATCCCGCGCTGTCCCTGGCAGAGCATGACCGTGTCCGTGTACTCGAACGCGTCGCCCGAGCCTGTCGGGTAGTAGCGGAAGAAGTCGCCGTGCAGGTGGAACGAGTTGATCAGGTCGAACTCGGTGAGATTGGCGAGGTAGATACGCACGGTCTGCGACCGCCGCACGCGAATCGGGTACCGCGCGTAGAAGAACGTCCGCCCGTTGACGGTGTAGAAGTTGTTGTCGCCGTCGCCGTCGGTGTCGAAGCCGTTCATCACCATCACGAGCTCCTGAGCCGGCTTACGCGGCTTAGCTGGGTCGATGATGAACGCGCCGTAGAGGCCCTTGTGGATGTGCTTCTTGAGCGGCGTCGAGTGGCAGTGGTAGAGGTGCATCCCGGCCGGCCGGGCCGGAAACTCGTATGTGAACGTCGCGCCGGGATCGACGATCTCGAAAACGCCGTCCATTCCCGCCGGGTGAATGCCGTGGAAGTGGATCGTGTGCGCATGCGTCCCGGCGTTCGCGAACCGGACGTGCAGCAGATCGTCTTCCGTCGCGCGGATCACCGGACCCGGGACCGTGCCGTTATAGGACCAGGCCGCGAACTGGATCCCCGGTGCAACCTCGACGTCATGGTCGGCCGCAACGAGCTGGTACTCGCGCACTCGTCCGGGCCGGTGCGCCTGCCGGGGCGGGGGATAGAGCAGCGCGTCGAGATCGCGTGGGCCGCCGACTGCCGGCGCGTCTTCGCCGAGCATCGCTGCGTGGGACATCCCGTGCGACTCGTGACCGGTGTGCCCCGTGTGATCCGCCGCCTCGGCATCGCCGTCGAGTGCCAGTTTCGACAGGGCCGGCACAGCCACGAGCGGCGCCGCCCCCGCCAACAGCTTGCGACGGCTCAGCCGAGAGTTAGGCATGGCTAAAACTTACCTGTTCGCGCGGCGCGTGCCTAGCGGCTTTTTTTCAGGCCACGACGCGGTAGACCTCGAAGACCTCCGCAAAGTCGCGGTTCACGTTGATTCCGTGCGTCCGCGCGACGTTGCGGATGTACTCCGGATCGCTGTAGCGCCGGTGCTGCTGCGACGCGTACTTGGACAGCGCCGCGACCTTACGATCGACGTGCGCCTCCTGCAGCGAGACGTAAGCCTGGTACGCGAAGTCGAAGTTGTTCCACGGGATCTCGTAGCCGAGGATCGTCGTGCGCTTGAACGCGCGCAGGCTCTCGGCGGCGATCACCTGGTGATCCTGGTGGATGTCGTGCAGGCTGGGCTGGAACACGGCATCCGGACGCCACTCCTCCCACAGGGCCACGAGCAGCTCGAGGATGTCCTGCCGGTGCTCCGGGAACGTGCGGACGTCGAAGTCGTGAACCGTCAGGTTCTCGGGCGGAATGCCGAGCTCGGCCGTCGCCTCCCGCACCTCGCGCGCCAGCGTGTCAGGCGCAAACCCGTCCGGGAGCGACCGCGTGGCGATCGAGAACGCGACGTAGCGGACATCGGCGCCGGCCTCGACGAGCCGGGCCATAGTCCCGCCGGCGCCGAACTCGCCGTCGTCGGTGTGCGGCGCAAGCACGAGCACGCGGTTCCAGGCGCCGATCACCCGCCGTTTCCTATCACGGAGACCTAGGCTTGGGATTCAATGGCTCACGGAGACCTGGCTCAGGTGGCCGCGGTCGTGGGCGCGCTCGGCTCGGTCCTCGTGCTGCTGCCGCACCGTCGTTGGCACCTCCTCGGCGGGTTCGCAGTGCTCGCCGTCGCCGAGGCATTGCTCGCGGTCGCGTTGATCCCGCGCTCCGATCTCGACCGGCTGCAGCGGCCGCTCGTCGTCGCGGGCCTCGTCGTCGTCGGTGCCTTCGTCGTCGGGCTCGCGTTCGTCCTCGTGCGGCGGCCGGCACTGACGCCGGTCGTGCTGCTGCTCGCCGCGCCGTTCAGGATTCCCGTCGACCTCGGAACACAGCATGCATTCCTGCTTCTGCCGCTCTACGGCGTGCTCGCGGCGGCGGTGCTCGCGTTCTGCTGGCTTGCGCTCGTTTCCGGGCCACGCGGCATCCCGCTCTTCCTCGCGGCTCCGGTCGCAGCGTTCATCGCGCTCACCGGCGTCTCACTCCTCTGGTCGAGAGACCTCAAGCAGGGGAGCATCGAGCTCGTCTTCTTCCTCTTCCCGTTCGCCGCGCTCTTCGCCGTCGTCGCGCGAGCGCCGATGCCCGCCTGGCTGCCGCGGACGCTGTGGATCATCCTCGTCGGGCTCACGACCGCGTTTGCGCTGATCGGCCTGCTGCAACGGGCGACGCACCGACTCTTCTACGCGCCGTCGCTCGAGGTCGACAACGCCTTCACCTCGTACTTCCGCGTCAGCTCGGTCTTCCGGGACCCGAGCCTGTTCGGGCGGTACCTCGGCCTGGGAACGGCCGTGATCGTCTGTGCCTACCTGCTCGGGCGTGTGCGCCTTGCAATCGCGGCTCCGCTGCTCGCCGTCATCTTCGCGGCGCTGTGGTTCTCGTACTCGCAGTCCAGCATGGTCACGATCTTCGTGGTCGTGACCGGCCTGGCGCTCGTCACCGGATCGCCGGGCATGCGTCGAGTCGTCGCCGTCGTCGCCGCAGTGATCGCCGTCTCGGCCGCAACGGTGGTCGCCGTGCACGTGCAGAACGACACCGCGCGCAAGTCAACGAGCGATCGCTCCCGCCTCGTGTCGGTGACGTGGAAGGTCTTCCGCAACCACCCCCTCGTCGGAGTCGGCGTCGGCGCGCAGCCGAAGGCAAGCCGGGAAGAGGCCGCGCCCAATCTCGCCGCGAGCCGCAACCACTCGCACACGACCCCGCTGACGGTCGCGGCCGAGCTGGGCCTGATCGGCATCGTCGCCTACCTCGCGTTCCTCGCGAGCGCCGGGCGCGCGTTACTGTCGGTGACGAACCGCGAGCGGGCGGTCGGGCTCGGCCTCGTTGCGGTCTTCACGACCCTCTTCGTGCACTCGCTGTTCTACTCCGGCTTCTTCGAGGACCCGATCACATGGGGCTCGGTCGCCCTCGCGGGCGCTGCCCTCGCCGCTTACTCGAGCCGCACCGGAGCTCCGGACAGTGACGGCACCGGCCCTTCCGGAGGCCTAGCTACCCTCGACGCGTCTCCATCCGACCGCTCAGCTCCACTCGCCGCGGACCGCGCCGAGCCCTGATCGCAACACTCGCGTTCCTAGTAGTCGCCGGAACGGTTGCCGGCTGCGGCGTGCTCCGAGACGGGACACGCTCGGAGGCACCGCCGCAGCGGTCGACGGCGCCGCCGCCGACGGCGAAGCGGCCACAGGCCACCAGCGTGCGGGTCGTGGTGCTCGACGGGGACATCCGCAAGCGCGTCCCGGGCGCGATGGTTCGCATCGGCGATACGCGGTTGCGCGCGAACCGCAGCGGGATCGCAGCCGTCCGGCTCGTGCCGCGCCCGGCCCTCGTGCGCGTGACGGCACCCGGCTTTTCGGCCGTGACGCAGCGCGTGAACTTCCGACGGAAGCGGAGCTTCATCTTCCGCGTCTACCAGCCGCGCCTGCAATGGACGATGTACGGCGGCGACCCGACGCACAGCGGCGTCCACAGCGGTCCTCGCCTCCGCCCGCCGTTCCGGATCGTCTGGTCGCTCGCGCACGGCGACCTGATCGAGTTTCCCGCGGTCGTCTCGGACGGCGTCGCCTACGTCGCAAACGGCCGCGGCACGATCCGCGCCTTCTCCATGCGAAACGGCGCCCTCGCCTGGCAGCACGCGACAGGGACGATCATGGCTTCCTCGCTCGCGGTCTGGGGTGACAAGCTCGTGGCACACGGGATGGGCGACGGACGCGTGCGCGTCCTCGACCGGCGCACCGGACGCCTGCTCTGGAGCAGGCGCGTCGGCTCCGGAATCGAATCCTCGCCGGTCATTCGCTACGGCATCGACTATTTCGGAACACGCGGCGGCAGCGTCTACGGGCTGAACCTCCGCACGAACAAGGTGCGGTGGGTCTATCGCTCCGGCGCGAAGATCACGGCGAGCGTGTCGCTCGCGGGGAGAACCGCCTATCTCGGCAACTACGCCGGGCAGGTCATGGCCCTGAGCACGCGCACCGGTCGACCCCGCTGGACGAGCTCCGTCAACGGTCGCGTGTACGGGACGGCGCCCGTTGCCGACGGTCGGGTCTTCGTCCCTTCCTCGACCGGGGGATCGGTGACGGCGCTCTCGACGCGCGGTCGGCGGCTCTGGAGGTTCTCGGCGGGCTCCTACGTGTACTCGTCGCCGGTGACGTGGGGCGGTCGCGTCGTGTTCGGCTCCTACAACGGCGTCCTCTACTGCGTGTCCCGCAGCGGCGTCCTTCGTTGGCGGGCTCGCGTCGGCGGAGCGATCTCGGGTGCGCCCGTGATCGTCGACGGCGTCGCGTATGCGGCGAGCTTCGGTGACCGCACCGTCGGGGTCGACGTGCGCACGGGGCGGGTGATCTTCCGCTTCCCCCACGGCCGGTACGTGCCGGTCTCCGGGAACGGAGGGAGACTGCTCCTCCACGGTTACTCGAGGATCTGGGCGGTCGATCCGCGGCGCCGATGAAGCGCGCCGCACTTGCCCTCGCCCTAGTGGTGATCGTCGCCGTCGGCGCGGCGGGAGCGTTCGTCCTCTATCGAAAGCATCAGAGCCGCAACGTGCGCGGCTCCTCCAGCGTCGAGTTCATTCCGACGCAGCCGAAGCAGGAACGCACCCCACGCGAGCTCGCGGTCACGCCGTGGCCGCTGTTCGGCTACACCGTCACCGGCGTCCGCTTCGCCGACGGCATCCGCGTGCGCCCACCCTTCCGCAAGCTCTGGGAGTCCGGAGGGTCGACGCTGCTCGAGTTCCAGCCCGCACTCGCGTTCGGTCGGCTCTACCTCGTCAACGCCTACGGCGACGTGCTCGCGCTCAACGCGCAGACCGGAAAGCGAGCCTGGCGGTACCGCGCTCGCCGCTGCGCGGCGTCTTCGCCTGCCGTGTCGAAGATCATGCACGGGACCGTGTACGTGTCGCTGCTGAATCGCGGCGTCTGCGCAACCAACAAGGGAACGAACGGGGAAGTCATCGCGTTCGCTCACGCCTGGGGACGGGTCGTCTGGCGCAAGCGCATCGGCCCGACCGAGTCGTCGCCTCTGGTCGTGGGCTCCACCGTGTACGTCGGGGACTGGCGCGGCGACGTGTACGCACTCGACGCGCGAACCGGAAAGACCCGCTGGCGCTTCCGCACAGGTGGACGCGTGAAAGGCGGGCTGAGCTATCTCACGGGGCGCGTCTTCGTCGGCTCGTACGACCACCACGTGTATGCCCTCAGCGCGCGCAGCGGACGGTTGCTGTGGAAGGCGTCCGCCCAACAACGGCTCGGCAACCGCGGCACGTTCTACTCGACGCCGGCCATCGCCTACGGCCGCGTGTACATCGGCTCGACCGACGGCAAGGTGTACTCCTTCGGCGCGCACAGCGGCAAGCTGCGCTGGTCGCACGGAACCGGCGGCTACGTCTACGGCTCTCCTGCGGTGTGGCGGCAGCGCATCTTCGTCGGCTCGTACGGCGGACGCTTCTTCGCCCTCGACGCGGCTACCGGTGACGAGAAGTGGACGTTCCACGCGAACGGGCCGATCTCCGGCTCGGCAAACGTCATCGACGGCGTCGTCTACTTCGCGACGCTGAAAGGCCGGACGTATGCGCTCGATGCGCGAACGGGGAAGCAGCTGTGGTCGTTCCGCGACGGCCGGTACGCTTCGCTGGTCGCCGACCGCAAGCACGCGTACCTCGTCGGGTACGGCAAGGTCTACGGGCTCGCGCCTTAGGAGCCGACCGTGACGACGAAGACCCGCGTTCGCGGGCCCAGGTTGCCGGCGAGGTCGACCGCCGCGACTTCCAGCCGGTAGCGGCCGGGCGCCGGCGCGCGCCACTGCAGCTGAGCTGCACGGAGCTTCGTCAGCGTGGGGCCGACCGTCTTCGTCCCGTTGACGTACAGCACGACGTGGGCCGGCTCGTTGACGCGGTAGAAGACGCGCACGTACTGGCTCAGCGGCGCGTTTCGCGTGTACGACCGGATGCGAGCCCTGGGCGGAACGGTGTCGAGCGCGATCCGACGTGGGAGCTCGAAGGTCCTGCCCGGGCGGTCGAGGTGCACCGCGAAGTGGTAGAGGCCGTCGGGCACCCGGTTTCCCGCGTCATCGCGCCCGTCCCAGTGCAGACGCGTTCGCCCGCTCGGAAGCCGCTTGTCGTCGACGAGGACGCGAACCGTCTTGCCCGAGGCGTCGACGACGCGGACGGTCGCCGTGTCGGCGCGGTGCAGCCGTAACCGGATCTCGGCGCGCGCCTCGCTGCAATTACACGTCGGCGAGAAGGCCGGCTGGACGAACGATTCCTCGATCGCCGTCGGCTGGAGCTTGAGCCGCTCCGTCTCGGCGAATGCGACCGCGGTCCCGATCAGAAGCGTCAGGACGACGATCGTCGCGGCATGGCGGCGCACAGCGCAATTGTCACCGAAGCACGGGTGCCGGCGCGGTCTACTCGAAGCCACGCGCCGGTGCGGCACGCGGACGCGCGAAGTACGTCCGGACGACCCACGGCACGAAGAGCGCGATCCCGACCAGGAAGCCTGCGACAATCACCCAGTTCGCCTCCGGCACGTTGAGGAGCTTGACGCCGCTCAGCGCGAGCACTCCCGCAAGCGCGAGGCGAAGAGCGTCGTCCGGCAGTCGTAGCGTGAAACGGCTCGCGATCCAGATGCCCGGCACCGAGCCGAGCAGGAGCCAGACCATCGCATGTAGATCCACGTTGCCCTGGGCGAGATGGCCGATGCCCGCAACCCAGAGGAGCGCGGCCGCGTGGAAGATGTCCGTGCCGACGATCTTTGCGACCGTCAGCGGATAGACCATCACCATCACGAGCCCGAAGAACGTGCCGCTGCCGACGGACGTCAGGCCGACGATGAAGCCGAAGGTCGCGCCGATCGCCACGGCGATGACGCGGTCGCGGTTCTGCAGGATGAAGGGGGCGTTGCTCGGCTGGACGCCGCGCTTCACGAACGTCTTGAGCACGAGCCCCACTGCTCCCAGCACGAGCGCGGCGCCGATCGCGTACGCCTCCGCCGATTGCACGCCCTCGCCGTAGGCGTCCTCGAGCCGGCTCGCGGCCCAGACGCCGAGCAGCGACATCGGCCCTGAGCCCAGGAACATCCAGAACGTCAGACGTGCATGCACCGTGCCGAGACGCCGGTGCCGAACCGCCCCGAAGGTCTTGAACACCGCCCCGTGCAGGATGTCTGTGCCGACCGCGTACGTCGGCTTGAAGCCGAAGAAGATGACGAGGATCGGCGTCAGCAGCGCACCGCCGCCCATCCCCGTGAGGCCGACGAGCACGCCGATCAGCAGTCCAGTGAGGGTGAACTGCCAGGTCATCGGCTACTGCGATAGGCCTCGATCAAGACCTCGGCGACCTCGGGGCGCGAGAACTCCCTCGGCGGCAGCTGCCCTGCGCCGAGAAGCTCGCGCACCTTCGTGCCAGACAGGAAGACGTGCCGTTCCTTGTCGTGCGGGCATGTCTTCGCAGAGGCCATGGACCCGCAGTCGCGGCACCAGAACGAGTGCTCGAAGAACATCGGCTCGATGTCGAGCTCGTGCGGCTCGAACTCGTCGAAGATGAGCTGTGCGTCGTACGTGCCGTAGTAGTCGCCGACGCCCGCGTGATCGCGGCCGACGATGAAATGCGAGCAGCCGTAATTCTTGCGGCAGATCGCATGCCAGATCGCCTCGCGCGGGCCCGCGTACCGCATCGCGGCCGGAAAGGCGCTGAGGACGACTCGGCCGGCCGGGTAGTAGCCGTCGAGCAGGACGCGGTAGCACTCGACGCGCGTCGCCGCCGGCACGTCGTCCGACTTCGTGTCGCCGACGAGCGGATGGATGAGCAGGCCGTCGACGGTCTCGAGCGCGACCTTGGTCAGATACTCGTGCGCACGGTGGATCGGGTTACGGGTCTGGAACCCGACGACCCGACGCCACCCGCGCTCGGCGAACTCGACGCGCGTCTCCGCCGGATCCTTGGCCAGCTCGGGGAAGGCGGGCTCCGCGCGCTCGAAGACCGTGACGGGCCCGGCCAAGTAGAGAGGCTCCTGCGCGTACAGCCGCGCGACGCCCGGATGCGCCTCGTCGGTGGTGCGAAACGACTGCTGGGCCTCGCGCTCCTTGTCGTACTCGAACGTCTCCTCGACGTCGAGAACTGCAACGAGCCTCCCGCTGCGGTCGGCAAGTGCGATGCGGTCGCCGACGGGCGGTGCATCGACCGCGAGACAAACGGGAAGCGCCCAGGGCAGACCGCCCGCAAGTCGCATCGTCTCGAGCACGGAGTCGTAGTCCTCCCGCCGCATGAAGCCCTCGAGCGGCGACAGCGCGCCCGAGGCGAGCATGTCGAGGTCGGACAGCTCGCGAGACGTGAGCGTGACGACTTCGAGCGTCTCGACGTCCTCTGGTCGATCCCCGGTCCTGTCGATGAGCATCCCGCCGTGCGGCTCGATCAGCTTGACCTCCGTGGCGATGCTCACGCCGGCACCGCGGCGGGGATCAATCCACGCTCCTCGAGGTGCTGCAGGATGAGCCGCGCGCTCTCCTGCGGCTCGTGCTGCTCGGTGTCGATTCGGAGGTCGGGGCTCGTCGGCTCCTCGTACGGATCGTCGACCCCGGTGAAGCCCTTGATCTCGCCCCGGAGCGCCTTCTCGTAGAGCCCGTTGACGTCCCGTCGCGCGCACTCCTCGACCGAGGCGGCGACGTGCACCTCGACGAACGTCCCCCACTCCTCGACGAGCGCCCGCGCCTTCTGGCGGGCCTCCTCGTACGGCGAGATCGCCGCGGCGATCACGGCCGCGCCGTGGCGCGTCAGACGTGCGGCGACCCAGCCGATGCGCTCGATGTTCGCGTCGCGGTCCTCCTTCGAAAAGCCGAGGCCCTTCGAGAGGTGTGTGCGCAGCGTGTCCCCGTCGAGGTACTCGACGATCGGGCCTCGCTCCTCGATCGCAGGCCCGACGAGGTGGGCGATGGTCGTCTTCCCGGAGCCGGAAAGACCCGTGAACCACAGGGTGAACCCGCCGTCACGACGACGCTCGGTGTCGGGGTGCTCGTGCGCGTAGATGTGGTCAGTCACTTGACTCCTTGATCAGAGGGGCGTTGATGTGAATCCCGCACTCGAGCTTGTTGCTTCCGGCCCACCGGCCGGCGCGCTCGTCCTCCCCGGCGCCGACGGGTCGGGTGCAGGGAATGCACCCGATCGACGGGTAGCCGCGATCGTGCAGCGGGTTGTACGGGATCTCGTTGACGTGGATGTATGCCTGCACGCGTTTCGTATCCCAGTCGACGATGGGCTGCACTTTCCAGACGCCGTAGCGCTCCGACCACTCGATCTTCTGTGCGCCCGCGCGCGTCAGCGCCTGCTCGCGGCGGATCCCGGTGATCCAGGCGTCGTACGGCGCAAGGGCACGCTCGAGCGGCTCGACCTTGCGGATGTGGCAGCAGCGGTCCGGCTCCGTCTCCCACAAACGATCGGGCGGATCGATCGGCCGGATGGACTGCAGCTGCAAGCCGTAACGCTCCACGAGGCGGTCACGCGTTTCGTACGTCTCCGGAAACAGGACGAGCGTGTCGAGCTCGACGATCGGGACATCGAGGTGCAGCTCGTTGATCATGTGGACGAGCACGGACGACTGGCGCTGCCAGGAGCACGTGAGGCACATCCGGTCGCCGAACTGCTCGTGCGCCCAGAGGAGCACGTCCTCGGCGCTCATCGCCTCGACGTCAGGAAGTCGGAGTGCCGGCGCGGTCGCCAAGCAGCACCTCCTTCAGCGTGTCGCCACGCAGGCCGAGGCGGAGCGTCTCGAGCGGGATGACCTCCTCCGGGGGAATGTTGCCGAGATTGACATTCGGGCCGAAGTGCTTCACGAACCACGCCTGCGACTCCTTCGTCGGTGCCTCGAAGATCAGCCGCTGCACGTCGATCTCGTGCGCTATCTCGTCCACGAGCCCCGTGCGCATCTCGCCCGTCGGCCGGTAGATGCCGGCCGTACCGCCCTCGCGGCCCTCGGTGACGACCTTCCACGCGCCTGCCTCGAGCTCTTCCTTGATCCACTCCACCCACAGATAGGGCGCGTAGTTGACCTCCGTGTCTTTCGAGCCCACCTCGGATAGCACGGTGAAGTCGGCTGCGAATTCGCCGATCAGCTCGAGCTTGCGGTCCCGGGGGATCTCGAGCGTCCCGTCGGAGATCTCGACATGCGAAAAGCGCTGCTCGGTGAGCCAGCGCTTGAACTCTTCGAGCTTGCCGCGCGCGTACACGGCCTCGAAGAGCGTCCCACCGCAGACGATCGGCGTCTCGACCGACCGGTAGAGCGCAATCTTCTTCTCGAGATTGTTCGTGACGTAGCCCGTGCCCCAGCCGAGCTTCACGATGTCGACGTAGCGGCCGGCTGTGTCGAAGAGACCCTCGATCTCACGCAGGTTCATGCCCTTGTCGATGACATGCGTCAGGCCTTCGCTGCGCGGCTTCCCCGGCCGCGGCGGCAGGTCCAAGAATCCGTCAAAGCCGCTCATAGAGCTCCTCCAGTTTCGCCTTGGCACGCTTCTGCACGTCGTGGAACAGCGAGTTGCCGTGGGCGTCGATGCCGACCGTCAGCGGCCCGAAATCCTTGACGCGGAACTTCCAGAGACACTCCGGCATCAGCTCCTCCCAGTAGACCTCCTCGATCTCCTCGATCTGAGTGGTCTCGAGCGCAGCCGCGCCGCCGACGATCGCGAAATAGACCATCCCGTACTCGCGCATCGGCTGGATCGCCTCGTCCGGAAGCCCGCCCTTGCCGCAGATCGCGCGGACGCCGTGGTCACGCCCGAGGGGCTCCGTGAAGCGCACCATGCGGGCGGACGTGGTCGTGCCGATGCAGACCTTCTCGTAGCGCCCCTCGCCCACCTTCCGCACGCCCGGAGCCGTGTGGAGCAGGAACGCGCCGCTGAGGTCGAGCGGCGGCTCGACTCCCTGGTCGAAGATCCGGATCTGGGTGCGGTCGCGGATGCCGATGATGTGGCCGTCCACGAGCACCTCGTCGCCGGCGCGCAACTCGCGGACGGCTTCTTCCGTCGCTGGGAACGTCAGACGTCTGGTCTCAGAACTCACGGTCGTACTCCACATCGCCGTTTGCGGTCACGTGCGCCGTCGCGCGGCGCGCCGCCCAGCACTGGTAGTTGACCGCTACGGGGTTGAGCGTCATGTGCGTGTCCGCATGCTCGACGTGGCACTGGAGCACCGTGACGTCACCGCCCAGGCCCATCGGCCCGATGCCGGTCTCGTTCAACAGCTCGAAGAGCTCCTCTTCGAGCTTCGCGACGTGCGGGTCCGGGTTGCGCGTGCCGACCGGGCGCGCGATCGCCTCCTTGGCGAGGTACATCGCGTAGTCGGCGCTGCCGCCGATCCCCACCCCGACGATCCCGGGCGGGCACGGCTTCCCGCCGGCGCCGACGATCGACTCGAGGACGAACTGCTTGACGCCCTTTACGCCGTCGGCCGGGACGCACATCTTCAGGAAGCTCATGTTCTCGCTTCCGGATCCCTTCGGAATGCACTTCACGTCGAGGCCGTCCCAATCCGGAATGAACTCCCAATGCACGATCGGCAGACGGTGGCCGGTGTTCGGTCCGGTGTTCTCGCGCGTGATCGTGTGCACCGCGTTCGACCGCAGCGGATGTTCGACGGTGGCGCGCTCGGTGCCGGTTTTCAGCGCGGTGTAAATTCGTGCCGGATGCAGGGGAAAATGCTCTCCGACGCGGCACGTGTACACGGCAATGCCGGTGTCCTGGCAGACGAGGTTCTTGTCGGTGTCGGCGATCTGGACGTTCTTCAGGATCGTCTGCAGCACGCGCTGGCCGGGCACCGACGTCTCCTTGCCGGCCGCGTCGGCGAGCGCGTCGCGCAGGTCCTGCGGGATGTCCTTCAGCGCCCAGACGTAGAGATGCGCGGCGGCGTCTTCGACCGCGGCTTCGAGATCTGTCGTCGTGATCGTGCTCATGTCCTCGCTTTCTCAGCTGCGGCCTTGCCGGCGCGTCGTCCGAAGACGCAACACTCGAGCAGGCTCCGTTCCCTCTGAACCGAACCCTCCACTACGCTCTCGCTTTCGCTGCGGCGGCCCGTCCTGCCCGCCGTCCGAAGACGCAACACTCGAGCAGGCTCCGAGCATGCACGGGGCCGAAGGCCTCGTGCATGCGTTCCCTCTGAACCGAACCCTCCACTACGCTCTCGCTTTCGCTGCGGCGGCCCGTCCTGCCCGCCGTCCGAAGACGCAACATTCGAGCAGGCTATTCCCCATCATGCGGTTGCGGCCGTGTGTTCCCCCCGCGATCTCGCCGCACGCGTAGAGCCCTTCGAGGGTCGTCTCGCTGTTCTCGTCGATGACGAGCCCACCGTTCTGGTAATGGAGAACGGGGTAGGTGAGGATGCGCTCGACGAGCGGGTCGATCCCGCCGGCGCGATAGCGGCGCAGCATGTACGGCAGTGAGACGTTCGCGTCGGCTTCGGAGATCCGCGTCGTGTCAAGGTAGACCGCCGGTCGGCCGTCCGGTGTCTCGACGCCTTTCCCTTTCTCCACCTCGTCGAAGATCGCCTGGCTCACGGCGTCGCGCGGACCGAGCGAATCCGTGAACTCTTCACCGTCCGCGTTCAGCAGCACCGCGCCGTACGCGCGCGTCGTCTCCGGAATCGAATAACCCTGCATGTTGGGAGGCCACGCGCCGCCGTTCGGGTGATATTGGAGCGCGTCGAAATCGCGCAGCTCGGCGCCGAGGTCGACCGCGATCTGCGTCACCTCGCCCGTGGCCCCGGGGTGATTCGTCGACAGCTCGCGGCGCTCCTCCGCGACGCGATAGCACCGCCCGCCCGCTGCGAGGACCACCGTCGTGGCGTCGATCGCATGGTCCCCGCAGCGTGCGCGCCAGCCGTTCTCGGTCCGTGCGAGCTCGGCGAGCGGCGACTTTGGAAAGGTTCGGATGTCGGAGCTCTCAGCGGTGTCGCGCAGCGCAGTCGTGATCGCGTGGCCGGTCCGGTCGCCGACCTGCAACAGCCGCTTGCGCGAGGCGCCGCCGCAGCGCGCGAGGCGATAGCCGCCGTTCTCGCGCGTGAACTCGACGCCGCGCTCCTCGAGCCAGTGGATCGCGGTCGGCGCCTCGGAGGTCAGGATCCCGACCAGCTTGCGGTCGGCGGTCTCGTGGGACGAGTTCCAGACGTCCTCTGCATGCTGCTCCGGCGAGTCGTCGTTCCCAAATGCGGCCTGAATACCTCCCTGCGCCTTCGCCGAGTTGCAGGACTGAAGGGCGCCTTTCGTCGCCAGGGCGACGCGCGCACCTGACCGGCTCGCGGACACAGCGGCCGCGAGGCCCGAGGCGCCGCTGCCGATCACGAGCACGTCGAAGGAGGAGTCCGCCACGACCTCGTGACCATACCACGATGTGGCTAATTCGAGATATTAGGAGCAGTTATTCAGTAGATCGACCTGAGCAGCTCCTCGACCTCGTCCGGCGTCGGGGTCCGCGGGTTCGCCTTGGCTCCGGCGCGCTCGACCACGGCGGCGGCGACGATCGGCAGCTCGTCCTCCGGGACGTCGAAGTCCCGCAGTCGCCGGAAGCCACCGAGCTGCGCCAGCTCTTCGACCCGCCGCGCCGGATCATCCGTGCCGAGCGCCTCGCCGAACCGGCGCACCGCGTCCGGGTCGACAATGGCGTTGAAGCGAAGCGCAGGCGGAAGGCACAGCGCATTCATCGCGCCGTGCGGTAGCCCGTAGCGGCCGCCGAGCGCCTGCGCCATCGCGTGACCGAGCGCAAGCATCGACCCCCCGAGCGCCATGCCGGCGTGCATCGCGCCGTCGAGCAGCCTGGTGCGTTCGTCGAGATCCTGCGGCGCTTCGACGACGCACGGCAACGAGTCGCCGAGGAGTCGCGCACCGGTCAACGCGTGTGCGTCTGCGCCCGGGTTGTGGCCCTTCACGTACAGCGCCTCCGCGCAGTGTGCGAGCGCGTTCAGCGCGGTCCCAACCGTTTCCGTGCGCGGCAACGACAGCGTCAGCTTCGGTTCGTAGACAACGCCGCCGAGGATCGCCCCGGCGCCGCCGCCGCGCATGCGGCGCTGCGGGTCGCGAACGCCGAAGAAGGCCGTCCACTCCGCGCCGGAGTAGGTCGTCGGCACCGACACGACCGGGACGCCCGCCTCCGCCGAGATCGCCTTGCCGAGATCGATCGCGCTGCCTCCACCGAGGCTGAGCACGCCGTCGCCGGCACGGGCCGCCGCTTCGTCGACGCGGTCGGACGGGACCTCCGTCCACGTCGCCTCAGGCTGCGCCGGGACCTCGGCATCCGTCCACCGCTCGCTCGCAACGAGCAGCGGCCGCTCGATACGAAGCTCCTGCAAAACACCAGGAAGCTCAGGGAGGCCCCAGCGGACGATCACGTCGGAAGGTTTTGGTGCGCGAAGGCGAGGAACGCTCTCGCGGCGCGCGTCTCCGCCCGGCCCGCGGCGCGGGCGAGGAAGATCTCGCGGACCGGGTCGAGCCCTCGCACGCGTGCCGTCGCGATCCGGCCCGCTACGAGATCGGCTTCGATCGCAAGACGCGAGATGAACGAGATGCCGTGGCCGGCGAGGACGGCCGTGCGCACCGACTCCTGCAGCCCCAGCTCGAGGTGCGCGTCGAGGTCGCGCAGGCGAACGCCGGCGCGACGCAGCTCGTCCTCGATCACGTGGCGGACACCGGCACCTTCCTGCATGACGATGAGCGGCTCGCCCTTGAGCTGGTCGATCGAGATCGTCGTGCCGGCAAACGGATGGTGCGGGGGACACGCGAGCACGACCTCGTCGCGGAAGAACGGCTCGAAGACGACGCCGCGATGGCGCCGGCCCGCGCCGACGATCCCGAGCTCGAGCTCACGGTTCGCGACCTGGTCGACGACGGTCTGCGTGTCCGAAACGGTCAGCCGCACCCGAAGGTCGGGATGCTGCTCCTGGAAGCGGCAGAGCAGGACGGGGACCACGGTCCCGCCGGGGCCGGTGGAGGCGCCGAGCTCGAGCGTGCCGGTGACGGCGCCTTCGTCGCCGGCGTCGAGCTCCTCGAGCAGGCTCTCCTCAGCGGCCAGCAGTCGCTGCGCCGACGCGTAGAGCCGAAGCCCGGCTTCCGTCGGCTCCACGCGACGGCCGGAGCGGTCGAGGAGCTGCCGGCCGAGCCGCTGCTCGAGGGAGCGGATCTGGAGGCTCACGGCCGGTTGTGTCACGCCGAGCCGCTCCGCGGCCTGGGAGAAGCTCTTGCGCTCGACGACAGTGCAGAAGGCTGCCAGCTGCCGAGTATCCATAAGGGGATCTTATGTCAGAGTGTGGCGCAGACGCAGCCACGCTGCTACTGCGACAACGGCGCTCAGCGCGTGAACGCCCCGAGCAGAGCGACGGGCACGCCGACGAGCTCTGCGTAGTGCGACCGCTGCACGATCTCGCACCCGCTCGTCGCGCAGATCGGGACGCCGCCCTGGTAGTGGACGACGGTCAGATACGACGCGATCGCGAGGCCCGCGAGAGCCGCAACGGCAAGCACGCTTCGCGCGGCGCGGTCGCTCAACCCTGGAGCGCCGTGTCGAGCGCCGGCCGCAGAGCTTCGGCGGTCAGGCTGCTCAGCGCGAAAAACGGGGTCACTTCTCAGGTGCCCACCCTCTAGCATCAGGCCCGTGCCCACGAGGATGCCGGCGCCGAGCGACTCGTTCATTCTGCGCTTCGCCGAGCTGACCGAGGCGAGCCCGCCGCGGCCACGTGACTTCGTCCTTCGCGGGCTCGACATCTTCCTCGCGGCGCTGTTTCTGCTCGTGACGCTACCGCTGACGATGCCGATCGCGCTCGTCAGTCTCGTGACGAGCGGGCGGCCACTCTTCTACCGCGGCGAGCGCGTCGGCAGGGGAGGCCGGATCTTCGAGATGCTGAAGTTCCGCACGCTCCGGCCAGGCGCGGAAAAGCGGCTCGGCCCCCACCTCGGCGAGGAGCTCGTCCGCCTCACGCGGCTCGAAACGACCCGCTTCGGCCGCTGGCTCCGCGCGACGCAGCTGGACGAGATCCCGCAGCTCTGGAACGTGCTCCGCGGCGACATGAGCCTCGTCGGGCCCCGCCCGATCCGGCCGCGGTTCTTCGCCGAGCTCGCCGCGCAGCTGCCGGCGTACTGGCAGCGCCTCGTCGTCCGCCCCGGACTGACCGGGTTCGCGCAGGTCCGCCGAGGCTACGAGACGTCGATGGCCGAGAAGCTCGCCCACGATCTCGAATGGATCGCGGACCGCTCGGTCACGCTCTACCTGCGCACGCTCGCCGTGACGATGTGGCGCGTGCTCGGGCAGTCGCTCCGGGCGCTCGTCGGTCGCAGCTGAGCTACACGTCGAGGCGGGCGTCCTCGAGGTCGAGGTCGCGCTGGAGCTGACGCTCCACGTCGGCGTTGATGACGCCTTGCCGCCGAAGATCGACGATCGCGCCACGCTCTGCCTCGAGCAGCTCCCGCCGCAGGCGCTGGTAGTTCTGGGACTGCTCCTCGATCGCGCCGTCCGAGTCGACATCGAAACGCGATGTAAATCGATTTCGGCGGAAACCGTAGAGACCACGCATCCGCTCGGCGGTGTCCTCTCGCACCCAATCCTCGCCGACGAGCTCCTCGAGGCGCGCCAACGCCGCATCCGCAGCCTTGATGCGGGCCTTCGCATCTTCCTTTTCGTCGCGGTGGTCCGGCTCGAGGTGCGCAGCGCGGATCACAGCCGGCAGAGTCAGCCCCTGCACGACGAGCGTCCCGAGGATGACGCAGAAGGTGAGGAAGATGATCAAGTCGCGCTGCGGAAACGGGGTTCCCGCATCGGTCGTCAACGGAATCGCCAGCGCGGCGGCGAGCGAAACCGCTCCGCGCATGCCGCACCACGTGACCACCAGCGGATAGCCCAGTGGGGGTACGTGGTCACGCCGTCCGAGACGCATCGAAAAACGCTTCGGCAGATAGGACACGGTGTAGACCCACACGAGCCGCACGAGCACAACGGTTCCGGTCACCAGCAGTCCCCACGCAATCAGCTGTCCCGTGGACGATCCCTGCAGGGCGTCGAGTATCCGCGAGAGCTGAAGACCGACGAGGGCGAAGAGCAGGGCGTTCAGGACGAAGTTCAGGATCTCCCACGTCGCTAACCCTTGAAGGCGTGTCTGCACCGACGTGAGCTCCGGTGCGTGCCAACCGAGGAACACCCCGGCCGTAACGACCGCGAGGACGCCCGACGCATCCGCCGCGTTTGCCGGAATGAACGCGAAGTAACCTGTCATCAGCGAGATCGTGACCTCGACCGGCGGGTTGTCGATGCGGCGCCGCACGGCCGCGACGACATAGCCGACTGCGAGGCCGATCGCGACCCCGCCGACGATGCTCCACACGAAACGCCAGGACGCGTCCCAGAGTGAGAAGGCCCCGGAGACGGTGGCCACGACCGCAACGCGATAGAGGACTAGTGCGGTACCGTCGTTGACGAGCGACTCGCCCTCGACCACCGTCACGATGCGCCTCGGGACGCCGAGCCTGTGCATGATCGCCGTCGCGGCGATCGGGTCGGTCGGCGCGACCGCAGCGCCGAGGACGAACGCCGCTGGCCACGACATCTCGTCGACAGCCATATGGGCCACCAGCGCGACCGAGCACGTGGTCAACACGACGAGGCCAATCGCGAGCGCGCCGATCGGACGCATGTTGGCGCGAAGCTCGCGCAGCGACGTGAAGAACGAAGACGAGTAGAGAAGCGGCGGCAACACGGCGACCAACACGACTTCGGGTGGCAGCGCTATGGACGGCACTCCCGGCAAGAAGCCGAGCGCGAGGCCGCCGAGGACGAGGAAGATCGGATAGGGCACGCGTACAGCGGGCGCCGACGCGAGCAGGGCCGCGATTGCGATCAGCAGCCCCATCAGGATCAGCTGCTGGTGGACCCCGAAGTCCATACCGCGAGAGCCTACGCCGCTCCTAGACTGCTCCGCGTGTGCGGGATCTCCGGGATCGCGACGACGAACGGCGCCGTCGACGCCGACCAGGTGGCGGCGATGAGCGGCACCCTCGCCCACCGCGGGCCGGACAGCTCCGGGCTGTTCTCGGACGGCATCGCCGCACTTGCCGCGAGGCGGCTGTCGATCATCGACCTGGAGACGGGCGACCAGCCGATCGCGAACGAGGACGAGACGGTGCACGTCGTACAGAACGGCGAGATCTACAACTACCGGGAGCTACGCCGCGAGCTAGAGCGCGCAGGCCACCGCTTTCGCACGCACGCCGACACGGAGGTGCTCGTTCATCTGTACGAGCAGCACGGGGAAGGCTTCGCCGCGCGTCTGCGCGGCATGTTCGCGATCGCGATCTGGGACGCGCCCCGGCGCCGGCTCGTGCTCGCGCGCGACCGTTTCGGGATCAAGCCGCTCTACTACCGTGACGAAGGAGGACAGCTCTCGTTCGCGTCGGAGCTCCGTGCGCTCCCACGTGGTGAGATCGACCTCGATGCCGTCGAGGCGTTCCTCGCCTTCAACTCGATCCCCGCGCCGCTGACGATCTTCCGCGACACGTGGAAGCTTCCCGCAGGGCACGTGCTCGTTTGGGACGAGCGGGGCACGAGGCTCGAGCGCTTCGCGCGCCCGGCGCCTGTGCCGGTCGGCGAGCTGCGGAACGACGAGGAGGCCGAGCTCGTCGAGGAGCTGCGCGCCCGGCTCCGTGACTCGGTCCGCGCGCATCTCGTCAGCGACGTGCCCGTCGGTGTCCTCCTTTCAGGCGGCGTCGACTCCGCACTGCTCGCGGCGCTCGCGGCCCAGGAGAGCTCGGAGCCGTTGCGAACGTTTTCGATCGGCTTCGCAGAGCGCTCGTTCGACGAGCTCGAGGACGCACGACGCGTGGCGTCTCGCTATGGGACCGAGCACCGCGAGCTGGTGCTGCGGCCGGATGCCGCTCTCCTTCTGCCGGCGCTCGCGGACGCGTTCGACGAGCCGTTCGCCGACTCGTCGGCACTGCCTACCTATCTCGTCTCGGAGCTCGCCGCGAACGACGTGAAGGTGGCCCTTTCAGGTGAGGGCGGCGACGAGCTCTTCGGCGGCTACTACACGTATGCGGCGGATCTGCTGGCAAACCGTTTCGGAAGGCTCGCGAAGCTGGCACGGCCGCTCGTCGAATGGCTGCCGACCTCGACGGCGAAGGCGAGCTTCGACTACAAGGCAAAACGGTTCGTGCGCGCGGCGCACCTCCCGCCGCTCGAGCGGCATCACGGGTGGAAGGAGATCTTCTCCGCGGACGCGCGTGCGGAGCTGACCGGCCGCGAGTCCGACTTCGATCCTCTCGATCTGCTGCGCGCCCGGTTCGCGGAGACCGAGGGTGCGGACGAGCTCGCGCGCCTCCAGGATGTCGACCTCGGCATCTACCTCGTGGACGACCTGCTCGTGAAGACGGACCGCGCTTCCATGGCGCACTCGCTGGAGGCGCGCGTTCCCTACCTCGACACGGTCGTGACGAACATGGCCCTAGCCCTGCCGACGCGACACAAGGTTCGCGGGCTGTCGAAGAAGGTGCTGCTGCGGAAGGCGGCCGCGCCGCTCCTCCCCGGCGAGATCGTGAACGGGAAGAAGCGCGGGTTCTCGATTCCCGCAGCCGCATGGCTGCGGGGCGAGCTCGAGCCTTTCGCCCGCGACACACTTTCGCCGCAGATGCTCGAGCGGCAGGGATATTTCCGACCGGACGTCGTGCAGCGGCTGCTGGACGAGCACGTCGAGGGGCGGGAGGACCGCAGCCGGCAGCTCTGGGGCCTGCTCGCGTTCACGCTGTGGCATCAACAGCACGTCGAGCGCACCCCGCAGCAACCGAGGCGCCCCGAAGTGCTCGTCGAGCGCTGACATGGCTGGCCCCGTCGTCGCATACGTCGTCGGCGCGCGTCCGAACTACATGAAGGTGGCGCCGGTCTATGCGGAGCTCGAGCGCCGCGGACAGCTCGAGCAACGGCTCGTTCACACGGGACAGCACTACGACGCCCTGCTGAAGGACGTCTTCTTCGCGGAGCTGCCGCTGCCGAAGCCGCACGTCGAGCTGCACACGGGCGGTGGGTCGCACGGAGAGCAGACGGGCCGCGCGCTGATCGAGCTCGAGCACGTGTTCGGGGAGCTACGACCCGATCTCGTCGTCGTGGCGGGCGATGTCAATTCGACCCTCGCCGGCGCACTCGCGGCAGTGAAGGGCGGCATCCCCGTCTGCCACATCGAGGCGGGCCTGCGGAGCTTCGACTGGGGCATGCCGGAGGAGCACAACAGACGCATCGCCGACCACTTGTCCACGCTCCTGCTGACGCACTCGGAGAGCGCGAACGAGAACCTCGCAGCTGAGGGCGTCCCCGCCGAGCGCATCGCGTTCGTCGGCAACACGATGATCGACACCCTGCTCGCGAACCTCGAGGCGGCGAGGGCCCTCGAGGCCTGGCGCGACTTCGGCCTCGAGCCGGGCGGGTACGGCCTCGTGACGCTGCATCGACAGCGTCTCTTCGAGGTGCCGAGCCTCCTCATGCGCACGATGGCCGCGCTCGAGGACGTCGCCGCATCGCTGCCCCTCGTTTTTCCGACGCACCCGCGAACGCGCAAGGCGCTCGAGGCGGCCGGGCTTACGCAGGACACGACCGTCGTCCTCACCGAGCCGCTGCCCTACCGGAGCTTCCTCTCGCTCGAGGCCAACGCGGCCGCCGTCATCACGGACTCCGGGGGCGTCCCCGAGGAGACGACCGTGCTCGGCGTCCGCTGCTTCACGCTGCGCGACAACACGGAGCGCCCCGTCACGGTCGAGCTCGGGACGAACGCCGTCATCGGCCAGGAGCCCGAGGCGCTCCGAGACGTGCCCGCGCTCCTGCGTGAGCCTCGTGCAAGGGAGATCCCGCCGCTCTGGGACGGCCACGCCGGAGAGCGCGCGGCCGACGCCGTGGAGCGGCTCTTCTCTGCGGTAGAGGTTCCTGCCTGAACGTCTGGATCGACATGACGGCGTCGGCGCACGTGCTCGTGTTCCGGCCACTGATCGGGCTTCTCCGGGAACGAGGCAACGCCGTCGAGATCACGGCCCGCGACTACGCGCAGACCCTGCAGCTGCTCGAGCTGCACGGGCTCGAGGCGACGGTCCTCGGTCATCACGGCGGCCGTTCCCGCGTCGGCAAGGCGCGTTCGCTCTTCACGCGACTGCGGTCGTTGCGGCGGTGGGCGCGCGGACGCGACTTCGATCTCGCGCTTGCGCACGGCTCGCACGAGCTGACGATGAGCGCCCGCCGGCTCGGCATCCCGAGCGCGACGACGCACGACTACGAGTTCGCAACGCTGCAGCACCAGCTCGGCCTACGCGCAGCGACCAGGGTCGTCTTCCCGGAAGCGATCCCCGAGGAGCGCCTCGCGCGGCTCGGCGTCCGCCCGCCGAAGCTCCTCCGCTACGCGGGTTTGAAGGAGGAGTACTACCTCAGCGACTTCGAGCCGGACGCACGCGTGCTCGACCAGTGGCAGCTCGATCGCAACCGCGTGCTCGTCGTGTTGCGACCGCCGCCGGACGTTTCGCTCTACCACCGCCAGTCGAACCCGCTCTTCCCGCAGACGCTCGACTACCTCGGGAACCTGGAGGAGCTCCAGGCGGTCGTGCTGCCGCGAACCGAGGCGCAACGCGAGTTCGTCCGAGGGCTTTCCCTGCCGTCCGTGGTCGTGCCGGATCGTGCAGTGGACGCGCAGAGCCTCATCGCGTTCGCCGATGTCGTCGTGTCCGCAGGCGGAACGATGAACCGCGAGGCAGCGGCCCTCGGCGTGCCGGTGTACACGACGTACGGCGGCAGGCTCGGCGGGGTGGACGAAGAGCTGATCCGCGAAGGTCGGCTGAAGCCGCTCACCGATCCGCGCGCGCTCGAGCTGCGCAAGCGCGACGGCCGGGCGGAGCAACGCGTGCGCCGCGATCCAGGCGTCATGCTCGAGCTCCTGCTGACCGCGCTCGACTAGCACCGCGCCGGGCGACGGCGGTGAGAGGCCGGACGGTTGCCATCGGGTCAGCCTCGTTCTAGGTTCTCGACCGAATCGTGGCTATCCGCGCGAGCACTCGTTTGCTGTGTCTCATCTTGTTGCTGCTGCTCGCTCTCACGGGATCGGGCACCACGAGCGCGGCGAAGAACGCGCGCGATTCGCGGCCGAACCGCGTCACGCTGATCACCGACTCCGTCGGCGGCGTCCTGTCCTGGGTAACGCAGGCGCGAGAGAAGTTCGCGCGCGGGCTCGATCTCGATCTCGAGACGAAGTCGTGCCGAAAGCTCGTCGACCCCGGCTGCCCCCAACAAGGAGATCCCCATCCGGCGAGCGCATTGGACACGATCCAAGAGCTCGGAAGTCAAATCGGCCCGACGGTCGTGATCGACGTCGGCTACAACGACTTGTGGAGCACGTACGGCGACGAGCTCGACAGGGTGATGAAGGAGCTGGTCGCCGTCGGCGTTCAGCACGTCGTCTGGGTGACGCTCGAAGAGTTTCGCGACCCGTGGATAGGGATCAACAAGGCGATCCGCGCGGCTCCAAAACGCTGGACCCAGCTGATCGTCGCGGATTGGGCCCCTGCGGCGGCCGACAAGCCGACGTGGTTCTACGACGGCGTCCACATGAACTGGGAAGGTGGTTTCGCTTTCGCCGACTTCTTGCGACCGTACGTCCTCGAGGCATGCGGCGAGCCATGCGCGCCGCCTCCTCCGCTCGAGATCGCGACCACCTGGCTACCGTTGGCGCGCAGGGGGAAGCAGTACAGCTTCACGCTTTCCGCACAGGGCGGTGCGCCGCCGCTGAACTGGTCGGTCATCGGACTTCCGCGCGGGCTGCACTTGAACTCCGTAGGACGACTCACCGGCACTCCTCGCTCGGCCGGCGTGTCCCTTCTCACCTTCCGATTGCGCGACTCTTCGGACCAGGAAGCCACCGTCGACCTCCTCCTGCGCGTGCGGCGACGGGCCTAGCGCCAGAGCAGCGTTTCGACTAAGACGCGGCGAGCACGGCAAGTACGTCCGCGCCGTAGCGCTCGAGCTTCGTCGGGCCGACCCCGGGGACCGATCCGAGCTCCGAGAGGTCACGCGGCCGACGGCCGGCGATCTCGGCGAGAGTCGAGTTGTGGAAGACGACGTACGCCGGCAGCTCGTCGGCGGTCGCGCGCTCGAGCCGCCAGCGCTTGAGAGCGGCGTACAGTGGACCGTCGGGCTCCGCCGCCCGCCGCGGCGCCCGCGTCTCGAGGCCGAGCTCGACGAGGAATCGGCTCGGCCTGCCGCTCCAGGTGAGAGCGAGGTGTCGCTTCGCCCGCGTCATGCCGACGTAGAGCAGCCGCCGCTCCTCCGCGATCTCGTCGGGCTTCTTCGCTTGCCGGATGGGCAGCTCGCGCTCTTCCACGCGAGGGATGAACACGGCCTCGAACTCGAGACCTTTCGCGCCGTGGAGCGTGAGGAGATGGACACCGTTCCGCTCGCCGCCGCCCGTGCCGAAGCGGTCCTCGAGGTCGAGCACGAAGTCGCGGGTCGTTCGCTCGCCGTCGTCGAACTCCTCTGCCAGACGTACGAGGCGCGACAGATCGGCCTGGCGCACGACCTCGCGTTCGCCGAGCTTTTCCGGCGGTCGTTCCAGCCAACCGGCTTCCTCGGCGTATGCGCGGACGACCACGGCCGCGTCCGTCGCCGTGACCTTTCGTAATCGCGTGAGCAGGCGTCGCGCCGCTTCGCGGCAGAGCAGCGACGCGCCCTGGAAAGGAATCTTCGCCTCGTGGAACGGTTCCTCGAAGTCGGCGAGCCGTGCGTTGGTGCGGCAGAGGATCGCGATCTCCTGATACGGAACCCCCTCGGCGCGCAGCGCCTGGACGCGTTCCAGAACGAACGCCGCCTCGCCGGCACGTTCGTCGAACGACTGCGTGATCGGCTCCGGGCCGGCCGGACACGTCGGACTGAGCACCTTCTCGGCGCCGCCGAGAGCCGGAACGATGCGATTCGCGAGCGCGAGCACCTCCGGCGACGAGCGGTAGTTCGCCTCCAGACGGACGACGGTCGCATGCGGGAACCGTCGTGGCAGCGCAAGTAGGTAACCGGATGTCGCTCCCGTGAACGCGTAGATCGACTGGTAGTCGTCGCCGACCGCACACAACTCGTCCCGGCCGCCGAGCCAGCGGTCGAGGAGTGTCTGCTGCAGCAGGTTGACGTCCTGGTACTCGTCGACCGTGAACGCGCGACACCGCTCGCGTACGAGAGCGAGGACGTCGGCGTCTTCGTCGAAGAGGCGGATCGCGAGCTCGAGCAGGTCCTCGAAGTCGGCGCAGTCGCGATCTGCCTTCTGCTGCTCATAGCGCCGGAACACGCGCAGCATCAGGTCCAGAGGGATCGGCGGCGCATGGTCGCCGAGGCCTTCCAGGTAGGTATCCGGCGTCAGGCGCCGATTCTTCGCCCACTCGACCTCGGTGGCGAGATCGCCGGCAGGCCTGAACTTGTACGGCGGCGGCAGCGTGTTGCCGATCTGCCTGAGGAGGAGCGCCTTCGACGGAAGGATCCTCCCGGGGTCGAACCCGAACGACCGCAGCTGAGCGAGGGCGGCCGAATGGAACGTCCGTGCGGTGACGCCGTCGACGCCGAGTGCCGCCAGGCGCTCGCGCATCTCCGTCGCGGCTTTGTCGGTGAACGTCACCGCGAGCAGCTGATGGGCGTCGAAGGTCCCGCTCGCGACCTGGTTGGCGATCCGCCGCGTAATCGTCGTCGTCTTGCCCGAGCCGGCGCCGGCGAGGATGCAAACCGGACCACGCACTGTCTCGACGGCCTGTCGCTGCTCCGCATTGAGGCCCGCGAAGATCTGGTCGCGCTCCATTTCTCCACCGTAAAGGTGGCTCGGGACGGAGCGACCTCGAAAGACGCGTGGAGGTGTGCCGGCTTCGTCAGAGCTCTGGAACGACCGAAATCAGGGCCGTTCCGACGCGCTCGGCATCGGCGGAAGGAAACGCGGCTGCGCTTCCGTTGTCCCGCGCGCGAAGAGGAGCGCCGCCGCGAAACCCGCGAGCGCCAGCGCCGTGACCACGGCAAGCGCGAGCAGGAGCCGCCGCAGTCCTTCCGGCTGTCCGGCGTGCGAATATGCGGCCATGATCTCGAGACGGGACCGCGGCCCCGTCTCTTCCGTCGCGCCGGCCGTTCAGTGCAACGTGTCTTCGAGCACCGCGGCGCCGGCGCGGTGCGGATGCCGCAGCATCGCTGCGAGCTTCGACACGACGTCGAGCGTCTCCCCACGCGAGACCATACGCTCCAGCTCTTCGAGCTCCTGGTCGAGCCACTCGACGTCGATCGGAGGGCGCGCCGCCCGGAGGATCTTCGGGTGCGAGGTCGGACCGACCGTCTCGCCCTCGGTCCAGAGCTCCTCGTGAAGCTTCTCGCCGGGACGGACGCCGACGAAGGTGATCGGGACGTCGGTCTCGGGCGCCTTGCCCGAGAGCCGGATCATGTTTCGCGCGACGTCCATGATCTTGACCGGCTCGCCCATGTCGAGGACGTACACCTGGCCGCGCCCGCCGATGGCGCCGGCCTGCACGATCAGCGAGACGGCCTCCGGGATGGTCATGAAGAACCGGGTCATCTCCGGGTGCGTCACCGTCACCGGCCCGCCTCTCTCGATCTGCCTGCGAAAGATCGGGATCACGCTGCCGGACGAGTTGAGCACGTTGCCGAACCGAACCGCGACGAACCGCGTCTTGATCTCCTCGCGATGGCCGTACGCCTCGACGATCCACTCGCAGAGCGCCTTCGACTGGCCGAGGAGGTTCTTCGGATTGGCAGCCTTGTCCGTCGAGACGAGCACGAAGCGGCTCGTCCCGTAGTCGACGGCGACATCCGCGAGCACCCTCGTCGCGAGCGTGTTGTTCCGCACGGCCTCGAGCGGGTTTGCCTCGAGCAGCGCAACGTGCTTGTACGCGGCGGCGTGGAAGACGACGGTCGGCCGGTAGCGCTCGAAGACCTGGCTCATCTTGGCGCGGTCGCCGCAGTCCCCGAGGACAGGCGCAACGGCCGAGAAGCCGCGCTCGCCGACGAGCTCGCGCTCGATGTCGAAGAGACCGGACTCGGACTGTTCGACGAGGATCAGCCGCGCAGGCGCGACGCGCGCGATCTGGCGACACAGCTCCGCGCCGATCGAGCCACCGCTGCCGCTGACGAGAACCGTTTCCCCGGCGAGGTACTGCGCGATCGAGCGGACGTCGACCTCGACCGGCTCGCGGCCGAGCACGTCCTCGACCTGAACCGGACGGATCTGACCCGTGAGGTTGAGATCCCCGGAAATCAGCTCGTACAGGCCCGGCAGCGTCTTCACCGGGACGCGCGCGTCCTGTGCGATCTCGACCACGCGCTGCCTCGTGCCGCCGGACGCGGACGGAATGGCGATCAGGACCTCGTCGGGAGCGTTGTCGCGAAGGATGCGCCGCAGCTCGTCCGTCGTGCCGAGCACCCGGATCCCGTGCAAGCGGAGGTTCTTCTTGCGCGGATCGTCGTCGATGAGGCCGATCGGGGTGTAGCCGAGCGCCGGCGCCTTCAGCATCTCGCGGATCACGAGCTGCGCGGCGTCGCCCGCGCCGACGATGATCACTTCCTTCCCGCGCGCGATCAGCGAGGCGGCGCCGGGCCGCTCGATCATGCTGCGCGCGATCAGGCGCGTTCCTGCGACGAAGGCCAGCAGAAGAAGCCAGTCGATCACCGCCACCGACCGCGGCAGCGGGAAGCCGTTGACGGGATGAGCGAAGTAGACGACGAGGTCCGAGACGAGACACGCGACGGTCACGCCGCGCGCAGCGCCCCACATGTCGCGCGTGGAGACGTAGCGCCACCAGCGGTTGTAGAAGCCGAAGACGATGAAGGTGGTGAGCTTGATCGCGATGACGACGAGGATCGTGTCCACCATCAGACGGTGGTACGGGGCGGGCACTCCCTTGTCGAAGCGAAGCCAGAACGCGAGCCACCACGCGAGCGCGATCAGCGCAGCGTCGGCCAGGAGCTGCCAGACCCGATGACGGTTGACCGGGATCACGACGGTACCGGGGCTGCCGACGCGATCACGGAGACCACGCGTTCCTGTACGTCCGCGTCGATTCCCGCCCACAGCGGCACGGAGAAGTTCTCGCGCGCGAGCTGCTCCGTCACCGGCAGCGAGCCGGGCGCATAGCCGAGATATGCCAGCGCCGGCTGCAGGTGGAGCGGCGTCGAGTAGTACGACGCGGTGCCGATTCCGGCCTCATGCAACGCAGCCTGGAACCGGTCGCGGTCGGTCGAGCGGCACACGAACAGGTGGTAGGCGTGCCCGGGCTCGTCCTCCGGTAGCTGGCAGACGGCGCCGAGGCCCAGTTCGGCATAGCGGAGCGCGGCCTCGCGACGCTGGTCGAGCCAGCGGTCGAGCTCGGTGAGGAAGATCCGCAGCACGGCGGCCTGCAGCTCGTCGAGCCGGGAGTTGTAGCCGACGAGCTCGAAGTCGACCTTGTCGCGCGAACCGTGGAAGCGCAGGACCCGGATCCGCTCCCCGAGCTCTTCGTCGGTGACCGCAACAAGGCCGCCGTCGCCGAAGCAGAACAAGTTCTTCGTCGGGTAGAAGCTGAAGGTGGAGGCGACGCCGGTGCGCCCGACCTCAGGCGAGCCGAACGCTTGTGCGGCGTCCTCGATCAGCGGAACCTGGAGCTCCGCGAGCTGCGCGAGCGGCGCCGGGCGCCCGAAGAGGTGAACCGCGAGGATGGCCTTCGTCCGTGGGCTGACGCGCGACCCGACCTCCTCGGGATCGAGGTTCATCGTCCGGGCGTCGACGTCGGCGAAGACCGGAGTCGCGCCGCGCCGCGCGATCGCCTCCGCGGTGGCGTAGAACGTGAACGCCGGGCAGATCACCTCGTGGCCGCTGCCGATCCCGAGTGCGTCGAGCACGAGGACGAGCGCATCGGTCCCGTTGGCGACGCCGATCGCGTCACGTACGCCGAGATAGCCCGCCGCTTCGCGCTCGAATGCGGCGACGTTCGGTCCGAGGATGAACGTTCCGCTCTCGAGGACTCCGTCGATTGCCGCACGGACACGCGGCAAGAGGTGGTCGTACTGCGCTCTGACGTCAACCAGCGGAATCCGGCGCACGACGGGAGAGTCTAGAAGACCGCCTTCGCCGCACCAGAAGCCATCCGAGGGCGGCAACCACGGCCGCCGCGATGACGTAGTCGACGAAGCGGAAATCGCGGTGGAAGGTCTCGTAGCTCTTGCCGAGCGCGAAGCCGACACCCGCGAGGGCGAAGCACCAGACGGCGGAGCCGATGAGCGTCAGCAAGGTGTAGCGCCCGAGCGGCATCCGGAAGACACCCGCGGGGATCGAGATGAACGAGCGGACGACCGGAGTGATCCGTCCGATCAGCACCGCCCAGTCGCCCCACCGTTCGAACCAGTGCTCCGCGCGATCGAGTTTCTCGGCGGTGAGGTGGAACCAGCGACCGTGCCGCTCGAGGAGCGGCCGGCCGCCGTACAGGCCGATCGCCCAGCCGGCGATCGAGCCGACGAGATAGCCGAGCGTGCCGGAGAGGGCCATCGCCACGTAGGCCCAGGCGTGGGACGAGATCGTGCTCCCGAAGAGGTTCACGTCCTGCCCGGCGAAGGCGCCCGCGGCCAGCGCTCCCGCATAGACCATGACGAGCTCGCTCGCCGCCGGGAACACAGCGTCGATCGCCATCAGGAGAAACACGGCGTAGAGGCCGTGGTCTCCGATCAGCGAGGTGAGGGTGCTCGTGATGCCCGCAACCGGCACCCGGCGGAGGCTACCTCCGCAGGCGGAAGGGGGCGGTCTGCTCGATCGGGCCCGCTTCGCTCGTGGCGGTGACGCTTAAGACGTAGCTGCCCGGCCGGCCCCGCCACGACACGGTTGCGTTGCCCTGGGGCAGGCTCCGCCCCGGCAGCGTCCGGAGGATCACGCCTCCGGGTGTCTCGATCCGAAGCGCCACTCGCGCCGGCCGCGCCAGCCTGAAGCTCGCCGTGACGCGACGATGACTCGCCCGCGCTGCGAGGAAGCCGAGCGTCGTGTTCAAGCCGAAGTTCCGCTCCGCCAGGGAGCGCCGGCCGAGGTCGTCGTCCGCGACGACGCGGAAGGTCCAGTTGCCCTCACGCTGTCCGCTGCCGCTCCAGGTGAACCGGTAGGTGCCCGGGCCCTTCGAGCCCGAGTCGAGCGGCACGACGACGCCACCGGGGCCGTTCAGCGTGGCGGTGACCGTCGAGGGTCGGACGACCTTGTACGAGAACGTCTGCTGATCGTCCACGCCGTCCCCGTTCGGGGAGAGGAAGCGGCTCGGCGGCGCCGGTGCATAGACCCCGTAATAAAAGAGCGCAAGCGTTTCCGCCACCGGTCGCTCGCCTCCCGGATCGGAAGGACGATTGAGGAGCTTGCCGTCGAACGCCATCGTCGTGGAACCGCCTGCGTCGAGCGCCGAGGCGGTTGTGCAGCCGAGGCGCATCATCGTCAGGGCGAGCTCGAAGTTCGTAAGCCCAGTGCTATAGCCAGGCTGTCGGCCGTCGACCGCGACGAGGACGATGCGGCCGTCCGGAAGCTGCCCGACTCCGGTTCGCGGATGGCGCTGCGCGAGCTGCGCGCTGGTGAACCCTTCGAACGAGCGAAAGACCGGCTTGCCGGCTCGCACGATCACGGGCCCGCCGCCGAGCGCCTCGGTCACGTTCGCCCACGGCGGCGTCAGGGTGAGCAGGATCGAAAGCTTTGTCCCGACCGGTGCCTCCGAGGCAAGGAAGGGCGCCTGGGTGCCTCGCGCGACCAGTACCGCACCGTCCGGCGGGATCGGCTGGTCGCCGCCCGTTACGTACGACGTCACCGTGGACGTGAGCGGCGTGTTGGGTTTCGACGCGGGGAACGGTTGCAGGATCGCCTGCGTGCCGCCGTTCTCCTTCGGCGTCCGCGGTCCCCAAGCGCGCGTGTACAACGTCGTGCGGTTCGGGCGCGGCAGCTCGTTGATGCCGAGGACCCGTCGCTGGCCTGCGCCCTGCCAGGAGCCCGCCATTGTCACGCGGTCGACGTGCAGGCCGCCGTCGGTGTCGATGCCGACGGTCGAGCGGAAGTTGACAGGCGCGCTTTCGAGCACGCCGCCGCGAATCAGTCCGCCGGTCGGGTGGCCGTCCCCAAAGCTGAAGAGATCGCCGTTCACGCCGGCGACGGTTCCCTGTGACGACACACGCCGCTCCATCGACGTGACGCGCTCGCGCCCGAGCACCGCCTCGTTCGAGAGGATCGGCTTCAGGGCGTAGAGCCCCGTCGGCTTCGGCGCCGAGATGACGTGGATCACGACGGGCCCGTGCGACGTGAACTCGAGCTGCCGCGAGTAGATCACGCCCGGCATCAGCGTCTGTCCCCGAATGGGCGTCGCCGCAGAAGCCGGCGCCGGCGCGAAGAGAAACCCTGCACACAGGGCACAGATAACACCTCTCCCAAGCACGACCCCGCCCGAGGTTACCCCAACGAATCTGCCAGCTATGTAAAGAACCTGTCAGCTTCCGCTGTACTGTTTGGATTCATGCCATCGCGGCCGGGGAGGCCGCCCGAGGGAGGGGAGCTAATGAGACGCGTACTACTCACCGTTGTGATCGCGATCGCGGCCGTCACGCTCTACGCCACAACCGCGACAGGCGGCGAGCAGGCGGTCACGCCGAAGCAGTTCGCGGCACTGACCAAGAGGGTTGCGAAGCTCGAGAAGGACAACAAGGACATCAAGAACGCGATCGGAGTGATCGTGACCTGCGCATTCGACAAGGGCGCGATTCCGACGACGAAGCTGCCGCAGTTCCACAGCACCGGCACGGGTGAGACGACTGACTTCTACGTGCTGACGACCAACAACCCCGAGTGCGTGAACTTCATCAACTCACCGCTCGCGCGCAAGATTCTCAAGGCGGCAGGGCACTAGGCGAACGACTCGGTTTTCAGTTCCAGACTTTGACCTCGCGGTAGAGCGTATCTCGCTGGACCGGCGTCTTGCCGAGCGCCTTGATCAGGTGGACGAGCTCTTCCGTCGAGGTGCGGTGCGTGGTGCCCGCGGCCGACACGACGTTCTCCTCGATCATCACCGAGCCCATGTCGTCGGCGCCGAACTCAAGCGCGACCTGGCCGACCTTCATCCCCTGGGTCACCCACGACGACTGGATGTGCGGGACGTTGTCGAGGTAGATGCGCGAGACAGCCTGCGTCAGCAGGTAGTCGAAGGACGTCGGCATGTCCTCGCGCGCGACCTTTCCCGCAAGGCGGTTGCCGTCGTTCTGGAACGTCCACGAGATGAAGGCTCGGAAGCCGCCGGTCTCGTCCTGCAGCTCGCGGATCCGGCGCATGTGCTCGACTCGGTCGGCGACCGTCTCGACATGGCCGTACATCATCGTCGCGGTCGTCGACATGCCGAGCCGGTGCGCATGGCGCATGACGGCGAGCCACTCGGCGGTCTTGGTCTTCTTCGGGGCGATCTCGTCCCGGACGCGGTCGACGAGGATCTCGCCGCCGCCGCCGGGAATGGAGTCGAGCCCGGCGTCACGCAGTCGCGAGATCGTCTGCCAGAGCGTGAGCTTGCTGCGGCGCGCGATGTGCTGGATCTCCGGCGGCGAGAGGGCGTGCAGGTGGATCTTGTAACGCGTCTTGATGGAGCGGAAGAGGTCCTCGTAGTAGTCGATCCCGAGGTCGGGATGGTGGCCGCCCTGCATGAGGAGACCGGTACCGCCGAGGGCAAGCGTCTCCTCGATCTTCTTGAAGATGACCGGCTTCGGGAGCAGGTAACCCTCGCGCGTGTCGCCCGGGCGGCGGTAGAACGCGCAGAACTCGCAGTCCGTGTAGCAGATGTTCGTGTAGTTGAGGTTGCGATCGACGATGAAGGTGATCCGGTCGGGGTCGGCCTTGCGGTTCCGGATCTCGTGCGCGGCGCGCCCGACGGCAACGAGGTCGCGCGAATCGAGCAGCACCACCGCATCGTCGTCGGAGACCCGCTCTCCCCCCAGCGCCTTGTCGAGGATCTCCGTGACGCTCACCGCAGACCGCCCACTTCCGTGACTGGCACCGGGGGTGTCGAAAAAGCCGGCGCGGCATATGCAGCGGAAAACCGCGGTCGACACACTCTTGTGACACTTTCGTGACACTTTCGTATGCGTGCCTGGCACCGGGGGTGGCGCGAGAAGACGTGGCTCATGCGGGCACCGGGTCCCGCACGAACCGGAGCTCCGGGACTTCGTCGAGCTCGCCGGCTTCGTGCGCCAGCTCGAGGAACGTCATCAGCCCGGCGCGCTCGCGCGGGCCGAAGCGGTACCGCAGCTTCTCGAAGTACCGAGCCAGGAAGCCGGCCGGATACCCGTAACGCGCGCTCGCCTCGTGCGCGAGCTGCTCGGGCTCGGCACGCGCCAGCCGCACCGACGCCACGAGCGCATCCTCGAGCTCGCCGAGGCCCGCGCGCAACGGTTCGCGACACGCCCACACGGCAAACACCATCGGCAGACCTGTGCGCTCGAGCCACAGGCGCCCCAGGTCGTAGTGCGGCGTCGGATCCTCGAACGCGGACTTCAACGCGGCGTCGCCGATGAGGAGCTTCGCGTCCGCCTCCTCGCCGAGCGGCACATGCTGGGCCTCCGGGAGCAGCACCCGCGTCAGGACGACTGAGGTCGCCGATTCCGGCGTCACCGCAACCGTGCGCACTTGCTCGAGCGGCTTCCGCGAGACAAGCTGGATCGAGTCGACGGCTCCCTCCGAGCCGACACACAACCGCGGCATGAGGCGCAAGCCGTCCGCATGGCGGGCGTACTCGATGGACGAGATCGGCGCGACGTCCACCTCGCCGGCGAGCAAACGCCTGTTGAGGTCGGTCGGCACGCCCTGCACCTCCTCGACGTCCGCGGCGAGCCGGTAGAAGACCGGCGCCATGTTCACGTAGGAGATGCGGCCGAGCCTCACCATCGCCGAACCTCGTTGTAGAGCGTGTCCCGCTGAACCGGGATGCGACCCGCATCCCGCACGAACCGCACGAGCTCCGGGATCTTCTGCTCGGTCTCGGTACGCGCCCCCGCGGCGTGGAAGATCTCTTCGCGAACGACCGTGCCCTGCACGTCGTTGGCGCCGAAGTGCAGCGCGATCTGCGCCAACGGGAGCCCCATCATGATCCAGTACGCCTTGATGTTCGGGATGTTGTCGAGCAGCAACCGCGAGACGGCGATCAGCTTCAGGTCGTCCGAGCCCGTCGTGTGACGCCAGCCGCGCCGCTCGAAGACCGTGTTCTCCGGATGGAACGCGAGCGGGATGAACGCGAGGAAGCCGCCCGTCTTGTCCTGCTGGCCGCGAAGCCGCAGGAGGTGATCGACTCGCTCCTCGTACGTCTCGACGTGCCCGTAGAGCATGGTGCAGTGCGTCGGGATCCCGAGCCGGTGCGCCGTGTCGTGCGTGTGGAACCAGAAGTCCGGATGCTCCTTTCCGGGCGCCACGAGCCGCCGCACCCGGTCGGCGAACACCTCGGCCCCGCCACCGGGGAGCGATCCGAGCCCGGCGGCCTGGAGCTCACGCAAGACCTCCTCGTGCGTCAGGCCCGACAGGGTCGTCATGTGGTGGATCTCGCTCGCCGTAAAGAGCTTGAGATGAACGTCCGGCAGCGCCTCGTGGAGCGAACGGACGATGTCGACGTAGTAGTCGAAGTCGACGTGCGGGCTCTCGCCGCCGACCATGTGGATCTCGGTGAAGCCGGACAGCTCGTGCTGCCGGACGGCGTCCTCGACGAGCTCGGCCGCCGTGTACGTGTACGCGTCCGCCTGCTTGCGCGTCACGGCGAAGGCGCAGAACTTGCACTTCACGCGGCACACGTTCGTCTGGTTCAAGTACAGGTTCTGGACGAAGTAGACGCGGTCGTCGCCGCCCCGCAGGCGCCGGGCGAGGTCGGCGAGCTCACCCAAAGCCAGCACGTCGTCCGACTCCATCAGCGTGACGCCGTCCTCGAAGTCGAGGCGCTGGCCCGCCTCGACCTTCTCGCGGATCGCGGCAAAGGTGTCCGTACGTTCCAAGAGCGCCATCAGTTCTCCCGCTCCACGACCGCGTACGTCAGCGACTCGAGCTCCTCGCGATGTAACTCCCCGTTGAGGCACGCACGGGCATTCCGTGCATACGCGAGCGCGACCTCCCGGCTCTCCTCGATCGCGCCGGTCGACGCCACTCGCAACAGGGCGCCCTCCAGCTGTGAGCCGCCGGCGAGCGCAGCCCGAACGGCGTCGTCGCGCTGTGCGGCGAGGAGGAGCGGCAGCGTCGGCGTCCCCTCGCGCAGATCGGTGCCTGCGATCTTGCCGGTCTCGATCGTGACGCCTGAGCAGTCGAGGATGTCGTCGGTGATCTGGAACGCCACGCCGAGCGCGAGCCCGAACGCGCCGGAACCGCCGGCGAGACGACACGCCGCCTCGAAGAGCTTCCCCGTCTTCAACGTGCAGCGCTCCAGGTACGCATCGATGGTCGTGTCCGGATCGAACCGCTGACGCCGTTGCATCGCTTCGCCGCGCGCGAGGCAGAGCGTCGCTTCCGCGAGGATCCCGACCGCGTGCGGATCTCCATTCGCCGACAGCTCGGCAAACGCGCGCGCGAACAGGTAGTCGCCGGCGGCACGTGCCGCCTCCGGCCCGTAGGCCGACCACGCTGAAGCGCGGCCACGCCGCACGCGGGCACCGTCGATGAGGTCGTCGTGCATCAGCGTCGCCATATGCACGAGCTCGACCGCGACACCGACGACGACGGGAGGCTCGGCGTCCGGCGGCGTCGACAGGTACACGAGCAGCGGGCGCAACCGCTTCCCTCCCGCGGCAAGCGCCTGCGCGCCGACGTCCGCGACGACACCTCGGTACGTACCGACGGCGCTCTCGAGCCGGTCCTCGAGATCTGCGAGGTACGCTTCCAGCCCGGGCGCTTCCCGAATCTCCGCGAGTGCGGTCACTTGGCGAGCGCAGTATGAAGCGCGACGATGCCGCCGGCGAAGAGACGCACCCCGACGCCGCGGAAGCCTGCGGCGGCGATGCGCTCCGTGAGCGCCTCGGGTCCCGGGAACCGCCTCACGCTGGCCGGGAGATACGTGTACGCGGATCCACCTGGTAGCAGCTTGCCGAGCAGAGGCACCACTCTGTCGAACCACAACCGATAGAACGGCGCGAGGAATCCCCCAGGTTGGGTGATCTCGAGAATCGCGATGCGTCCGCCAGGCCGCAGCACGCGACGGAGCTCCGCCAGCGCGGCGTCGAGCGATTCCACGTTTCGCACGCCGAAGCCGACGGTTGCCACGTCGAAGCTCGCATCCGCGAACGGCAACGCGAGAAGATCGCCGTTTACCCACTCGAGCTCCGGCGCCTTGCGGCTCGCGCGCTCCAGCATCCGCTCGGAGAAGTCGAGCCCCGTGACCCGACCGCCTGCCCGCCCAGCCGCAATCGCCAGGTCGCCCGTGCCGCAGCACGCGTCGAGGACCGCGTCTCCGGGCCGGACGACGGCCTCGGCCGTGATCCGCCGCCAACGGCCGTCGAGCCCGGCGGTCATCGTCCGGTTCATCGCGTCGTACACCGGCGCGATGCGGTCGAACATCCGGCGGACCGCATCCGCCCCCAGCTGTCCCGACTCGTAGCTTGCCGTCATTCCCCCCAACGCTTCACCATTCCCACGTCGAGGCCGAGCTGGTCCAACGTACGCGTGACGACGAAGTCGACGAGGTCGTCGACGGTCTCCGCGCCGTGGTAGAAGCCCGGCGCGAGGAACAGCAGCGTCGCACCCGCCTCCTTCACGGCCAGCATGTTCCGCAGATGGATGAGCGAGAGCGGCGTCTCGCGCGGCATCAACACGAGCCTGCGTTCCTCCTTCAGCGCGACGGACGCCGCTCGGTGGATCAAGTTCGACATCGCACCGGACGCGATCGTCCCGAGCGTTCCCATCGAGCACGGACAGATGACGTACGCGTCGACCTTCGCCGAACCGCTCGCATACGGCGCCTTCCAGTCGGTCGGCTCGTAGACCGTGATGCTCCCTCCAGATGCGCGCTCGAGCAGCCGCGTCAGCGTCTCGTCGCGCGACAGCCGCGGGTTCCCGTAGAGCTCCGTTGCGAGCACCTCGATTCCCGCGCTCGACGCGCAGAGCCCGAGCTCGACGTCGGCTCGCGCCAGCTTTTCGACGAGTCGAGCCGCGTACGGTGCGCCCGAGGCGCCCGTTATCCCGAGGAAGACACGCACGCCGCGGCTATTTCGGGCCCTTGGAGGCCATCAGAAACTCCGCCAGCTGCGAGAGCTGCTGGTCGTTGAACCCGAACTTCGGCATCACGGTGTTGCCGAACTGCGACGGATCGCGGATGTAGTTCATGAAGAACTGCTTGTTGTGGCCCTTCGTCCCCTCGTTGCTCAGGTCGGGCGCTCCCTGGTTGGAGCTGCCGGTGCCGAGGTACGTGTGGCACGCGGTGCAGCCGGAGCTGGCAAAAATCGTCGCGCCGGCGACCGCCTCCTTGTTGTCCTGGAAGCCCTGCCGTTGCGCCCACGTCGGCACGGCCTGCACGACCTCGCTCGCGAGCGCCTCCTTCGCGGTCGCGCCCTTGTACGTCAGGACACCCATGGAGATGACGACCAGGATCGCGGCGACGATGGCGACGGGGCGGCGCGAGAGCCGGCGCTCTCGGCGGCGATCGACGAAGGGGATGATGAACGCGATGATCAGAGCGATCGTCGGAATCCCGACCGTGCCGAGAATCACCGAGTTCGGCCACTTGAAGATCCGGAGCAGGTAGAAGAGGAAGTAGAAGTACCAGTCGGGACGCGGCACGAAGTTCGTCGTCCCCGGATCCGCGGGCTCGGCATAGCGCGGCCCGAGCAGACACGAGTCACCGGAGCCGCAGGTCTTCGGGTCGGGCCCCGACGTGAAGTACCAGACGCATGCCACGGCGATGATCACCGTCACGACGACGAGGCTCATCACCGTGTCGTGGTACATCGCGTACGGGAAGAACGGCTTCCCGCGCCTCTTGACGTCCTCCTTGTAGCGCTGGTGCTGCGCGCGCCACTCGTCGACGGCAGCCACTAGCCGTTCCCCCGCGCCCGCGGCCTCGTCAGGCCCTGCCGAGGACGCCCGTCCAGCGACGGCTCGTCACGCTCCGCCCAATCCTCTCCCGCCGCCTCCTTCGACCACGGCGGCGACGTCACGCCGAGCCGGACGACGAGATACAGGTGCAACCCGATCAGGGCGAAGATCAGGGCCGGGATGAGCAGCATGTGGATCGAATAGAAACGTGCGAGCGTGTCGCCGCCGATCTCTGCGCCGCCGCGCAGGAAGTCAGCCAGGAAGGGCCCGAGAATCGGAGCGGTGCCGTTCAGGTTGATCCCGACGACCGTCGCCCAATATGCCGTCTGATCCCACGGCAGCAGGTAACCCGTGAACCCCTCGAGCATCCCGAGCACGAGCAGCGTCACGCCCACGATCCAGTTCAGCTCACGCGGATACTTGTACGCGCCGAACAGGAACACGCGCGCCATGTGAAAGAAAAGCAGGATGATGAAGACGCTCGCGCCCCACTTGTGCATCCCGCGGACGAGCCAGCCGAGGGTGAGGTCGTTCGTGATGTGCTGGATCGACTGGTACGCGCTGTTTGGATCCGGTTTGTAGTACATCGCGAGGATCACGCCGGTTATCGCCTGGACGAGGAACGCAGTCAGCGTCGCCGACCCGAGCGTGTGGAACCAGTTTGTGTCCGACGGGACCTTGCGGAAGAGGAAGTAGCGGAGCCCTCCGATGAGCCCCGACCGCTCTTCGAGCCAGTCGATCGGGTAGTTGATCGCCGCCTCCAGCCGCCGGCGGCGCACGGACTTCTTGGGGCGTGTCGGCGGCGGAGAGGGCGGGCGCGTCGTGACTGCCATGGCTTTCCTAGTGCGGGGGCTGGACCGGATAGAAGATTTGCTCCCAGCCGTCGACGTGCTGACCTGGGCCGGTCAGCTTGTACCTGTGGATCTCGGCGTTCTTCCCCTCGCCCGTGACCTCGTTCACGCTGAACGGCTTGCCGAGGACGAGTCGGCCGTTGACGATCGCGAACTCGTAGCGGTCGAGAGCACGCACCGGCGGACCGGAGGTGCGGTTTCCCTCGGAGTCGTACTGACCGCCGTGGCACGGGCAGCCGAAGCCGCCGGCCGGAATCATCGGCGTCAGCGTGATGCGCTGGGCCCCCGCGCCCTTGACCTTCTTCTGCTGGCCTGGCTGAACCGGCCCGTTCGGCTGGACGGGACAGCCGAGATGGGCGCAGCGGTTGGAGATGATCGTGAAGCTCGGCTCCCCTTTCAGCAGTCCGTTGTTGCGCAGGTAAACCGTCCGTCGCGAGACCTCACCCGCTTCCGGATGCATGAAGAACGACGTCACGAACCACTTGCCTTCGGGGAAGTTGTCGAGTGGGCCGAGGTCGACCTTGGGATAGCCCTGGTCCTCGAAGGCAGGGATGACCATGAAGCCGACGACGGGCAGCGTCACGAGGCCGCCTATTACGGCGCCGAACCCGAGCGTCGCGCCCTCGAGGAAACGGTTGCGCGGGAACCGCTCGCCCGGCGCGGGCGGCGGCATCGCGGCGCCGCCCTGATCCGCCGGAATCGCCGGCGCCTCCGCCGTCGGCGGCACCTCGGCGCGCTCCGGCTCGATGGGCTCGGGCTCGACGCGGTAGTCCTTCGTCGCGTCGCGCGCCCACAGGAACCCGAAGACGATCGCGATCGCCGCGCCGATCGGCGCAATGATCTTCGGGTTGACGATCAGGCCGACGAGGATGCACGCGACGCCGGCCGCGAACCCGATGGGGTAGAGCGAGGGTCCGGGTAGATGCGGCCTGTTCTCGTGCTGGGGCTCCATCAGCGGACGTCCCCTCCCTCCGTCACGACTACTGGATTCAATCCCCGCCCTTGTCCACCTGTCAACGACGTAACAAAGCGCGCAACGGGCGAGAACTCTGACGGATCCGTCCGTTCTCTGCAGCTTGTTCGAGCGAGATGCCGTACTCCGCCCAGCGGCGGTCGACGAGCGCCTTGATCTCGGGGGTCATCTCGATCTCGGGCGGCCACTCGCGCGTGCCCTCCTGTGGGCCCTTGTGGGTCGCGTCGATCCCGATCTTGCCGCCGTAGAACTGCCGCGTCGGAGCGTGGTCGAGGTGGTCGAGCGGCCCCTCCGTGATCAGGACGTCACGCTTCGGATCGACGTTCGCGCCGACGCGGAAGAGGACTTCCTCGTAGTCGTGCACGTCGACCCACTCGTCGACGACGACGATCGACTTTGTGAGGCTCAGCATCCCGAGGCCCCAGATCGCGTGCATGACCTTCTGCGCGTGCCCTGGGAATGCCTTGCGGATGGAGACGATGCAGCAGTTGTGGAACGCGCCCGCGACGGGCAGGTCATAGTCGACGATCTCGGGAACAGTCATCCGGACCGCCGGAAGGAAGATGCGCTCCGTCGCCTTGCCGAGCCAGGCATCCTCCTGCGGCGGCTTGCCGACCACGATCGAGGGATAGATCGCGTCCCGCCGCATCGTGATCGCGGTGAGGCGGAAGACGGGGAACGGCTCCGGCGGCGTGTAGTAGCCGGTGTGGTCGCCGAACGGTCCTTCGTCCGTGAGCTCGTCCTTGTCGATGTAGCCCTCGAGGATCATCTCGGCGTTCGCGGGGACCTCGAGGTCGACGGTCCGTGCGCGCACGAGCTCGACGGGCTGGCCGCGGAGGAAGCCGGCGACCATCAGCTCGTCGATGTGCTTCGGGAGCGGGGCGGACGCTGAATAGGCCGTGACGGGGTCGAGGCCGAGCGCGACGGCGACCTCGATGCGTCCGTCTGTCGCGAGGTAGTCGGCACGGCCGTCCTTGTGGATCTGCCAGTGCATGGCAGTCGCGCGCGGGCCGAGCTTCTGCATTCGGTACATGCCGACGTTGCGCGTGCCGCTCCGCGGATCTTTCGTGATCACGGCAGGCAGCGTGATGAACGGCGCCGCGTCGTCCGGCCAGCACTTCTGAATCGGGAGGAGGTCGAGGGTCGCGTCGTCGCGTTCGAGGACGACCTCTTGGCACACGCCGCGCTTGATCGTCTTCGGGCGCGAGTCGGCGATCGACTTCAGCTTCTGCAGCCCGCGCACCTTCTCGACAAGCCCTTGCGGTGGTTGCATCTCGAGCACGTCGCTGAGCTTCGCGGCGACCGCGTCGAGCGACGGCGCGTCGAAAGCCATGCACATCCGGCGCTCGGTGCCGAACTGGTTGATCAGCAGCGGATGCTCGGAGCCCTTGACGGCCTCGAAGAGCAGCGCCGGGCCGCCGGCCTTGACGGTGCGATCGTTGATCTCCGTGATCTCGAGCTCGGGATCGACCTCGGCCGTGACACGTACCAGCTCGCCCTCGCGCTCGAGGAGCGCGATCCACTCGCGCAGGTCGCCCGGAGGGGCCATCGCAGTCAGTCTACGGAGGAGGGAGCCGGCCGCAAGGCGGCCAGCTCATTGGCCTAGTTCGCTGCTAGTGGCCGCGGTGGCGCAGCCAGTGCACCGTCTGGCCGATCGCGATGACGCTGATGAAGATCAGGCCGACGATCAGCATCCCGGTGATGACCTTCTTGCCCTCCGTCGCCGCGTCCTCGGCCGCGACGAGCCACTGCAGCGCTCCGAGCATCGCCACGACTTTATCTCAGGCGGCCGCGATGAGACGCCACCGTCGCGTCCACGGCAGCGTCGCCGGCGCGCGCCCGCGCCAGCCGCTCCAGCGGGCCGGCGTCGTTGTCGAGGCGTAGCGAGGATCGGCCGTCATCAAGCTCGCCGCGTCCGAGCGCCGTCGCCGTCGCCGCCCACACCGCCGTGTCGCCCGCGATGTTCTCCGCGTTGAGGTATGCGCAGAGGGCGATCAGCTCGGCGAGGTCGTTGACCGCGGCCACGCTGCCGACCTGCTCGATCCTCACGAGCCCGTGCGCGTAGAGGTAGTCGCCGAGAAGGAGCGCCGCGTCACCGTCCTCCGGCTCGAACAGCCGAGGCCGGCCGTAGTGGAGGAGGTAGCCCTCGTAGATCGTCTCGATCCCGAGCGCGTAGCGCTCCTCACCCAGCGTGGAGAAGATCGCCTCCCGCTCTTGCAAC
>JBKPDB010000015.1:0-3854 GCA_046727655.1 Actinomycetota bacterium
CGAGCTCTCCGTGGCGGAGAATCTCGCCGGCCGGATCGGCGTCGCGATCGACCGCATGCGGCTGCACCAGGAGGTGGAGGAGCGCGCCGACGCCGAGCGGGTCCTCACCTACGTCGCCGACGCGATCCTCCTCGTCGACCGCACCGGCACGGTCCGGCTCTGGAACCCCGCCGCGGAGCGAATCACCGGCATACCCGCGAGCGACCTCGTCGGCCTTCCGGCTCACGAGAAGATCGGCGGCTGGCGCGAGGCAGCGGAGTCGGTGCCCGTGTCGACGTCGCCCGATCCGGGCCATCTCGAGGTGATGGTCCCGATCGAGGGCGCCGACGGCGAACGCTGGGTCTCGATTTCGGGCGTCCGCTTCTTCGGCGGCACGGTCTACGCGTTCCGCGACGTCACCGAGGTCCGGCAGCTCGAACAGCTGAAGGCCGACTTCATCGCCACCGCCTCGCACGAGCTGCGGACGCCGCTCGCGGCCGTCTACGGAGCGGCGCAGACCCTCCTACGCCACGACTTCGCACTGGACGAGGCCGGCCGCGTCCGCTTTGTCTCGCTGATCGCAGAGGAGTCCGACCGCCTCGGACGGATCGTCAACGAGATCCTGCTCGCGAACCAGCTCGATGCCGGCCGCGTCGACCTCGGCACCGAGGCATTCGATCCCGCGGAGCTCGTCGGGCGCGTTGTCGATGCAGCGCGCGTCCATGCGCCGCCCAGGATCACGCTCGAGCGCAAGGTTCCAGCACACGTCCCGCTCGTCACCGCGGACCGCGACAAGGTGCGGCAGGTCCTCGTCAATCTGATCGAGAACGCCGTGAAGTACTCGCCTGACGGTGGACGCGTCGAGATCGGGCTCGAAGCGCGCGTAAGCACGAGCCCCGAGAGCGTTGTGTTCTACGTCAAGGACGAGGGCCTCGGCATCCCGCAGGAGGAGCAGGCTCGGATCTTCGAGAAGTTCTACCGGCTCGATCCGCAGATGACGCGCGGCGTCGGCGGGACCGGGCTCGGCCTCTACATCTGCAGCGAGCTCGTGAGCCGTATGGGCGGACAGATCTGGGTCGAGTCGAAGGAGGGCGAGGGCTCGACGTTCCTGCTCCAGCTTCCGGCGGACGCTGCTTCGTTCTCACGGCCGCTCCCGGGTCTGGCGAGTTCGCCGGAGCCCGAGCCCGAATCTGCCGAATCGGCTCGGTAGCTGATCGGGGGACGGGAGACCCAGAAGAGAGCGTCGACCTGTGTGCACTTTTCGCACCGCTCTATGATCGTGCGGACCCTGCCCACCGACTGAAGAGACATCCCAAGAGAAAGGGGCCGAACCATGGGCAAGAGGCAGAGAGCGCGGCTGCTCTCCGTTGCCTTGGCGGCCGTCGTCCTCGCCCTCGCCGCCACCGTCGCGGCCTTGGCCGCGAGCGACGCGCCATCGAGCCGTTCGAACGCAGCGGCCGGGGCCGGGCTCAAACTTCCGAAGAAGACCATCGGGGTGATGGGGCCGGTCAACGCGGCCGAGATCATCAAGCTCGGCACGGACGCGACCGTCGCTGCCGCGAAGGCGCTCGGCTGGAAGACGATCCAGGTCGACCCGGGCGGTGACCCCGCGAAGATGGCCGCCGGGATGACGAGTCTCGTCAACGCGCACGTCGACGCCATCGTGCTGACGACGATCGAGCCGGGCGTCATAGCCAGCGGCCTGCGCGCCGCGAAGCGCGCCGGCATCCCCGTCATCGACACCCACACGCTGACGCATTCCTCGCCGCTCTTCGCCGGCGAATACTTCCTCAGCCCTCCGAAGGAGTTCCGCCTCCTACTGGCCCGAATGAAGAAGAACATCCCGGCACGAACCGAGATCGGGACGATCAACCTGCCGCAGTTCCTCAACGCCAAGATCGCTAGTGATCTCATGGTCGCTGCCGCGAAGGCAAACAACTGGAACATCGTTGCCAGCCACGACACGGACGTCGCGAACAGCGTGCCGGACGTCCAGAAGGCGGTCGGCGACATGATCCGGGCGCACCCCAACCTGAAGGTGATCTGGAGCTGCTGTGACTTCGGGCCGACGGGCGCGATCCCGGCGATCCGTGCATCGGGCAAGGACATCAAGGTCTACTCGCTGCACGGAATTCCCTCTTCGATCCCTCAGGCAAGGACAGGACTGGCCATCCTCGAGGTAGCCGAGTACCAGAAGGGCAGCATCATCGCGATCGACCAGCTCGCGCGGCACTTCGCGACCGGCGCCAAGATCGCGAAGACGACACCGAAGCGATACGCCTACAAGATGACGATCGTCGACAGGGCCCGTGCAGCGAAGGGATACCCCTACCCGACGCGACCGATGCTCGCGGCCTTCGTCAAGAAGTGGAAGCAGCTGTACCGACTCCCCGCCCGATAACGCGTACTCGAGACCCGGGGCTGCGGACCTGCGTTTGCGGCCCCGGTCCTGCCCGTCGGCTTGGTGCAGACTGAGACGGTGAGCGCTCTAACAGAAGGGCGCCTGCTGCGGCCCCGGACCCTTCGCGCACGTGTGGCGGTCCGCGGGGTTGCCGAGCGCTGGAGCCTGCTCCTCGCCTTTGTCGTCGCCTTCGTCTTCTTCTCGGCGGCGCGACCGCACACGTTCCTGACCTGGGACAACGCGCGCGCGATCCTCGACGACTCCTCGGTCGGATGCGTGCTCGCCGTCGGCGTGACGGCGATCCTGGTCATCGGCGAGTTCGATCTCTCAGTCGGCTTCGTCGCCGGCCTGGCGGGCGCAGCCGGCGTTTCCACGATGGCATACCACGGCTGGGGAGCGGGTGCCGCCATCGCGGTCGCGATGGCCACCGGTGGAATCGCCGGCCTGGCCAACGGTGTCGCCGTCGCTTTCGTTCGCATCCCGTCCTTCATCGCCACTCTCGCAGTGGGCTCGATCGCCGCCGCGATCGAGCTCGCGGTGACCAAGACCGCAATCTTCGAGGGACTGTCGGGCTCCTACCTGAAAGTCGCGACCACCGATCTCGCCACGATCCCGCTACGGGCGATCATTGCGGCCGGCGTCGCCCTGATCTTCCTGGTCGTTCTGCGGTCGACCATCTACGGCCGCCACGCCAGCTCGGTCGGCGATAACCCCGCGGCTGCGCGGCTTGCAGGAGTCCCCGTCGAGCGAGTGAGGGTCGTGGCGTTCGTGCTTGCGGGGCTGACGGCCGGGCTTGCGGCCGTGCTCGTCACGTCCTCGGCCGGCCAGTACTACCCCAACCTCGGCACGGGCTACCTGCTGCCGGCCTACGCGGCGGCGTTCCTCGGGCTCTCGCTCGGCGGCGGGCTCCGGTTCAACGTCATCGGTAGCTACCTCGGCGTGCTGCTCCTGGACATGGTCTCGACAGGGCTGACGATGATGAACCAGCCGTCCTGGATCGCGGCGCTCGTGCAGGGCATCGTCCTCCTCGTTGCGGTCGCGGGCGTGGCCATGCGGAGGCGCGGAGCCGTTGGCCGGTAACGGCGCCGTCTGGCTCGAGGCCACGAGGCTGACGAAGCGCTACGGCGGCGTCTTCGCGCTCGACGGGGCGGGGCTGCGTCTGCGGGCAGGCGAGGTCTGCGGTCTCGTGGGCGCAAACGGAGCCGGCAAGTCCACTCTCGTCAAATGCCTCACGGGCATGGTGCAGCCGACGGAGGGACGCGTGCTCGTCGACGGGCGACCACTTGTCCTCGGTCGCCCCGTGGAGTCGCTGAGAGCGGGGATCGCGTCGGTGCCACAGGAGCTGACCGTGGCTCCGACGATGACTGTGGCCGAGAACATCATGCTCGGGCACGAGCCGCGCGGGCGGCTCGGCGGGTTGCGCGAGCGACAGCTGCGCCGGCGGGCGAGCGAGGTGCTCGCCTCGCTCTCGCTC
>JBKPDB010000016.1:0-3539 GCA_046727655.1 Actinomycetota bacterium
AGCGTAGAGCGCGACCGCCTCACGCCGAAACTCCGGCGGATACGACTTTCGATACTTCGGCTTCCTTGGCATGGCCAGACAGCCTCTCTGCCGGGCCGGATAGCCCAGCGCTCAGCTGTCCACGAAACCGGGGGCACTCCATCGACGTCCAGAGCGCCGAGAGCTTGATCCTCACGTTCACGCTAAACGGTTCCAACTGCGTTCCCCCCTCCGATTGGTTCTTTCCAGATAACCCCCCGCCGAGCTTCAAGCATCCGCGCGCGGTAGTGGGTGCAAGCGACCTTGGTGTGGCTCCAGACCGCGCTGCACGTACCTTTTTGCAAGCGAAGATGCCGATTGACGCGAAGCTCGAGCCGTTCAAGAGCCTCGTCGGGACCTGGGAGATCGAAGCGACGCATCCGATGTTCCCGTCCACAGTCGTCCACGGCACCGCTGAGTTCGAATGGCTCGAGGGCGAGCGGCTCCTCCTCCAGCGCTCGCGTACCGGCCACCCAGAGTTTCCCGACTCGCTGATCGTCTTCGGCGCCGACGACGACGGGCTGTCGATGAACTACTTCGACTCCCGCGGCGTTCACCGCGTCTACCAGGTCAGCCTGAGCGACGGCGTTTGGAGGATGTGGCGGCACTCGCCGGGCTTCTCGCAGAAGTTCAACGGGAAGCTCAGCGCCGATGGCGACACGATCGACGGCCTCTGGAAATTGTCCCGAGACGACTCGACGTGGGACGACGACCTCGCAATCACGTACTCGCGCGCGCAGCGCTAGCTGCGCGAGGTGGGGCAAGCGTGATCAAAGACGACGCGACTTCCGATGCATCCCAGCAGGCGGCGAAGACGCCGGTGCCGGGGTTCGCCGCGCAGCCTGCCTGAGTAGCGAGCTTCCGCCGGGTCACATGTACGGGACCGACGTCTCCCGGATCGGCACGAGCGCCCGTCGCTACTACGACCTCCCGGTCGTGCCCGCGCGCTCGGCCGCTAGAGCTCGGCCGGCAGGCCGAGGCGGGGGAAGATCTCGGGGGTGACGAACGCCGTGATCTGCTTGATGAGAGGGCCCTCGAGCGTGAGGACGTCGATCGCCAGCGGCAGGTGGCGCCCCGTGTCGGCGTCCTCGCCGTAGCACGCGATCGCCAGCTGGCCGTTCACGCGAATCGGCAGCGTGCGGGCCCTGGCACAGATGTCTTTCGCCTCGGGGGCGAACGCGGCGATCGTGTCGCGTCCGCGCCACCACATCGACCAGGGCGGCATCGAGAAGACTGCGTCCTCGGCGAGCAGCGCCTTGACGGCGTCGACGTCGCCTCGTGCCCACGCGTCGACGTAAGCGTCGATCAGGCCGCGCAGGCGCTCGTCGCCGAGTAGGCGCAGCGTGTCCTGCTGGCTCGGGTCGGCAGCCGCTCCTCGACCGTCTTGCGTGCGCGCTGGAGCGCCCTGTTCACCGAGGCGACGGTCGTGTCCAGCGACTCCGACACCTCGCGCGCCGAGAAGCCGAGCACCTCGCGGAGGATGAGCACGGCCCGCTGCGTCGCCGGCAAGAGCTGCAGCGCCGCGATGAAGGCGAGCTCGACAGCCTCGCGCTGCTCGTAGCGCGCCTCCGGCGAGGCGTATCCCTCCGCCGCCCCGAGCGCCTCGTCCGGGTAGGGCTCGATCCAGACCGACTCGGCGAGCGGCGGCCCCGGCTCGTTCGCTGTCGGCGTCGCCATCGGGCCGTAGTCGACCGGGAGCACCCGCTTCGGCCGACGCGCGATCGCGTCGAGGGACGCGTTGGTCGCGAGCCGGCAGAGCCAGGTGCGCAGCGAGCTGCGGCCGCCGAAGTCGGGCAGCCCGCGCCAGGCGCGAAGCAGCGTCTCCTGAAGCACGTCCTCGGCGTCGTGCAGCGAGCCGAGCATCCGGTAGCAGTGCGCCTGGAGCTCGGCCCGGTGCTCTTCGACGATGCGTGCGAAGGCGGTCTCGTCGCCGGCGCGAGCCGCGTCAACGCCACGGCCCAACGCGTTGCGCTGTGTAAGCGGGATGGCGCACCGGCAGCAGCGCGAGGCGCCGAACAGGTTCGTCTCGAACGCCTGATGAACGTCGGCTAGGTCGGCGTCGAACCCGCGCTGCCAGGTGTCGTAGTCGATCGCTGCGTTGTTGATCAGGACGCCCAGCCAGCCGTGTCGCTCCTTCACGGTCCGGAAGCAACGATCGACGCTTGCGTCGTCGGCGACGTCGAGCCGGAGGAAGCCGGCGCCGAGCTCGTCGGCGGCTGCGCGCGCCTGCTCATTGTCGCGCGCGCTCAGGATCACCTTGAAGCCGTGTTCGATTAGCGAAACACACTCTCGGTTCCTGTTGTGCAAATGGACAACGAGCAGCGGGTACGATTCGGGTACACCAGGTTGGGCATGACCGCGTGTGCTCGTTTCCAGGGTGCCGATGATGAATCTCTCGAGCATCATGCGAGCTCGGCTTGGAGGATCTCCCCCGCGGGGCGGCGGGCGCTGAAGCGGGCTGGTATCGCGGTGAGTGCCGCGATCACGAGGACGGTGCCGGGCACGACGGCGAGCAGCTGCCAGAGCGGAGGCGCGATCGTGTCCGTATCGCTGACGGCGGCGAAGAGCGCGATGCCTCCGGGGATGCCCAGGACGGCGCCGGCGAGCGCGGGGAGCACCTGCGCCACCGAGAGCCCTGCGCTCACCTGCTCTGGGGTCGCCCCGAGCGCGCGCGCCAGTGCTGAGGAGCGTCTGGCGTCGAGCGCTGTCGCCCAGGTGATGAAGATCGCGTTGACGGCGGCGAGCGTGACGAGCGTGATCGTGATCAGGAGCAGCACGGGGTCGAGACGATCGGCTCGAAAGCTGTTCAGCGCCGAGCCCGGGCCGGGTTGGTGGGAATTGAGCTGGGCGTGGGCTGTCAGCGCGGCGACGACTCCGCTGACCGAGATTGCGATGCTGATCCCGGCCAGGATGGCGCGGCGCGGCCGCCGGGCGGCCGCGCGCAGCCCGAGCAGCAGCGGGACCGGCAGTCGCGCCGAGAGTGCGATCAGCCAGGCGGTGCGCCCGGGTGCGCGGGCGGAGTCGGCCAGCGCGCGGACGGTGCTGATTCGGGCGGCGCGCACGGCGGGGACGAAGGTCGCGGCAACCGCGACCGCGAGCGCGACGGCCGTCACCAGGCCGACGGTGGACAGGGTCAGCGGCGGCGGAGTGGCACGGCCGAGCATGCCCGCGCTGGAATCGATCAGCAGCGGAGCGCTCAGCCGTCCGAGCGCCAGCCCGGCCGCGGCCGCGAGCAGGGCGACGACCACGTACTCGGCGAGCAGCACGGCGGCGACCAGGCTCGGTGTGCCGCCGACCGCCTTGAGCAATCCGACCCGGCGAATCTGGTCGGCCATCCGGCCTCCGACGAGGACGGCGACGCTGGCCACCGCAAGCAGGCCGAGCAGCCAGGCGCCCGTGAGCAGGACGCGCCGCTGGGTTGCGACCAGCTGGGCGCTCTGCTGCTTGATGCCCTGCCAAGACTGCAGGAAGGGAGGTGACGGTGCCGGGTTGGATGGGCGGGTGCCGGGAGGTGCGTCGCC
>JBKPDB010000017.1:0-2980 GCA_046727655.1 Actinomycetota bacterium
CGACACCATCGTCGAGCTCCAGAGCCAGGCGCGCCTTCCCGCCGACGTCGTCAGGTTCGACCCGCGGAACGACGTTGCCGTTCTTCGCGTCGGCGGTGCCAGCTTGCGACCGCTTCCGCTCGTCGATGCGACTCCGGGTACTGCCGTCGCCGTGCTCGGCTTCCCCGAGAACGGCCCCTTCACGGCAACGCCTGCGCGCATTGGTAAGACCGCAGTCGTGCTCGCAGAGGATGCGTACGGCAGCGGCCCCGTGACGCGGACGATCACATCGCTGCGGGGCCGCGTGCGACACGGCGACTCGGGAGCGCCCGCCGTGGACGGCCGCGGTGCGGTCCAGGCGACGGTCTTCGCGGCGAGGCTCGGATCTGTCGGCGGCTACGGCGTTCCGGCGAATGTCGTGCGGGCGGCCGTGCGGTCGTCCCGCACGCCGGTCTCGACCGGCGACTGCGCGGCTTAGGCGACCAGCGTTTGCGCCCACGTCGCCAGCGGCGACGGCGGTGTGCGTCTTAGGTACTCGCGTACGAGCTCGAGCGAATCCTCGCGACGGACGCCGCCGATGACCTCAGGGAAACGGTACGGCGCCGAGTCGCGGCCGGGATCCCAGCGGTCGCCGATTGACGTGCCGCCGTCGGTCGGCGACTCGAGCGCGTACACGATTCGGCCGCACCAGGAGAACATCGCCGCAGACATGCAGAGGAGACACGGCTCGAGCGTCGTGTAGAGCGGAGGTCACCCCGTTGCCCGGCGATCTCGGCCGAGCGGTCGGCCTCGAGCAGCACCAACAACTCGGGATGTGCGAGTAGGCCGTCCTCGAGCCGCCAGAACGCGGCGGCGAGGATCTCACCCTCGAGCGCGACGACCGCACCGATCGGCACCTCGCCCGCGTCGAGACCGCGCGTCGCCTGCTCGAGCGCGGCGCTCATCAGGAGGTCGTGCTGCACTAGTCGGCGAGCAGCTCGAGCACGCGCAGCGGCCGGCGGAACGGAGCCACGAGGTACACGCCCGCCGCGCGCTCACGCGATGCGGCAATGAGCTCCCTCGCGTGCGCGAACCCGACGTCGGCCGCATCGGCCCCGGCACGCTCGAGCGCGTCCTGCAGCGACTGCGGCACGACAATTCCGGGCACCTCGTTGTGGAGTCGCAGCGCGAGCCGGTAGCTCGTCAGCGGGAAGACGCCGACGAGCACGGGGATCGGCCAGGTGCCGCCGAGCCGCTCGACGAAGCTGTCGAGGTACGAGGGATCGAAGACGATCTGCGTCATCGCGTACTTCGCCCCCGCTCCGAGCTTCTGCTCGAATCGCTCGAGCTCGACGCCGAGGTCGTCGGGCGTCGGGTTGACCGCGACGCCCGGGAAGAACGACGTCGGCGCGTCGATCGGGCGGCCGTTGAAGTCCTCGCCGCGGTTCAGGTTCGTCATGAGCTGTATCAGCCCGATCGAGTCGATCTCGTAGACGCCGCGTGCTCCCGGGTAGTCGCCGACCTCGGGCGGGTCGCCTGTGATCGCCAGCACGTTGCGGACGCCTTCCGCGTGCGCGCCAAGGAGCATCGACTCGAGGCCCATCACCGACCAATCGCGCGTGGTCAGGTGCGGGATGGACTCGATCTCGGCGAGGCGCTCGATCGTCGCCGAGACCATCAGGGAGCTCATCCCCGCCCGCGCCGTTGCGTTGTCGTTGATATCGACCCACCCGACGTGTCCGGACTCCTTCAACGCCGTTGCCACCTCGACGAGCCCGGAGCTGTTCCCGCCGAGCGGCGGGTCGAGCTGAACCGAGACGACCCATTCGCCCTCGGCCAGCGCGCGTGAGAGCCCGGTCTCGCGCTTCTCCTCGCCGAGCGCGACGACGAGCTCCGGCGCGTCGAAGACCAGGGGAGCGCGCGGCTTTCGTTCTTCCTCGACGGCGGAACGGATTGCAGAGATCTCTGCGGGCGTGGTCCCGCAGCAGCCGCCGATCACCTTGGCGCCGAGGTCGCGCGCGTGGGCGGCGAACTCGGTGAAGTACTCAGGTGTCGCGTGCGGGTAGATGACGCGGCCGCCCGACAGGCTCGCGAGCCCGACGTTCGGCAAGGCCGCCAGCGGCTTGCCGTCAGTGCCCATCTGCTCGAGCGCGGCCAGGGCCGCGAGGAGACCGGCACCGTGATTCGCGCCGATGGCGGCGATGTCCAATTCCGCCAGCCGCGCGGCGGCCTCGCGCGCGGTGACCCCGGCGAGTGTCTCGGCACTCTCATCGAACGTCAGGAGCGCGACGATCGGCAGGCTGGAGGCGTCGCGCACGGCTTCGATCGCGTCCACGACCTCCTCGAGGTCGTAAAACGTCTCGATCATGAAGAGGTCGGCGCCGCGGCCCTCGAGGATCGTCGCCTGTTCCGCGAAGAGCTCGCGCCGGACCCGAGGCGCAGTCGGTTCGCCGAGCGGACCGATGGAGCCCGCGATGAAGACGTCGCGCGCCGTCACCTCGCGCGCGTCGCGGGCGAGCTTGACGCCGGCGGAGATGATCGCCTCGAGATCGTCGTCGAGGAAGTGATGCGCGAGCTTCCGGCGGTTGGCGCCGAAAGTGTTCGTCTCGATCAGCTCAGCACCGGCCTTGATGAAGCTCACGTGGAGCGAGACGACGGCTTCAGGCGCACGGAGGTTCGCCTCTTCGGGCGTCCGCAGCCGGGGGACGGCGGCGGAGAGCAGAGCTCCCATCCCGCCGTCACCGACGATCGCCGGACCACTCTGCAGGCGTTCGACGAAGCGGTTGCGGGTTTGTGTTGACACGGGCACTTCGTCTCCTTCCGACACGCTCGACACATCCATCCGGGCTGTCGCCCGGCCGGGTTTGGCACCTTGCCCGGAGGCAGGTTGCCGAGGCTTCACAGGGCCGGTTCCCTCAGCCTCTCTCGATGCGGAGCGGGACGCTGCCCGCTTCCAAGCCGCAGTCTACAAAGAAGACGGAAGACGACCCTCCAGCCGAGTCGGCTCTGCCGCGTGGGGATC
>JBKPDB010000018.1:0-2613 GCA_046727655.1 Actinomycetota bacterium
CGCGGCGCGCATGGCGCCGAGCCGCCGCCGCCTACCGGCTGGGGGACATGGCCTGCGCCGAGGTGGCGCCCGCGCTGCTGACGGCGCTCGACGATCGGAAGCGTGTGGTGCGGGCTGCCGCCGCGCGGAGCCTCGGGCGACTCGGGATCCCCGACGCCGTGAAGTCGCTCGTCGAGGCACTCGTCTCTGGACGCGTGCCGAACGGCGTCGCCGGGCAAGCGCTCGTCGAGCTAGGTCCGGCGGCCGTGCCAGAGCTCCGCGCCATCGCGGGACATTCCAGCTGGCGGCTCCGGTCGACCGCCGTCGCGCTGCTCGGGCTCCTCGGCGACTCCAGTGACTCGCCGTTGGCCATTAGCGCTCTCGAGGATCCGTCGGCGGACGTCCGTGCCGCTGCGGCTGAGGCGCTCGGCCGCGTCGGCGGCGCGGCAGCCGAGCCGGCGCTCCGCTCGGCCCTCGACGACCGTATTCCCTTCGTCCGTGCGGAGGCCGCTGCCTCGCTGGGCGTGGTCGGTTCGGCCGCCGCCCTGCCGCACCTGCTCGAGATGGCGCGGACCGACAGCTTCAGGCCCGCCCGCGCCGCCGCGCAGGCGGTAGCGCGGATCGCCCCCGGCCAACTGGCGGCGGCGGCCGCGGAGCCCGGCGCCGGCCCTCACCTCCACCAGGCGTCAGATCTGAGCGCCCTGTGAGCGTCGTCCGAGAAATCCTGTGGATCTTCTCGTGGCTGGCCTTCGTCTACTTCGCCCTCTACAGCCTGTGCCAGGTGACGTTCACCCTCGTCGCCTGGAAACGGCTCGCCGGCCACCGTCGCGCCCGGGCCTACTCGGCGCTCGACGAAACCTACGCCTCGCCGTTCACCCCGCCGGTGTCGATCGTCCTACCCGCCTTCAACGAAGAGGCCGGAATCGTAGCCTCGGTCCACTCGCTGCTCGACCTGCGGTATCCGAACCACGAGGTGATCGTGGTCAGCGACGGCTCGACCGACGGGACGCTCGAGCGGCTGCGTGAGACGTTCGATCTCGTGCCGGTCCGCCAGGCTCTGCGCACCCGGATCGCGACGGCCCCGATCCACGTCGCCTTCGCCTCGCGAACCCACCCGAACCTGTGTGTCCTCGACAAGGAAAACGGCGGCAAGTCGGACGCGTTGAACGCGGGCATCAATGCGGCGGCCCACGCCCACGTCTGCGCGATCGATGCCGACGCTGTGCTCGAGCAGGATTCGTTGCTTCGGATCATGGCGCCTTTCGTCGACGACCCTGAGCTCGTCGCAGCGGCCGGCGGCATCGTCAGGGTCGCCAACGGCTCCGTGATCGAGCAGGGAAGGCTCGTCGACTTCCAGCTGCCGCGGAGCCACCTCGCCCGCTTCCAGATCCTCGAGTACTTTCGGGCGTTCCTGATCGGCCGTCTCGCGTTCGACAGCATCAACGGCGTGCTCATCATCTCCGGCGCGTTCGGCCTCTTCAAGCGCGAGCTCGTTGAGGCGGTCGGAGGGTACGCGCTGGACACGGTCGGGGAGGACGCCGAGCTCGTCGTCCGGCTCCACGCCTATCTGCGGGAGAGCGGCGAGCAGTACCGGATCAGGTTCATCTCCGAACCCGTGTGCTGGACCGAGGCGCCCGCGGACGTCACCACGCTCGGACGGCAGCGCCGTCGCTGGCAGCGCGGTCTCGGGGAGACGCTTTGGCGGCACCGCAGGCAGATCGCCAACCCCCGCGCCGGAGCACTGGGTCTTGCGACGCTTCCGTTCTTCCTCCTTTTCGAGTTCATGGGCGCGGTCATCGAGGCGCTCGCTATTCCTGTCGTCATCGTCGCGTGGGCGCTGGGGGTCCTCTCGGTGTTGTTCTTCGTCGCCTTTCTGTCCGTATCCGTGCTCCTGGCAGTGATCATCTCGATCTCGGCGCTCCTGCTCGAGGAATACGCGGTTCGACGGTATGAGCGCGGCAAGGACATGGCCCGTCTCGTCCTCTACGCTCTCGCCGAGAACGTCGGCTACAGCCAGCTGGTGGCGTATTTCCGCTGCTGCGGGATCATCGATCTGGTCCGAGGGCGGCACGAGTGGGGCGAGATGCGGCGGCGCGGGCTCGAACGACCCGCCGAGGTGCCCCTGCCGGAGGAGGGCGTCCACGCCTAGTCGGATCACCTGGCCGAGGCTCGCGGTCGCGACCGTGGTGCTCGCAGTCGGATGCTCCAGTGGTAAGAAGCCGGAGGCCGCGTTCACGCCCCGGCAGGTAGGTGAGTTGACGCTCCCGGCACGGGTCCAGGGCCGCTCGATCGAGGCGTCGTCGGCAAAGGGCGGCTTTGTTCCGATCTTCTGGGACGGGGTCAACCTCGGCTCCACCATTCCGGGGCGCCAGCCTGGCGAGGTCGCCGCGACGCGTGAGGACTACGATCGCTGGCTGAGCGGGATCGGCGACCTCGGCGCTCGCGTCATCCGGATCTACACGATTCTGGGGCCGTCGTTCTACGACGCGCTCGAGGCGTACAACTCGGCCCACGCCGACAGGCCGCTGTTTCTCATCCAGGGCGTCTGGCTCCCGACGGAAGAGGAGTTCTATGCAAGCGGCAACGCGTACGCGTCCGCGGTGACCGACGGCTTCAAGGCGGAGATCGACGACG
>JBKPDB010000019.1:0-19593 GCA_046727655.1 Actinomycetota bacterium
CGGTGGCGGGTGAGCACGAGAAAGCCGATGTCCTCGCAGGCGCGCCGCACGTCGTCGACGACCGTGGGTGAATCGAGCTCGACGAGAGCGAGCCTCACGTCAGGCATGCTAGGCGGCGATGAAGATCGTGGTCGGAGCGGATGACGAGGGCCGCGCCGCCGACGCCGTCGTCGACGAGCTGCGCGAGCGAGGTCACGACGTGACGGTTCTCGACCGCGATCAGTGGCCTGACGTGGCGCGCCGTGTCGCGGCCGCGGTCGCATCCGGTGAGGCCGACCAGGGGATGTTGTTCTGCTGGACGGGGACCGGCACGTCGATGGCCGCGAACAAGGTGCCCGGCGTCCGAGCTGCTCTTGCGTGGGAGCCGTGGATCGCCGAAGGAGCACGGCGGTGGAACGACGCGAACGTGCTGGTCATGAGCCTCAAGCGGACCGAGCCGGAGACGGCGAGGCGGATCGTCGACGCGTGGCTCGCGGTGGAAGAGCCGGATCCGGACGAAGCGGCAAACATCGCCCGGCTCGACGAGCTCGACCGAGCGCCCCGCGAGGGCTGACGGCGAGATCGTGGCGACGACAACCCGCGAGGCTCCGAATCAGCCGCCGCCGCTCGCCGGCCACAACCTCTTTCTCCAGAACACAGCCCTCGTCGAAGCGGTCGAGCGCGAGGGCGCAGGCTGGGCGGCCGAGCGAGCAACCCAGTTCGGCGCGCTCCTCACCGGGGAGCCGCTCGAGTGGGGACGGCTCGCGAACGAGTATCCCCCTCGCCTCCGGACTCACGATCGCTTCGGGAACCGCATCGACGAGGTCGAGTTCCATCCCGCTTGGCACTCGCTGATGCAAACGAGCATCGAGCATGGACTGCATGCGCTTTCGTGGCGCGAGGCGCGGCAGGGCGCGCAGGTCGCGCGGGCGGCGCTCTTCTTGCTGATGGCGCAGGTCGAGGCCGGCCACGGTTGTCCGATCTCGATGACGCACGCCGCCGTCCCCGCCCTGGGCGCCGCGCCGGAGCTCGCGGCGGAATGGGAACCGCTGCTGACGTCGCTCGACTACGACCCCAGGTTGCGGCCACCTTCCGAAAAGCGCGGAGCGCTGTGCGGCATGGCGATGACGGAGAAGCAAGGCGGCTCCGACGTCCGCGTCAACACGACGGTCGCGCGACCGATCGGCGACGGCGAGTACGAGCTCGTCGGCCACAAGTGGTTCTGCTCTGCGCCGATGTGCGACGCGTTCCTGGTCCTCGCGCAGGCCGGCGACGGGCTTTCGTGCTTCCTCCTGCCGCGGGTGCTCCCCGACGGCACGCGAAACGCATTTCGGATCCAGCGGCTCAAGGACAAGCTCGGCGACCGCTCGAACGCATCGAGCGAGATCGAGCTCGATGGCGCGTGGGCGCACCTCGTCGGCGAGGAGGGACGCGGCGTGCAGACGATCATCACGATGGTGAACCACACGCGGCTCGACTGCGTGCTCGGCACTGCCGCCGCGATGCGGCAGTCGGTCGAGCAAGCAACGCACCATGCCGCTCACCGCTCTGCCTTTGGGAAGCTCCTCGTCGATCAGCCGCTGATGCGCAACGTGCTCGCGGATCTCTGTGTCGAGTCGGAGGCGGCCACGGTCACCGCGCTTCGGCTCGCCGGCGCGTTCGACCGCGAGGAGGCCGCATTCGCGCGGGTCGCGACCGCCGTCGCGAAGTATTGGGTTTGCAAACGTGGGCCCGCCCATGCGGCGGAAGCGCTCGAGTGCCTGGGCGGGAACGGCTACGTGGAGGAGTCCGGCATGCCGCGGCTGTATCGGCAGCAGCCGCTGCAGTCGATCTGGGAGGGATCCGGCAACGTCATCTGCCTCGACGTCCTCCGAGCGCTGCATCGCACGCCGGAGATGCTCGACGCGTTCATGGCCGAGTGTCGAGGGGCGGCGGGCGCCGAGCCCGCGCTCGACGACTGGGTCGATGCGCTCGAGCGCGAGTTGCGCGATCCCGACGAGCGGGAGACGAGAGCGCGCCGGCTCGTCGAGCGACTGGCCCTCGCCCTTCAGGCGTCCCTACTAGTGCGCTACGGCGATCCCGCGGTGGCGGATGCGTTCTGTGCTTCCCGTCTCGCCGATGATCGCGACCTCACCTTCGGAACGCTGCCCCTGGGCGTCGACGCGGCTGCGATCGTGGAGCGGCACCGGCCAAAGCTCTGAGACCGACTGGCCTCGGCCCCCTGCAGTTCCCCTTTATGAGGTGGATTACCGCTAGTCCGAGGCCTACATTGTGGCCATGTCCAAATGGGTCGCGACGATCGTCGTCCTGGCGACCCTCACGACGTTCGCCGGGTCAGCCGCATTCGCGTCCGGCGAGGCGAACCTCGCCACCGTCGCTCGGATCGACCACGTTGCTGACGGAGATACCGTTGCGCTCACGAACGGTCGGCGAGTCCGGCTCGTCCAAATCGACACGCCCGAGGTGTATTTCGGCACCGAGTGCTACGGCCCGCAGGCGTCCGCGACCACGAAACGGCTACTGCCGACCGGCACGCTGGTGCGGCTGCTCGTCGAGCCCAAGACTGACCGTGTCGACCGGTACGGACGACTGCTTCGCTACGTGATCCGCGTACGGGACGGCCTCGATGTCAACGTGCGCCTCGTGGCGGTCGGCGCCGCCGCGCCGTACTTCTACTCCGGCCGCCGCGGACGTTTCGCCCGGCGGCTCGACCTCCTCGCGCGACGGGCGAGGGCTCATCACCTCGGGTTGTGGCGAGCGTGCCCGGGCACTCCGTATCGGCCGACCGCCGCCATAGAGACAGGTCCTCCCCGGTAGGTCCTCCCACCGAGCGAAGCGCGGATGTCGAGAAAGTCGCGCGCCGTTCGTCTACCGCCTGAACCCGACGGAGGAGGCTGGAGATGAAGTACCTCTTGCTGCTCTACGGCGACGAATCGGCCGAGCGCGAGCTGAGCCCCGAGGAACGCCGCTCGATCGTCGACCAGCACATGCGCTTTCGCGCCCAGCTGCGCGAGCGCGGCGCGCTCGTTCAGGGCGAGCCGCTGGGTGGAGAAGCGGGCGCATTCACCGTCCGCCTCGACAAAGGCGGGAAGCGTCTCGTCATGGACGGCCCGTTCACGGAGACGAAGGAGCAGCTCGGCAGCTTCTACATCGTCGAATGCGCCGGGCGGGAGGAAGCAGTGGCGATCGCGGAGGACGTCCCCGCGAGCCCCGACCTCGTCGTCGAGGCCTGGCCGATCGCCGAGATGTGACGCAGAACCGAGGATAGGCCGCTCTCAGCAGCGCCGCGCCCGCCGTCGCGGCGGCCTCCGCCTCCCCTGGGTTCGGAAGAGCGAACCCGTGGGACGGTTGCCGGCCGCGCTCAGACCCGGTCGATCGCAGTTCGAAACGCCTGACGTCCGACCTCGAGACACAGGTGGGCCGCATTTCGGCCCCGCGCGCCCGGTGGGACGCTCACGACGTGATGCAACGGACTCAGGAGGCACAGATGGCGAGCAAGCTGACACGCGAGCTGGACTTCCGTTCCAGCGACGGTCTCGATGTGGCGCTGCTCTGGGATCCCGAGACCGACCGCCTCAAGGTGACGGTCTTCGACGGCAGGAGCGGCGATGACTTCGAGCTCGAGGTTCCGAGCCACGAGGCGATGGACGCCTTCCGTCACCCCTACGCCTACGCCGCGAGCAGCGGCGTTCCCTTTCTCGCCGGTGTGCGCGTCCCGAGCGATCCGGTCTACGCCTAACACGAAGGAGCGGTTTCCAAATGTCCCCACTTCAGCGTTCGAACAACATCGCGGCCCGCATGGGCCGCTGGAGCGCGAGCCACTGGAAGACCGCGGTCTTCGGCTGGCTCGCGTTTGTCGTCGCGGCGTTCTACATCGGGAACGCCGTCGGCACGAAGAACATCAAGGACGACGACTACGGCACCGGCCAGTCGCACAGGGCCGACCAGATTCTCAACGAGGGCTTCCCCAAGTCCGACGCCCTGACCGAGATCGTCCTCGTTCAGAGCCCGACCAAGACGGTCAGCGACCCCGAGTTCCGCGCGACCGTCAACGATGTCGTCGCGGCCGTCAAAGGCAACACGGAGGTCAAGAACATCAAGTCGCCGCTGAATCCGGCCAACAGTGACCAGGTCTCGAAGGACAGCCGCACGGCCATGGTCACCTGGGAGATGAAGGGCGAGTACGACCACGCAAAGACCAAGATCGATGCGATCGAGGCCGCGGTAACCCACGTGGGCGTCCGCCACCCCGCGTTCTACGTCGGTGAGGCCGGCGCCGTCAGCTCCGAGAAGGCGCTCGACCAGATGTTCAGCGATCAGCTGAAGACGGCCGGTGAGCGCTCGATCCCGATCACGATCATCGTCCTGCTGCTCGTGTTCGGTGCGCTCGTCGCCGTCGGCGTCCCGCTGTTGCTGGCGCTCTCGGGCGTCATCGCGACGGTCGGGCTCGTCGCACTGCCCAGCCATCTGGTTCCGATGGACAGCAACGTCAGTGCCGTGATCCTGCTGATCGGGCTCGCGGTGGGCGTCGACTACTCGCTCTTCTACCTCAAGCGTGAGCGCGAAGAGCGGGCGGCCGGCAAGGGATCGAGGGCCGCGCTCGAGGCCGCAGCCGCGACCTCAGGGCGGTCGGTTCTCATCTCCGGCTTGACCGTGATGATCGCGATGGCCGGACTGATGTTCGCCGGCGACAAGACGTACCTGGGCTTCGGAATCGCGACGATGATGGTTGTCGGCGTCGCGATGCTCGGCTCGCTGACGGTCTTGCCGGCACTGTTGTCGAAACTCGGCGACCGCGTCGAGAAGGGCAAGATCCCGTTCCTGCACCGGCTCCGGCGCGACAGCGGCGAGAACCGCGTCTGGAAGCGGATCCTCGCTCCTGTGATGCGCCGCCCCGGGATCGCTGCCGCCGTTGCAAGCGGAGCGCTCCTCGTGATGGCGTTGCCCGTCCTGAACCTCCACACCGCGCAAAGCGGCCTCAACGCCATGCCGAACAGCGCACCCACCGTCGAGACGATCAATAAGGTCGGCGACGCGTTCGGGAACGGTGAGACCTCGATGACCGAGGTCGCGATCAAGGCCGACATCGACTCGCCGGCTACCCAGCAGGCGATCGCGGCACTGAAGACGAAGGTCAATGCCGCCCATTTGAACACGGGCTCGATCGACGTCGAAGTGAATCCCTCGCACACCGTCGCTCGGGTCGACATCCCGCTCGTCGGCGAGGGGACGGACGCCAAGTCGAACGCGGCGCTCGAGACGCTCCGAAACGACATCCTCCCCACAACGGTCGGGACGGTCGAGAGTGCCGAATACGCCGTGACGGGACTGACCGCGCAGTCCGCCGATCAGAACGCGCTTCTGAAGGCGAAAGCTCCGATCGTGTTCGGGTTCGTGCTCGTGTTCGCGTTCGGCCTGCTGTTGGTGACGTTCCGGTCGATCGTCGTCGCGGCGAAGGCAGTCCTGCTGAATCTCCTCTCGGTCGGCGCGGCCTACGGTGTGTTGATCGCCGTCTTCCAGTGGGGCTGGGGCGAGAGCCTGCTCGGCTTCCAGGGCAACGGCGGCATCGCGTCATGGCTGCCGATCTTCATGTTCGTGATCCTCTTCGGGCTCTCGATGGACTACCACGTGTTCATTCTGAGCCGGATCCGTGAGGCATACGACCGCGGCCTTAAGACCGAGGACGCGGTCGCGCACGGGATCAGCACGACGGCCGGGGTCGTCTCGAGCGCCGCGCTCGTCATGGTCGGTGCCTTCGCCGTGTTCGCGCTGATGCCGATCCTGGACATGAAGGAGATGGGCATCGGCCTGGCCGCCGCGGTGCTGATCGACGCGACGATCGTCCGCGCGGTGCTGCTGCCGGCGACCATGAAGCTGCTCGGTGACTGGAACTGGTACCTGCCGACGTGGCTCGAGTGGCTGCCGCGCCTCGACCACGGGCCGGCCGTGAAGGAGAAGGCGCCCGACGCAGCGCCGGTGCCTGTGCCTAGTGCGTAGCCTTGCCGCGCCTTTGGCCGACGAAGCGCCCCGCCTTTTGCGGGGCGCTTCCGCGTCCCAACCTCGACCGTTATTTCGGATGTGACTCTGCCCAGCGCTCCTGAACTCCGGCTGCGTCAAGTCGTTCGGCCGCATCGAGCGCTTTCGCGGCCCGCTTCGACGTCTTCCGACCGAAAGCCCCGAGCAGCACCCACTTTCGCGTAAGCCGAGCCAGTCGCAGCTTGTCGTCGGTGAGGTTTGGTTCGCGCTTGGGCTTGAGATACAGGTCGATCGCGAGCTTCTTGACGAGACCGGGGTCACTCGGCGCGCCTGTGGCCTGCTCGAGTCGATGCGCCACGAGCGAGGCAATGATCTGAATCTCTCGAACCCCGGTGCGGACGGCGACGCCCATCGACACGGCGGTGGATCCGATCATCACCCAGGGCACCTTCATGAAGCGGGCGCCGCGGGCAAGCGTGCGAACGATCGGTACTGCGAGCACGATCACCCGCTGGATGTCGCCGGCCAGCGCCTCGCTGTCGGCCTGACCGGCCAGGAGCTTCTTGCCCTCCGCGGCCGACGTGACGCGCTCGTCGGTCAGCAATACGCGGTCGATCGCGCGGGTTACAAGCGTGTCGACGGCGCGCATGAGCGACCCGCCCGCCTTCCACGCGTTGGCTCCTGCGCTCGTTCCCGATGACGAGACACGCTCGCGGATCGAGCGGAGCCGAGAGCCCGACTGCAGGTCGCTACTCACTATCACCGCCTACCCACTCTCAGTGCCATCACGACGCGTCATCGAGCCCGCCAGGGATCACGCCATCGATGCCGACAGACGGCAGCTCGACGAAGAATGTCGAACCACTTCCCACGGTCGATTCGACCCAGATGCTGCCTCCCATGCGTCGAACGAGCTCGCGGCAGATGTAGAGACCGAGGCCTGTGCCGCTGACTCCGCCTGTCATGTTCGGGTCGAGACGGTAGAACTTCTCGAAGATCCGCTGTTGCTCGGGCTGCGGGATACCCACCCCCTCGTCGCGAACCGCCATACGCAGGTGACTTCGGTGCTGTTCCAGCCGAACCTCGACACGGCCGGTCGGGCGCGAATACTTGACGGCGTTGCCAACGAGATTCGCGAGGACTTGTCGGAGCTTGTCGCGGTCGGAAACTGCGGCGAGAGACGGGGGTGCCGTGAGGTCGAGCGACAGCTCCTCCGGGGCATGCGTGCGCGCGGCCTCGATGACGCCGCGCGCGACGTCGGTTACCTCGACCTGCTCTCTCGCGAGAACGAGCCGGCCGGACTCGACCTGGCTCGTGACCAGGATGTCGTTGACGAGCTGCACGAGCCGGTCGGACTGGTCGGAGATGACTGTGAGCAGATGCCGACGAAGATCGTCCGTGAAGACGATGTCCTTCCGCTCGAGCGTTTTCGCCGCCCCGTGGACCGCTGCGATTGGCGTTCGCAGCTCGTGCGAGACGGTGGCGACGAAGTCCGCCTTGAGCTCCTCGAGTCGCCGTTCCTCGGTCAGATCGCGGAACGCGTAAACCGTTCCCTCAGCAAAGCTCACCCCGGTCACGGAGAGCCACAGCTCGCGATCTCGGATTTCCACGGGAAGGGTGGTCGCACGGCCACGGCACGTGGACTGCGGGCTTGCGACGGTGACACCCTGCGCGAGCTCGTTCCAACCGGGGACCGTTTCATCGATCGGGCGGCCGACCGCGGCCTTCGCGGGAACGCCCGTGATGGCCTCGGCCGCGGGGTTCCATAACTGAACCGTTCCTCTGTCGTCGACGAGGAAGACACCGTCGGCGACATAGCCGAGAACGAGCGCAGCTTGACCGCGCTCCTCGGCTGCGCGATAGAGGCGTGCGTTCTCGATCGCGATCGCTGCACGATCGGCGGCGAGTCGAAGCAAGCTCGCGTCGTCGCTCGAGAAGTCCCTGCGGACCGACGTCCCCGCGAGGAGCACGCCGACGATCTCGTGCTCGACGATCATCGGCACCCCGATCAGCGAACGGATCACTCCACCATCCCGGTCATCGGGATCGCCCGTGTCTGCATCGTCGACCTCCAGCTCGCGACGCTCGTCGACGACACGTCGGATGACGCTCGCGCTCTCGCCGAGCCGGACCGTTGCCTCGATGTGCGCATTGGCGCCGGCCGCCGCGCGCAATACGAGCCCAGCGTCGGCGCGGTTGACGAGGAGGATCACGGCGGTATCAACGGTGACGATCTCGCGGATGCGCTCCAGGAGCTCGCGCAGCATGCCCTCGAGCGGCAGGTCCGAGAGGATCGTCCCGGTGATGCGCTGGAGGCGTTCGAGCCTTTCCGCAGTGGCCTCGGCCTCCCGGCGCGCGGCACGCTCGCGCGCATAGAGCACGTCGCGCTCCTGCCCAAGGCGGATCCGCTCGAGGGCGTGCTTGACGCTCTCCACAACCGCCTCGAGGAGGGCGGCCTCTGCATTGTCGAACGGCTGGTCGTAGAAGCGCGCGACGCCCACGACGCCGCGCTCGACCTCCCCGGCGAACGGCACGAGCATGAGCTCTCGAACCTCTACCCCGAGCAGATCTCCGTCGTGCAGCTGCGGCTCATCGCACATCAGGGCCTGCACACAGTGCGCGTCGTCGGGCAGGTCGGCACGCTGGTCGGCCGTCAGGCCGTAGGCGCCGACGAGCCTGCGGACGGCTAGGCCGTCACGTGCAGCCAAGACAAAGGCGACCTCGGCCTCGAAGGCCTCGCAGACCTCCGCGGTGAAGAGCTCGCCGAGCTCGGCTTCGGAACGGGCGAGGTTGACGATCGTGACGAGCTGCGCGCGCCGCGCCGCCTCGACGAAGCGGCGAAGCAACTCGTCGCCGACGTCAATGCGCTGAGCCGAGTGCAACGACGACGACGCCATAGTTCCGATCTCCTTTCGCGCCGCGGATACGACCGATCTCTCCCCGCGTATAGGCGCCGGCCAGCGCAGGCGCCGGATCGTCGAACGAAGAGATGATCGAGTCGATCTCGCGCGCAGCAAGGGGATTTCCGAACCATTCGCTTCTTGCGGCGCAGTCGAAGAGGAGGACGGCCTCCGCCGGGCCCGAGAGCCGCCGCACGGCTTGGTCCACCGCAGCGATTGCGCTACGAACGGTCGCTTCCGGCTTGTGTTCGCAGACGACCACCGGCGCGTTTGCCTCGATGCTCGTTGCGCAGATCAGACCTCCTCCCGACGCGCGACCGCGCACGTATCGTGGCCGGAGATCGCCGCTCAGCTCCGGCTGGGCAATCGGGTGCGCCATGGCGATCGTCTCGAAATCGGCATCGCTCAGTGGGACGTCGGCTATCCCAAGCTTCTCGAGGTAGACAGCCTCGGCGGGACGGCCGTCGAGCTGGAGGACGACCGGGCCGCTCGAGCGAGTCACGATCGACGGGGCTCCGCGCGGGACGCAGCCGTGCGCAATACCGACACCAATCGGCGTCTGACTGGCGAGGGCGACGGCGACAACACTCCCGGACAATGCCTCGCCGTCCGCGAACTGGGCTCTGGCCGCGCCGCCCGCGGCCCCTCCCGCAAGCGGGATGCGTCCACCCGCGATCTCGTATACCCCGGCGACGATCTCAGCTTGGTCGCCCGCCTCCGAGTCGACGAACAGGAGAAGCGCGACGTAGCTCCCGTCGCGGTCGACGCCGGACAGCGCCTTCGCCGCCGCAGAGCGCCCCGCGGCGCGCGGAGCCTGGGACGTATCGGCGCCCACGCCGACCGCGAGTGTGGAGTCGAACGCGACCGCCGAACAGCCACTCTCGATCGCGCCGCCGAGGGTAATAGCCCCGCTCCCCGTCATTCCCGCCACGCGCGCGTCTCCCGCGGCCGCCTGCGCCTGTGCCGCCGCCTCCTGCGGATCGAGGACGCCAGCAGGAAAGATCAGGACGAGACCCGGATCGCCGCCGAGGGCGTCGACGGCTTTCTCCACGGCCTCGTACGGAGCACGGAGCCCCGCTGCCGCGCCCGCGCCGGCGAGTTGCGCTCGCGTACGGACGAAGTCGGTGGTTGCCACAGGGAGAACTCCCTCTACAGGGGGCGGGGGTCGGACTGATCTTCTCCGCCCTGACCGCTTCACAAACTCCTGCTCCGACGCGTTTACATCTCCGCCGTTCCAGGCAGAAGGGAGCCAGGCGCTTTCATGGTTGGGGAGACGAAGCAGCTCGGATCACGCTTGCGCTTCGCGCTGCTCGTCCTCGTTCTCGTCGCGCTTGCGCGGCCGGTCGCCGCGGTCGCCGAGGATCCCCCATTCGTCGGCTGGAGCTCGCTCCTGCCGGGGCTCTCACTTCCGTACGACGTAACGAGCCCGGACGACTGCATCGCCGGGCGGGTGCAATGCGTCGACAAGACCGTTCGCGAGATGACCAAGCGGTTCGAGCCGCTCGCCTCGACGTGTGACCACAACGCGATTTTCTCCCTCACGTACTTGCGCGTGACCGAGGAGTACCGCCGGACCGTCCAAGACTCGACGTTCTTCGACGACACACCGTTCGTGAACTATGAGGATGGCATCTTCGCGCGTTACTACTTCTCTGCCTACGACGCCTGGACGAACGGGCAGACCGCCAACGTCCCCGTCGCGTGGCGTATCGCGTTCGACGCGGCGAGAAACCGCGCAGTCTCCGGCTACGGCGATCTTCTACTCGGCATCAACGCGCACGTTCAGCGCGACCTACCGTTCGTTCTCTACAGCATCGGGCTCGTGACGCCAGACGGCGCGAGCCGAAAGCCTGACCACGATCGCGTGAACCAGATCCTCAACCGCGTGACCGACGATCTCATCGCGGAGATCGCTCGACGGTTCGATCCCACCATCGACGACACCAACCTGCCGACGACCCTCGACGACTTCACGCTCTTCCAGACCGTCGTCAGCTGGCGCGAAACGGCGTGGAGGAACGCCGAGCTGCTTGCGGCCGCGCCGACATCTGACGCCCGCGAGCAGGTCGCTCAGCAGATCGAGGCCTACGCCACATCGCAGGCGGTCGCGATTCGATCAGCGAGCCAATACCCGCCGCTCTTGGGCGGCAGCGCAGCGCGCGACGCATACTGCTCGACTCACTGGGCCGGCTGACGAGGCTTCCGAGCAGCGTGCGGGCGGTTGTCGTCGGCGCGGGTATCGGCGGACTTGCGGCCGCGATCGCCCTCGAGCGTGCTGGGGTCGAGCCGACCGTGCTCGAGCGCGCCCCCGAGCTTCGCGAGACGGGGTTCGGCCTTGTCCTCTCTGCTAATGCGGTCACCGCTCTGCAGTCGTTGGGACTTCGGGACGGTGTTGAAGCGCGCGCGGCGCGGGTCACTCGGGCCGAGATTCGGAACCCGAGCGGTGACCTGCTCACTCTGATCGACTATCAGGCGCACGGATGGGAGACCTACGGGATTCTCCGTTCGGCGCTGCAGCAGGCGATGTTGGAGGCTGTCCCGCTCGAGCGTGTGCGGCTCGACATGACTTGCACCGGCGCGAGCCCGGACGGGCGAGCGTTCATCGAGGGCGCTGAGCCGCTTGCCGGGGACATCGTCGTCGGCGCGGATGGGATCCGCTCGGTCGTGCACGGGTCGCTCTTCGGAGAAGAACCGCTGCGGTACGGCGGGCATCGCGCCTGGCGCGCGGCCACCTCGTTCGACCAGGAGCGAATCGGCGACCGCTTCGTCGAGGTCTGGGGCGTCGGCGGGGGCTTTGGCTTCGGTCCGGCCGGAAGCGGCCGCGTGTACTGGTACTGCTTCGAGAGCGTGACCGAGGGTGCACCCGCGCCAGAGCGGCCACGGGAGGCATTCCTGCGCCGCTACGGCGCCTGGTTCGATCCGATCCCGGCATTGATCGAAGCGACCGAACCCGAGGCGATCGAGCCCACCTTCACCTACGATCGGCGACCACGCCGCACCTGGGGTCGAGGTCGAGTAACGCTCCTCGGCGATGCCGCCCACCCGATGAAGCCGAACATCGGTCAGGGCGCCGCGCAGGCACTCGAGGATGCCGTCGTGCTCGGGCTGTGCGTTGCCGGGCAACGCGACCCAGAGGAGATCCTTCGTAGCTACGAGCGGAGGCGGGTCCCAAGGGCGAACGCGGCCGTTCGGGCGTCACGCCGCGCCGGGCGCACAGCCGAGATTGGTTCCCCGACGGCTGCACGGCTACGCAACGCAGCGATGAAGATGCTTCCGGACACCCTCACGGTCGCGCAACTCCGCGGCATGTTCGAGTTCCATCCGCAGTCCTCGGCATGACGAGGTACGACACCCAGCACTCGGTGAGCCGCGGGCAGGATACGCAGGGTGGTCAACGCACCGGGCACGAGCCTGCGGCTTCGTCGCCGCCTCGTCCGTGAGCTCGAACAGCGTGGGCTGATTCGGAGCGCACGCGCACGCGAGGCGCTTCTCGAGGTTCCACGGGAGCTGTTTCTCCCCGAGTTCGCGGCCCGCGAGGGCCTGGGGGCCGTCTATCGCGACGAAGCGATCCTGACCAAGTCCGACGCAAGCGGGCTGCCGATCAGCTCCTCGTCGCAGCCCGCAATCATGGCCGAGATGCTCGAGCAGCTCGCGGTCGAGCGGGGCATGCATGTACTCGAAATCGGCGCCGGCACGGGCTACAACGCCGCACTTCTTTCGGTGATCGTCGGCTCGACAGGCCGTGTGGTCAGCATCGAGATCGACGACGACATCGCGCGCGCAGCGCGCACCGCGTTGCGCGAAGGCGGGTACCGGGTACACGTCGTGGCCGGCGATGGACGCGACGGTTACCCCGAGCGCGCGCCCTATGACCGGATCATTGTCACGGCGAGCTCCGACGCAGTCCCGAAAGCCTGGTTCGACCAGCTCGTCGACGGCGGGCTGATCGTGGTGCCGCTCCGTATCGCCACCGCGGGCGTACAAGCGATCCCCACGCTCCGCAAGGCGCCGGGCAAGCTCGTCACCGCATCGGTTGTCTGCGGCGGCTTCATGCCGTTGCGTTCCAGTGCGGCCGCAGACTCGACCCCAAGGCCTCCGCCGCATCTGATCGCCAGCGACGCCACCACCGTCGGGCCCAGCCCTCCGCTCCGGCAGATCTCGGGCGAGGCACTCGTGTCGCTCTCGGCCGAAGCGAAACGCCGACTCGTCAGCGTCGCCCTGGCCGAGGGTCGGAGCCGTCCGGTCGGCCTCCGAGCGGACGCCCGATCACTGGCGCTGTATCTGACGCTCGCGCTGCCGGCCGCGCGCGCAGTCAGCGTCTCTCCAGGCTGGACGATCGGATTGATCAGCCGCGACGGGAGAAGCCTGGCCTACATCGAGTCGCATGCCCACCTGTGCAAGCGCTGGATCAGCTCGCTGACAGCCCACGGCGGAACAGCAGCCGAACAAGCACTCTGCGACGCGATCGACCGGTGGGATCAGCGCGGACGGCCAGGGGCCGAGGAACTCGCAATCACTGTCGACTACCGGACTGGTACCCCAAAGCTGCGGCGCCGCTGGCGCACGTCCCTGTATTGAGACCGCAACTGGCGGATGCCGTCGAAGATCGAACCTCGCGCCTGTGGCGTCCTCGGTCATGTCTTTGCTCTTTTACGTTTCCCTTTGCTGTCCTTGCCGGTGGGGTTCACAAACTCGGTCTACACGCCGCGGCTTCCTATCGCGGAGCAAGCCCCGAGGAGGTCGCTTCGTCCGACCAGCGGATAAATCGTCCCTGTCGGGTGGATCGGTTCCGCTGCCGCGCTCCGCCCGGTCGTTAGTCGCGGGCCCGCGGCTAGAATCGTCCACGGAAGGTAAGCCCGCAAGAAGGGGGAATGACCGCCCAGCGGTTCCGGTTCGAGTCCGGTGCCTTCCGTCCCGGGTTCCAGAGGCCGAACCGCTATCCGGAGATGGGACGATGGTTTTGGGGGGAAGCCCGTCGCCGACGGAAAGGACGGGGGCGGCGACTTCCGCGAACCGTTCTAGGGCGGCGCGTAGCACTTGGACCAACGCCCGGTGCGCGGGTCCTGTACCGAGCTTGAATAGCGGAAGTGCCAGACGCCCACCACTAGCGACCGTGGGATCTGCCCGCAGAGATCCCCCCCGGTATCGCCCCGGTCGCGCCAAGTGCCCCGGACCCGGCGCGAAAACCACTCGGGCTGATCCGCGATCACGTCGAAATACGCGACCGCGTACTCGTTCACGCCGACGCGACCGTAGTAAGTCCTCAACTTGGCGGTCTTAAGCGGCCCACGCGGACAAGGGCCAGAGGTGACGTGGCGGCAGAAGGCGCGTCGGAGCGCCGCCTTTACCGCAGGCGTGGCAACGAGGTTCACCGCGTTGCCACCAACCGACGTTGTCGCCCGAGCAACCGCTAGCCCGCCAGAACACGCGAGCGCGACCATCACCAGAATGCCCAAGCCTGCCCGCCACCCCACGATTCGCTGAGGCTAAACACTTAGGCGACGTGGCTCAAGGATGCGCAAGGAGTCGTTGCGCGCGGACGCTCGCGGAAACCACTCGGCCCGAAGACTGGAGAGGTTGTTGAGATACGCCGACCAAAGCCGGTCCTGCATTGGTCGCGAAGACCAAAAACCCCCGCACTCGCGGGGCTTCCCACTTAAGCAGATGATGGGACTCGAACCCACGACCTTCTGCATGGCAAGGATGCGAAGCGGTTCGTATAGTGCATCTGAGTTCACCTCAGTGCAGGTTGTTCCATGCGTTCCGCTGCAGTAATGCACTGAGCTGAACGTCGCTACGCGGGGCGACCTACCAAAGACCTACCAACGACCTGCCACGTCTCACGGCCTCGCGATCACCTCAGACGAACGCTCGCGGACGCCGTGAGCGCACTGCGTCTTCTCGCTCCATCTCGTAGCGCCAGGCAGCGCGATCGATCCGAAGCGAACAGCGTCTCAAGGCCCGTGCTCAGTCTGGCCGCGACCGCGCCGATTCAAGCACCTGACGGAGGAAGGTCCCGAAGTTGGGTGCCTCGGTCTCAGACCCGGCCTCTGGGTCGCCGTGCCAGGAAACGACAGGTGGTTCGTCGCCAACCGTCGCGCTGAAGTCCAAGCCGAAGATCGTGCCGTCCCCAAGACCATAGACGGGTAGCAGATGAACGGGCAGCGAACCCGCGCTGCGTTCGGCGAGCGCCAAACCGACGACGTTCGGGACGAGTGGCTCCTCTAGCTCCTCGTCGACGATGCCATAGAACTCCTCGCCCCAGATGTCGCCAGCGCCAAGGTGGCGAAGGAAACGGCGATACGTCGGCGGGAAGGTAAGCCCGAGCAGTGCTTCGGCCCGCTCGATGGTGGCGTCGTCCGCCGGTCCGGCGAACGTTCCCTCGTCCCCGTGCTCCGCGATCAGGGCTAGTGCCTGCTCGACATCTTCGATCGACATGGTCGGCTCATTGTCGACGCATGGCGAGACGGTCGCCAAAGATGACTGAGATGGGTCATATCTGGACGAACAGACGATCTGAGGCCCGGGGGCCGGGTGGCGATCCGAACGCCGGCTTCGTTCGACGACGGCCGCTCTCGTAAGTCTCAGCCAAGCGCGGGATTCACGCAATCACGGGAACGTGGTGCGGCCGCGCCCTCACATTCGTTGGATGGCCACCTCGTAGACCTCCACGGATGTCCGCCGTCCGCCACCGCCCGGATTCATGTTGTTGAGCGCCTCATCACCGCGCTTCAGGTCGTCCTCGTTCTCGAAGAACGTGAGCCCGATGCCTTTGCCGTTCTCGCGGTTTATCAGCATCATCATTCCCTTGGCGTTCTCAAGACCGGGCGGCGGGCTTCCTCCCTCGACCTCGCCTCTAACGCGGCTGATGGCTTCGTCGACGTTTGCGGGATCGCCTTCGAAGGTCGCTATGCGTGCATACATGCCGTCCCCTCCTAGTCGAAAGTTCTCGGAGCATAAGGCACCTCGCCGCGCAAACGCCAGACGGAGACGGTTAGGCTCGACTCGGCCAAATCGGGCTCGCGTCGGCGGATCGGCATTGTCTGGGCCTTCAGGCCAGCCCGCCTACGCTGCGGTAGCCAACTGCGCTAGACGCTCATCCGGATACGTCCTCAACGACCATCAAGACGTCGTAACCGCCCCTCGCTGCGCGCCGGCTTGGCGGCCTGCTCGCGACGACGCGGTGTCCGCACTCACGCCGCGAGACCGCACCCACCGCGGCCAGCGCGAACTCCGACTCCGAAAGATCAGGCTCGCCTTCTGCACAAACCGTGCGTCCGAGCGAGTTCTCATTCGACCCGCTCGGCGTCGATGGAGGCAACAGATCAACCTCAACCTTGCCACGAGGGTTGAATCGTTTGCTGGTCAGGCTACAGCACCTGCCATTTTGCAGGCTCTTTCAGAGCGGATGATGGGACTCGAACCCACGACCTTCTGCATGGCAAGAGCACGGCAGGCCGTCCTACGGTTACGACTGGTTACGGGGAAGCCGCATTGCTCCACACATCACAGGAATCGGAGCGAGCACGCGGTAACGGGTCGGAACGGGGCGACCTGTCAACGACCTGTCAACCTGCCAACGCCCCTACGGGTCGCTGACGGCGACGAGCGTGAGCACGTCGTCCCACACCGTGACGGCTAACCGCATCGTCATCGACTGCCCCGTGGTCGAATCCCGCACCGTCAGCGTGCCGTCGTTGAGATCTGCTCGACGAGATGCGCGCTCGCTTCCGTGCTCGTCGGGATGTGTGCGAGAAGCGGCTGAGTCTCCTGTTCGGTCGCCATCGCTACTCACCGCCGCCGGTTTCTTCGATCGGCGCCTTCGGCTGCATCGTGTTCTCGTAGTGGCCGAACTCATCTGCACCGGACTCGGATCCACGTTGGTCGGGTCGGCGTTGCCGCGGCGAATTGCGAGCGGGCTGTCGGAGAGATGCGAAGCCTCGCTTCCCGTCCCGCTCTTCGGAATGCTGTCCTTGCTCGCCATGTGTTCCCCTCCTTTTGGGGTCGTTGGTCATGCGGTCTGAGAAGTGACGAGCTAGAGGCTTGATGTGAATGTGAGAGGAGGCCGCTATGGCCTCCTCTCGTCAAACGAATGGGGGTGTCGCCCTAGGGGCTCGTCCCGGGAGGCCCCCCTGCGACCTGCAGTTGCGAGAACCCGCCGACCGGAATGAAGGGTGGAAATGTCATGAAGGCGTGATCGTCGCCGGTGTAGTGGCCGTACGCCCTCGGCACCGTGATCGTGGTCATGTACGGCGGCGGAATGAAGACGGGAAAGACCGCGTTGGGAAGGGCGTTCAAGGCGACCCCGTCGATGACGACGCTATCGCCGCTGTAGTGCCAGGTCACGTCACCCTTGTCGGAGGCGGTACCAACGCCGCCATGTCCGCAATCAGAACCCGCGTAGTCACCCGTGAAGTCGGGCTCGAGCGCGATCCACAACCACACGCCGCCGCCGTCCCGTCCCGGAGTATTGACCGAAAGCTCAATCTGGTAGATCGCCCCCGTGCCGTAGTCGGCCGAAGCGCTCGTCGCAGAGATCGCAGAGACAAGCACCGCCGCAGCAACGACCACGACGAGGCACACCAACTTCCGCTTCATCTTCCTTCCTCGCTTCCTCCCCCCATGTCAAAAGCATGTGCCGCGGCAAGAGCGTCTCTCCCGACCGCATCTTTGTCAAGCGCCGAGGCGCGACGACGGCCGCACGGCAAATGCTGCACAGGTTTCATTCACATCAAGCCTCTAGTTGACGTCCCGACGGGACTCCCGTTCAGCTCGGGTTACTGCGGGTCGTGCTCGTCGTCGGGATCGACGACGTCAACGAAGGCCTCCGATCGTCGTCTACGCCGGTCCGCCCTCGATGGCAAAGTTCTTGCGCGTGAACTTGCAGGCGGACCCGCCGGCCTTCTTCCCCGTCAACGTGACGATCCGCGCCGGCCAGTGATCACCTGGCGCATTCACGGATTCCACACGATCACGTTCTCTGGGGCCAACACGAACCTGCCACTCGTCGTGCCACACCCGGAGCTGCCCCAGCCGCCGCTGTCCGACGCCGCGGGAGTTCCGTTCTGTGGGTCGGCAACTCGCCCCAGCTTGAGATCAATCCGAGTCTCGTGGAGCAACGGGGTGGCGCGACGGTCAGTAAGCCGACCGACTTCCGCAACTCGGGGATCGTGCGGCTGCTCTCCGAGTCGAACGGAGAAGCGGCGCCGTACACGCTCACCTTCCTCAAGGCCCGGGATCATCACTACTTCTGCGCGATCCACCTCGGTATGCGCGGAAGGGTTACCGTCCTCCCGGCGAGCGCCAAGCGGACGACGCAGGCGACTGTGAGCCGGCAGGCAAAGGCGCAGATCGCCAAAAGGTTGTTGCCGAGTTCAAGCGGCTGAACACGACGACCAAACCGGCGTACAAGCGCTCCAACTGTGCCTCCGAGAGCGAGTCAAGATCCACACCCAGAGTCGTCTCCGGAGGGCGCACCGTTTGCCGCCAGCGCAACACGACTTCCGCGTCGCGTGCCGAGTTGACGACGCGCTCGCGTAGGCCACGCTCGATCTCCGAGTCAGAAGGAGGCTCACGCTCTCCGCGCGATGCGCGGGCGGTCAACATCTCCGGCCCCTTCTTCGTCTCGGCGACGGGAACACGACCATCTGTCGGGACGGAGCCTGCAGTTCGGAGAACCGGGCGCCTTCGCCCCCGGCTCGCCGGCGATCCTCTGGGTCACGTCCGGGCCCTTCGTGGCGACGTCCGACAGCGAGGGGAACGTCACCGGCTTCACTACCTCCGGCCACGTCATCGACATGTGCCAGGTACTCGCCTAGCTAGACACCACGAGCGTGGGGGCGGACTCTCGGGCCGCCCCCACGCAAACCGCGACTACTGGCGCTACGAGCTGGAGCGGGAATCGGCGATCAGCAGTCGCCGAGAACGCATCCTCGTCTGAGGCGTATGCTCGCAGGTCGGGCAGGTGCCGTTCGACCGAAAGGAGGTGCGATGTGCGCTCGCTCCTAGTTGTGCTCGTCGCGGCAGCCACGCTTGTGTCTGTCGGTAATGCCGCAACGGTGACTGTCAAGGCCCCGCCGAAGTTGCAGGGGACGATCGGTCCCGGCTTCACGATCTCGCTCAAGGACGCCCACGGCAAGGCAGTGAAGACGATCAAGCACGGGAAGTACACGCTCGTCGTGCAAGACAAAGCGGACATCCACAATTTCACGCTCAACGGACCGGGCATCAAGAACAAGGTGGTCACCGGGACTTCTTTCGTCGGCAAAAAGACCGCCACGGTGACTCTCAAGAAAGGGAGCTACCGCTACTACTGCACGGTGCACCCGGAAGTGAGCGGGACGTTGAAGGTCACCTGATGGCGTTGATCAGGCGGCTTCACCGAGCTGCCTGATTCACCGGCCACGGAATCTAGGACCCCGCGCGTCGCTCGCGATCGCGGGGGTACGGGGGCGGGGGCGCCCGCTTCGCGTTCGTCCGAACCGGAACCTTGGTGTTGTGCAAACCGTTCGCCCGCGGCGCCCTCGACGCCGACGCGGCGCCCCGGCCCGTTTGGCCCGGGCGCGTTGTGGTCATTGTCGGCCGTGTTCGGTCAGCGGCCGCCGATCACGGGCGCGATCATGTTGACCGGCCCACCCGGCGCGAGCACGGATGTCACGTCGACGAGCGTCCCGGTGGCCAATGCCGCCTGCACCTGCGCCGCCGTGGTGAAGGGCGTTGAGGCCAGATCGATGCTCCC
>JBKPDB010000020.1:0-10430 GCA_046727655.1 Actinomycetota bacterium
TGCAGCCGATCCTCCCGGGTGACCCCCTGCCGGGCGGCCTCCGCACGGTGTACGACGGGCGCCGCGGCACCGAGACGCCGGTGTACCTCCCCGAGCAGCGGGCGCTCGTGTTCGCCGACGCGCTGACGGCTCCCGGGGGAACGCTTCGCGTGTGGTACGTCCCGTGGCTGGAGGAGCGAACGCTGCCGGCCTTGCGCGAGCTCCTCGAGCTCCCCTTCGAGCACGTTCTGGTCTCGCACGGCGCGCCGGTCCACATGCGTGCCGATTTCGAAGCGGCACTCGAGCGCGAGCCCTGGGGCGGCGGCTGAAGCGCGGGTGCGGGCCGGGGCGGGAGGAGCAGCGGTGCCCGCGGCGGCTGGTCGAAGTCGAAGTCGGCCGCGAGGTTTCCGAGGATGGGCGCGTTCTCGCGCACGTCTGGGCGTGGGTCGGGACGACCGTCCGTTACTGGGTCGATGCGGGCTCCTCCGAGGAAGTCGTCCTCGATGAACTTCAGATACGCGTCGAAGCTCAGGGTCTGGTGATCGATGTAACCGTGGCGGGCGTATGGGCTGATCACGAGCCCGGGGACGCGTAGTCCGTAACCATTCTCGTCGACGTGCGGCGGCACGACGTGGTCGTAGAAGCCGCCCCAATCGTCCCAGGAGAGGAAGATCACGGTGGAGCGCCAGTCCGGGCCGCGCATGACCGCGTTGATGGTCTTCGTCACCCACGCCTGTCCGTTCGAGACGAGCCCGGGCGGGTGCTCGCTCACCTCCTGCGACGGCGTGATCCACGAGACGGCAGGAAGACTGCCGCTGCCGGCCGCGCGGAGGAAGTGGTTGTACGGCGCGATGTTCCGCAGCTGGTGATCCCGGTGGACCGTGTCGAACCACGGCAGCGGGTTCCAGATCCCGGGCGTCTTTGCGCGCTGCGGGACCTGCGGACAGAGCATCTCGTCGTCGGCGCAGTCGGGATCTCCGCCGCTCATCACGTAGTAGCGCCAGCTGACCTGGTGCCGGGCGAGGAGGTAGGTGAGGTCGGTCCACGCGTAGTCGGGGACTGCGCCCGTGGGGTCCTGAATCTCGCCCGGCGGCGCGCCCGGGTTTTGGATCGCGTTCCGGCAGCTCGAGGGGTCTCCCTTTCGCACGCACCGCGCCGACCAGCCCGAGACGAGGAACAGGTGCGACGGCAGGCTCCACGACGTGTCGGGCTCGAACATGTGGTCCTGGAGGACGTAGTTGCGGGCGTACGTCCAGTAGTTGAGGATCTCCCGCCGGTCGTGGTAGCCCATGACGTCGGGCCTCTCCTGATGCAGGCGGTGGGCGGTACAGAGCGGGTCGTTCGTGCCGCGGCAGACACGGAGCAGGCCGGCGCGCTCCTGGCGGATGAAGCCGTCCATCCTGCCGTGGTCGATGTCTCGGACGGCATCGACATGGTCGTGCGGGCCGCCGCCGTTCCAGTCTTGGGTGTCGTGGAACGGCCGGACGCAGCGGTGCGTCGCCGGATCCGGCAGGCAAACCGTCGGGATACCGTGGCGCATCGGGATTCCGTCCGCGCCGGGATACGTGCCGAAGTAGGAGTCGAAGGATCGGTTCTCCTGCATGATCACGACGACGTGCCGGATCTTGTGGATGCCGGCAATGCGCGCTCGCGCCGTGCGATGCGTTCGCGTCGTTTGTCCGACGGTCGCGCTTCCGACCGTGACGAAGACGAGCGCTAGGCCGACGACCAGGAGCGCACTCGCGCGGCGGCCGGCCGCAAGGCAGGGTCCTTCGTCCGTGCGCCCTTGCACGTGCGGGACGATCGTCGGCGGCGTACTGTCGGGGGATCCACCTTTCGCACGATCGGCAGGCCGTCGCCGAGGGGTTGATCGGAGGAGGTCGGGCTTCCCCTAATCGCTCGGCGCAGGTGACGGCGCCCGCCGCGCCGGCAGCGCCGCCAGAGCCAACACGATGAAGCCGATCCCCGCGAGGACGAGGGCGATCCCGACGACGAGGCTGAACAGCGACAGTGTGGATGCCATGTAGCTGACGTTGAGCGCCGTCGCGAGGCCGGTCTCGCTCACCCAGATGTTCCGGGCACCGTTCTCGACCGGCTGCTTCGTTTTCGGATCGACCAGCGCGTACTTGGGATTGTTCGTCCCGCCCCCCGGCGCGAGCTCCGACTGCGGCGCCCCGGGCTTGGCGGTGTATCGACCCATCTCGGCGTAGACGTAGCCCCCGGTCGCTTCGAGCGCGTGGATGTTCATGTACTGAGCGAAACACCTTGCGCGCTGTCCGGTCGTGATCTCCTTCCCCGCGACGTCACAGGACGGAAGATCGACGTTCTTCAGACCCGCCTGCTGTGCCGCCTGCTGGATGGCCGACGGAGACATGTCAGGCGTACCGGTGATCTTCTGCCGCTCCAACTCTGTCTTGACCGTGTTGTGCCCGTAGACGGCGAGCACGATCGTGACGACGCCGAAGGCGATCAGAATGGCGCCGGAGACGACGCCTCCGATCCGAAAGACTCGAGCTCGATCCACGAAAACCCCCTCTCGAAACCCCCGCGCGATCCGCGCGGCGTGTCGCAAACAATGTGGCGAAAGGCCCGGTCGACCTCATCCTGGGCGGGTGATCCGCAGCCGCGTCCACGAGCGCCACGCCCGGTGCCAGGCACGGTTGGAAAAGCGTCGCGACTGTGTGTCGAAAGCCGCTCCCCACACTCGGTTTTCCCATACAGAGCGCGTTGGCGGCCCAGCCAGGTCCCGGTGCCACCCACCGTAAGAAGAGTGTGACTTTCTCTCCACGGGTGGGTCGGCTGAGGCCATGTCCGGCCGAACGGTCAGTTGATCTCGCCGCACTAGTCCACGACGATCTGGGCGAGAATGAGCACTGAACCGTTGGTCGGGATAGCACGATGCATCGAATGCGACGATGTCTGGCTTCCCGCCGACAACGAACGGTGGCGGGCGTACCTCGACACGGACGACGGACTCGTCTTCTACTGCGCCGAATGCGCTGAGCGGGAGTTCGGAAATCCCTGACACGCGGGTCGAACGCATGAGGTCTGCGGGATCTTTCGACGCTCGTCGGCTAGACGCCGGAGAGCGTGACCAGGCCTACACTGGCTCCGACGGGGCCGTTAGCTCAGCTGGTAGAGCAGGGGACTTTTAATCCCAAGGTCGCTGGTTCGAATCCAGCACGGCCCATAGGAACTGCCTGCAAAACGGCGATCTTTGGATGACCGGCGCAGAGCGCACCGCTGGAAAACACGAACGAGGCTGGGGTCCGCAGCCGGCATAGCATCCACCGACGTGGCAAACGACTCCGCCTCGCCGGCGTCGCACCCCAGCGTCGCCGTCTACACGCCGGCCAGGCTCGCCCTCTACGACCTCGTCATCCTCGGGTTCTCCTGCCGGTTCGTCTGGCGGTGCCCGAAGCGCCGCTTCCTCGAGCTGTACGACCGCCACGTCGGCGCGCGTCACCTCGACGTCGGTGTCGGCAGCGGGTACTTCCTCGACCATTGCCGCTTTCCAGTCGAGCGGCCGGCGATCACGCTGCTTGATCTGAGCGGGCCGTGCCTGGCGAAGGCAGCGCAGCGGCTCGACCGCTACTCGCCACGGGTGGTCCGCGCGAACGTGCTCGACCCACTAGAGCTCGGCGAGGCGCACTTCGACTCGATCGCCCTCAACGGCGTCCTGCACTGCCTCCCGGGCACAATGGAAGAGAAGGCCACGGTTATCCGGAATCTGCGGCCATTCCTCGGCGAGGGACGCGTCCTGTTCGGAAGCACGATCCTGGGCCAGGGGGTCGAGCACACTCGACTCGCGCGCAAGGCGCTCGGCGTTTACAACCGCGAGCGGATCTTCACCAATCTCGAGGACGACCGCGCGAGCCTCGCGCGCGCCCTCGCCGGCACCTTCTCGCGCTACGAAACCGAAACAGCGGGCTCGTTCGCGCTCTTCGCCGCTTGGTCGTGAGGCGCAAGCGGCTCGGTGTGTAGTTCGTCCCCCCACCCGCGCCATCGAGGCGGTCGAGGACGCGTAAGCCGCCGCCCGGGTCGTCGCGGACGGTGCGGGCCACCTCGTCGGCTCGCGGTTCAGATACGCTGGGGAAGCCCTAGAGGATCACTGGCTCCTTCGGACGTTGGTCCAGCAGACGTCGGCCAAGCTGACAAACATCTCGCGGGCCTGTACGTCCTGAATCCCGCTCTTGTCCGTGAACTTGAGCGCGTTGCAGAACGTCTGATAGCTGCTTTGGAGGACGTTGTGGCGATCCTCCAGCCTGCTTAGCCGGGCCGCGAGGCTCGGCTGTTTAGACGGTCGAGCCAGGGCGCCCGCGGCAGTGGCGAGGATCACCCCAATCAGCAACACGGTCACATGCGAGGTAAGGCCACGCAGCTTCATTGGTCGCTCCTTCGCGTCGAGTTGGTTCGGGATCGCCGCAGAGGACGACCGTGTGCTTGAACCGTCCGGACACCAGCACGCGCTGGGCATCGACGCCATACACGATCATGAGCTCAGATTACGACTGAAGCGTCGGCAGCGGTAGTCGCGGGTTTCGAGGGCTGACCTTTGTCGACGCTGATTCATCCTGCACGGCCCATGGACCGGCACTACGCCCACGGCAGGCCGTCCCAGCTTTTCGGCGGCCCGGGCTTCCACTTCGGGAACGGTGCGTATGCCTCCGCGGAGGACGTCGTCTCCTCTTCGACGCCTGCACCATGGCGTATCGCGACCTCCGACCGCAAGTAGACGGTGCCTCTCTCCGGCCATCCCTTGCGCGCTCCCGTCATGAAGATCACGCACGGGCCGTCGCCCGCGCCGACGAAGCCATGTGCGGTGTGCGGCGGGCAATGGACGAAGTCCCACGCCTTGAGCGGTCGCTCCTCGTCTTCTATGAGCAGCACGCACTCGCCGGCGAGCACGAGGAAGTCCTCCTGGTTCGCCTCGCGGTGGTATCTGCCTCCGGACTGCCCCGGCTGAAGGACGGCGAGCGTGAAGCCGACATCCGGAAAGGACGCATCGTCGCCCTCGAAAATGCACGCGTCGCCGAGCACGTCACTCGTCACCCAGGCGGCGTCGGGGATGCTGACGACAAACCAGCCGTCCGTTACCGGCGTGAGGCCGGCCTCCAACTTCTCGAGGCGTGCTTCCTTGACCATTTCGTCCTCCTCTATGAGTCGGCGGGAGTCCAGAGCCGCGCGAGTGCCCCCGGCGGGGATTCGAACCCGCGCTACCACCTTGAAAGGGTAAGCCGTCCGATCCCCGCCGATCGGCCGAAACCCATAGAACCCGCTTTGTTCCACGGCTCCGGGACTCTGCCAGGTGCCGGGCCCGCTTCGCTCCAAGAGCCGGGTCCGGGCGTTTGGGGCATGAATGGGGCACGCCGCTCGCGGCTTAGACAACGCTTTCGCCACTCCCCTATGTGATTTGCCCGGACCTCATCGAACTCGCCCGCCGCAACGTTCACGACGAGTTCGCTAGACGAGCCGTCGGCTCTGCCCACAAGGGAGCTCGCGCGCCCAGCGTAGGCCGGGTCGTCGGGGAAGCGCTCGCGCGTTAGGCGCGCCGAACGCGGCCCCCAAGGACCCTCGCAGGCATCGGAACGAGGGTGCAGGCAACTCGTCATCCGACACCGCTGTCAAGACGAGCCTCGCTCGTAGCGCGCCACTTAGCGAAGCGGCACACTAGTGATGCACCAAGGAGGCGATTGCTCACGACCAAGCTGAACGAAGCTGACGCTCCCGCTGAGACCGAAGCTCACCACGGTAGAGCTGGGCCGCACCGGTGGACGCAAGCGGAGGCGCGCGAGGCCGCACGGTTGAGCCGCGCGAGCCGAACCCGCCGTGTCCGTGAACCCCCCAGTGACGCAGAGATCGAACGTGGTTTGCGGGAGCGCGCAGTCTCGGATCCCCGAGCCGCCGAGATTCTTCTGCGTTGGTTGCAGCGTCCTCGTGCGGAGGAGCGTGTTGGGGGCGGTCGACCTTGACTCGTTGTCCGAGCGCGAGCTCGAGCGCTTGTGTGCCGGCCTGCTGAAGCTCACAGCGTTGCCTGACGAGGAGCTTCACGCCCTGGTGACGAGCCTGCTCGCCCACGAAACGGACACCTAATCTCGAGCGGCTTCGCACAGTGCGATCCATGCGAACGCTCCCGCGCAGATCGCTGCCCAATCGCTGTGTCCATGCGGGATCACAACCCGCGTGGTGAGTGAATGGTGAGTCGAAAGCGCAACCCGAAAACCGCATCCCGAGGGGAGCGGGCACCCCCGCGCAGCTTGGAGTCCCGCGTCGTGCGGATTACCGGAGCGCTCGGGCCTCCGGCGCACGCAGGATTCCGGCCCTTGCGCACTCATGGTGGCGAAATCGCATGCCCTCCACGGAGGTCACACGAGCGGGCGGGCGCTCAGTGCCAGAGGTCCTTGACGCCGTGGCCAGCGAGATCGGCGACGAGTAGCCACGGGGTGCTTGTGATCGCGGCGGCGGCGACGATGACGAACATGCCGGCAAGCTCGCAGCCCCGCGCGGACCGGCTGTGCAAGAGCGTCGACGCTCACGCTGCCGGAGCGACGTTGAAGCTGAACATCATCCCGCTCTCGTGATGCTCGGCGATGTGGCAGTGCGCCATCCACCGGCCCGGGTTCGTGACGTCGAGCAGGATGTCGACGGTCTCGCCAGTGCGGACGAGCACCGTGTCCTTCCAGACGAGGTTCGGCTCGACAACATCGTCACGCGCGAGGATCAGGAACCGGCCCGCCCCATGGACGTGGAACGGGTGCGGCATCGGATGATCTGAGTCCATTTCGTTGACGAGCCGCAGCTTCACCTGGTCGCCGACGTGGAACGTCCAGTCGATCTGGGCGTTCTCCGCTCCGGTCTCGCGGTCGACGAGCTTCCACCGCATGTTGGCCGGTGTCGTCATCCGGTTGACCTCGACCATGTCGTCTTCCCACTCGATCCCCTGGGCGGTGTCGTGCCCGTGCTCGGGCTCGCCGTGTTGGTGGTGGTGCCCGTGATGGCCGTGCTGGTCATGGCCTTCGTGTCCGCCGTGTTGATCGTGTCCTTGGGCTTCGTCGCCGGCGCGCGCACCGTGATGCTCCTCGCCATGCCCGTGGTGCCCGTGCTTGCCGTGCTCCTCGCCTGCTTCGCCCTCGGCGTTATGGCCGTGGTGTCCGTGGCCGTGGTGCTCGTGGTCGTGACCGCCTCCGGCTTCGACCAAGTTCGCCGGCAGGAGCTTCATGCCGCACTTGGGGCAGCGGTCGGGTTTGTCGCTCGTGACCTCCGGATGCATGGGGCAGACGTAGGTCGTCTCTTCTGCCGCTTGGGCGAGCAGCTTCATGCCGCACTTCGGGCAGCTGCCGGGCTCGTCGCTGACCACTTCGGGGTGCATCGGGCAGGCGTACACGACCGGGACGCCTTCGGGCACGCCCATGTCCATCTCGGCGACGAACGAGAGTGTCTTGTCGGCAGGCGCGTTCAGGAACGGCTCGATCCGCTCGCGTAGGTCGGCCATGTCGCGGTTGGTGCGCGGGTGTGCGAACTCGTCGGCATACGACGGTTTCGGCTGTGGATCGGTGACCGCGATCGATGCAAGGCGGTAGGTGCGCTCGGGCGTTCGGTGCTCGAGAGTGAGCTCGCCGATGTCCGGAACCAGCACGTCGACGACGACACGCTCGGACGGTGCTAGCAGCACTTCCTCGACGAGCTCTTCGTGCTCGTAGTGCCCCGCGTCGGATCCGACCAGCTTCATCTGCGCGCCCGGCAGCGTCACGTTGAAAACACGCGTGTTCGCGGTGTTGGTGAAGTAGAAGCGCACGACCTCGCCGCGCTTCGCTTCGAGCGACAGGTCCGGCTCGCCGGCGACGAGCATCACGTTGCCGAAGCGGCCCATCGCCACGTGCGTCGTCTCCGACTCCCGGAAGGCGGCGATCTGGCCACCCTCGATCAGGATGTCGTCGAGCGTGAGCGGTAGCTCGCGGTTGGCGGGCGGCCAGTAGTCGGGATCGCTCGGGGTGACGAGGATGTTCCCGTACAGCCCCATCTCCTGCCCGTAGTCCTCGCGGATGTGCGGGTGGTACCAGTACGCGCCCGGGTCGGGCACGTGCACCTGGTAGGTGAAGGTCTCGCCGACCGGGATCGGCGCCTGCGTGTCGTGCGTGCCGTCGTAGCGGTTTTCGAGGCGCAGTCCGTGCCAGTGCACGGTCGCGTCGAGGTCGCCGTGGTTGGTCACGTGCACGGTGATCGTCCCGCTCTGCGGGACCTTCAGCGTCGGGCCGGGGACGGAGCCGTTGTAGGCGAGCATCCGCACCGTTGCGTCGCCGATCCGTTTCTTGACCGGCATGATCTCGAGCTCGAACTCGTCGCCGTCGGCGAGCTCGACCAGCTCTGTCCTGCGAGCTTCCGGCAACCCCTCTGTCTCGCGCGGGAATTCAATCGTCGGGGTACGGCTATGGGAAGTCGGGTCGTGCATCGCTTAGCTCCTTTCGTCTGAGCGAGCTTGAGCCGACGCGCCGACGCGGACCGGTGTGCGCACGGATGGCCGCGCCTGGTAGGCGGCGATCCGCTCCGCGATGAACTCGGCGTCCTCTTGCACCCAGCCGATCAGCGCCGAGCCGCGCGTGTACTGCCAGGTGAGGCCGAGGAAGTAGAGACCAGGGACATGGGTGACGCCGCGACGGTGGCGTAGCCGACCGTCCTCGTCGAAGACCGGAAGCTTGATCCACGAATAATCAGGCCGGTAGCCCGTCGCCCAGATGACAGCGTCGACCTCCAGCTCACTGCCGTCCTCGAAGCGAACCCTGCGGCCGTCGGCGTCGACCGCGCGCGGTTTCAGCTCGACCCCGTAGCGCCGCTTGAGCTCGCGCGGGCTCGAGCCGATCAGCGTCTCGCGAGTGCTCAGGCGCTGACCGAGACGCGTGTCGACCGACTTGTCGAGGATTCGGGCCTTCGTCAGCCACCAGAAAAGGTCGCGCCCGAGCAGACGCTGCGGCAGCGGCGTCTGCCGCGAACCGATCGAGAGCACGCCCTTGTGCGTCGCCGAGAGCTCTTTCGCGATCTGAAAGCCGGTGTTCCCGCCACCGACCACCAGCACGGTCCCCCGCGGCACCTCGTCCGGCCTGCTGTAGCCAACGGCGTGCGTCTGGAAGACATCATCGGCGAGCCGGTCGGCGAGCTTCGGGACGAAGGGCGTCTGGAACGGACCGGTCGCGACCACGACCTGGTCAGCACTGATCGTCCGTCCGCCAACCTCGAGGCGGAAGCGCCTGTCGTCGCCGAGCTCGAGCTTCTTGACCTCGCTGTTGAGCTCGATCGGCGAGTCGAAGGTCTCCGCGTACCGCTCGAGGTAGGCGATCACCTCGTCCCGGCTCGGGTAGCCCTCCGGATCGCCCGGGAAGGGAAGCCCGGGCAAGCCGCTGTAGCGGCGAGGAGTGAAGAGGGTGAGCGAGTCCCAACGCTCACGCCAGGCAGGCGCGATCTGACCGCCGCGCTCGAGAATCACGAAACGACGGCCTTGGCGGCGGAGGAAATACCCTATCGCCAGCCCCGCTTGTCCGCCGCCGATGACGGCGACTTCCACGTCGTCGCTTGATTGAGACGGTGATCTGGGCTCGCCTGCAGGCCCGTTCATCTCGTCGTTCCGCCTTCCCGGCTTCGCCGTAGCCAAACGCCTGCTTTCGCGCCTGCCAGGGGCGAATAGCCTCCGCGAAATGCCAAACCCGGCACGCTCCGAGCACCGCACACGCGAACCTACTCACCTTTCCCCCACCACGCATCGGTCGATCCCGCATGAAAAGAGGGATCGGGATGCGAGCTCCTGCTGTGTTGGCAGACGATCGAACGCTCGAATTGCACCTGCATGGCGAGGCATCCCCGCGCCGCTGGGACTCCGCGCGCGAACGTCTCAACGGAGTGGTGCCCTCGCCATCGTCACCACCTGGGTCGCCGATGCCTCCTACCGCGGGCCGGGGGACCAGGAAATACGCCGGCACCCGAGCCTCCCGCCGATCAACAGAAGGGTCCCCGCCTAGCTGAACGCTGTTTCGCTAACGGTTTGAATCCCGCTCACGTCAGCGTTCGACCGTTGGGATCCAGACGGCTCGGGCCGGTGCCTTCCGAGCCGCTTGACCGGCTTCCTTCGAACCTCTTGACCGACTGGCCGCCGAGTCGTATCGTCGCGAGAGGACCGAAGGACGAGAGGGGGTTTGGGGCATGGCAGGCTCCGTCCAGAGGGAGAATCTCGCTGCGCGCGCGGGCCGGTGGAGCGCCAGGCACTGGAAGGCGGCCGTTTTTGGGTGGCTGGCGTTCGTCCTTGTGGCGTTCGCGTTCGGACGTGTGGTGGGAACAGACTCGCTGTCGGTGAACGAACCGGGGCCGGGTGAGTCCGGCCGTGTCCAGCGGATCCTCAACGACGAGTTCGAGCAGCCGGCGAAGGAGCTGGTGCTCCTCCAGAGCTCTTCGCTGACGGCGGCGAG
>JBKPDB010000021.1:0-6728 GCA_046727655.1 Actinomycetota bacterium
ACGCCGGCTTTGGCCTCCGTTTCGTCGCGCGAGCCCGCGCCGATCCAGAAGCCGAGCGCTACGGAGCGAACGCTCGGCACGCGTTCGGAGATCACGCGTTCGCCGGATTCCAGCTCGGAGAGGACGTACTTCTGAACCATCGGCGCATCGTAACGAGCGGTCTGCGCATAGCCTCAGGAGCGGATGAGGCTCACGTGCTGGGCGCCCGGCCGCGTCAACCTGATCGGCGAGCACACCGACTACGCCGGCGGCCTCGTGCTGCCGATCGCGATCGACCTCGGGATTCGGCTCCACGTCGAGGGGGCGGAGAGGATCCGGCTTGCCTCCACGGGCGAAGCCGTCGACCTAGCGGCCGACGGCACCGGTGAGCCGGACAGCTGGGGGCGTTACGTCGCCGGGGTGGCACAGGAGCTCGCGGCACTGGGCCGGCCGCCGGTGGGGGTCGATGGCACGGTCGAGGCGACGCTCCCGCAAGGAGCGGGGCTCGGCTCGTCCGGTGCGTTCGCGGTCGGCGTGGCTCTCGCCCTCTGCGGGGTCGCGCACTTCGAGCTCGAGCCGCTCGAGCTGGCACTGGCCTGCCTGCGGGCGGAACAGCGTGCCGTCGGCGTGCCGTCGGGGATCCTCGACCAGGCCGCGTCGCTGCTCGGGCGCGCCGGGTCCGCCCTTCTCCTAGACTGCGGCTCGCTCGAGCATCGCTGGGTGCCGCTCCCGGACGACGTCGCGATCCTCGTGCTCGACTCCGGTGAGCGCCATGCGCACGTGGGCTCGGGGTACGCGGATCGGCGCCGAGAGCTCGAAGCGGGAGACCCGCGGCGCGTGCGACACGTCGAGACGGAGAACGAGCGCGTACGGGCGACGGTCGCGGCGTTCGAGCGGGGCGACGCGGCGGCGCTCGGCCCGCTCTTCGCGGCGAGCCAGGCGAGCCTGCGCGACGACTACGAGGTCTCGACGCCGACGCTCGACGCGCTCGTGGACGCCGCCCTCGAGGCCGGCGCATTTGCCGCGCGGATGACGGGCGGCGGCTTCGGCGGCTCGATCGTCGCGCTGGCGGAGCCGGCGCGCACGGCGGAAGTCCTGGCTCGCACAGGTGTGCGGGGTCGGATCGTGCGAGCGTCCGACGGGGCTACTCGACGCAGAATGGATTCGACTCCGGGTCGCGCATGACCGCCCACGTGCGCTCGTCGTCGGACTTGGTCTCTTCCGCGGTTGCGCCGAGCGTGGTGAGGCGCTCGACCTCCGCCTCGCGGTCGTCGGTGCGGAAGTCGAGGTGGATCGGGTACGACGCGGGCCGCGACTTCTCGCGGCGCTGGAACAGCAGGCGCGGCCGGCTCGTCGGGGTCTCGCGTGCGACGTAGAAGGATTCGGTCTCACGCTCGTCCATGCCGGCCGCAAGCAGCGTCTCGATGAAGCTCCGGTCGATCTCCTCCTCGGGCCAGCCGAGTGCGGCCGCCCAGAACGACCCGAGGCGCTTCGGCTCGGCGCTGGAGAAGGTGATGTTCCCGATGTAGCGCTGCGGTTGCGGGTTGTGCGGCGTCTGGATGCAGAAGCCGTTGCCTTCCGGGTCACGCATGACGGTCCAGGTCTCGGACAGCTCGCCGATCGCGTGTGACTTCGTCTCGACGAGCTTGGCCCCGAGCCCGAGCAGTCGCTCCAGCTCGGCCTCGCGGTCGGGAACGTTGACGTCGAGGTGGATCGGCAACTCGATGGTCGGCGACTTCTCCATCCGATTGAAGAAGAGCTCGGGCCCGTCGCCGCGCCCGAAGTAGGCCTCCCCGCTCTGCTCGGCCGTGTAGCCGTCGAGGAGCCGTGTCCAGAACTCAGCGACTCGCGCGGGCTCGTCGCAGGCGAACGTGATGTGGTTCAACCGCAGCACGACAACATCCTTACCAGCCAAACCTGTCAATGACCGACGGGTTCCCGGCACATCCGGCGCGCTCCCCCACCCAGGGTGGGGCTGCTACCCACCACCCTCGCGATCGACCCTACCGCACCGAAGCGCACGGATGTGTGCCGGTTCGGCGCCGGTTTTCCGCGTGCCCGGCCCCGCAAACGACGAGGGCGGCCTCGGGCCGCCCTCGTCTGCGTCTGCTTGTCGAGCGGAAGGCTAGCCGCGCTCGCGATCGCCGCCGCGGCTCCGGCCGCCGCGGCCTCCGCGCCGCTCACGGTCGCCTCGGGGCGGCCGGTCCTCCGTCCGCTCGCGCGGCGGGGCGTTCTTCGCCCGCTGGATCAGCTCCTCGGGGCTGACGGTGCTGCCGTTCTCGTGCTTCTGGATGAGCTTCAGGCCGATCCGTCCGCGTGCCTTGTCGACCTCCTGGACGAGGACGTCGAGGATGTCGCCGCGGTTGATGACATCCTCGATGTGCGCCACGCGTCCCGGGCCCACGTTCGACACGTGCAGGAGCCCGTCCGTGCCCTTCTTGAGCTCGACGAACGCTCCGAACTGCGTCGTCTTGACGACCTTGGCGTTGCGGAACTCGTCACCGACCTCCGGCTCCTTCGTCAGCGACTCGATTGCTGAGATTGCAGCTTTCGCCTTCGTCCCGTCGGTCGCGTAGATGAGGATCGTCCCGTCCTCCTCGATGTCGATCTGCACCTCGTACTCGGCCTCGAGCGCGCGGATCGTCTCGCCGCCCTTGCCGATCACCATGCCGATCTTCTCCGGATCGATCTTCACGCTCGAGATCCGCGGCGCGTTCTCGTTCAGCTCGGAACGGACCTCGGGAATCGCCTCGAGCATCTTGTCGAGGATGCTCTCCCGCGCACGCTTCGCCTGCTCGAGCGCGGACTGCATGATCTCCCGCGTCACGCCTGTGATCTTGATGTCCATCTGCAGGCCCGTGATGCCGTCGTGCGTGCCGGCGACCTTGAAGTCCATGTCGCCGAGGTGATCCTCGGCGCCCTGGATGTCGGTGAGGATGACGTAGTCGTCGCCCTCCTTGACCAGGCCCATCGCGATTCCGGAGACCGGCGCTGTGATCGGCACACCCGCATCCATGAGCGCGAGCGTCGAGCCGCAGACGGAGCCCATCGAGGACGAGCCGTTCGACTCGAGTGTCTCCGAGACGATCCGGATCGTGTACGGGAACTCGTCTGCCGAGGGGATCACGGGCTCGAGCGATCGCTGGGCGAGCGCACCGTGGCCGATGTCGCGTCGCTTCGGGCCGCGCATCATGCCCGTCTCCCCCACCGAGTACGGCGGGAAGTTGTAGTGATGCATGAAGCGGCGGTCGGTCTCGAGCGAGAGGTCGTCGATCCGCTGGCCTTCCTTGGCGGTGCCAAGCGTCAGCAGGGACATGATCTGCGTCTGGCCGCGCGTGAAGAGGCCTGAGCCGTGCACGCGCGGAGCGACTCCGACCTCGCACGTGATCGGACGGATCTCCTCCGGCGAACGACCGTCCGGACGATGCTTCTCGACCGCGATCTTGCGGCGGACGAGCTCCTTGTAGATCGCCTCGGCGGCCTTCTTGACGTAGTTCTTCGTCATCGAGTCCTTCACCGTCGCGGCCTCGCCGTCACCGACCGCCGGCCCAACCGGAAACGGGAGCTGCACGGTTTCGATGATGCGGTCGAAGAGGAGCTGCCGCTTCGCCGACTTGAGCTCTTTCGAGTCCTGCTCTGCGTCGGTCAGCACGCGCAACTCGCTCTCGAACTGATCGCGCACGGGCCGGATCACGCTCTCGAGCCGGATCTTCTCGAGTACCTGTGCGAGGCTCATCCTCCGCTGCAGCTGCCGGAGGACATCGTCCTCGGTCGAATCCATGCTGAGCTCGCCGAGCACTTCCTCGACCACGGCGTCAGCCGCGCGAAGGCCTTCGGCGCCGATGCGCTGACGGATCTGGTCGCCAAACTCGCGCTCGACGTCCTCGGTCACGCCTGCGTCCAGCCATTTCGCCTTGCCGGCCCGCTCCTGCAGCTCGAGCTGCGCGTCGCACAGCTTGCGAATCTCTTCGTGCGCGAGATCGAGCGCCTCGAGCAGCTTCTCCTCGGAGACCTGGTTCGCGCCTGCCTCAACCATCGTCAGCGCGTCGGGAGTGCCGACGACGATCAGGTCGAGGTCCTTGTGCTCCTCCACCTCCGGCAACGTCGGGTTGACGACGAGCTCGCCGTCGATGATCGCGATCCGAACGGCCCCGACGGGACCGAGGAACGGCATCGGCGAGATCATCAGGGCCGCCGAGGCCCCATTGATACAGAGGATGTCGTGCGCCGTGATCAGATCGGCGCTCAACACCGTGCAGATCACCTGCGTCTCGTTCTTGTAGCCCTTCGGCCACAGCGGCCGAATCGGACGGTCGATCATGCGCGCAGTCAGGATCGCGCGCTCCGTCGGACGCCCCTCGCGCTTGAAAAAGCCGCCGGGGATCTTGCCGGCGGCGTACATGCGCTCTTCGACGTCGACCGTCAGCGGAAAGAAGTCCGCGCCCTCGCGCGGCTCCATCCGGCCCTGGGCTGTCGCGAGGACCATCGTGTCTCCGGAGCGGGCGACGACGGCCCCGTCGGCTTGCTTTGCCAGCTTTCCGGCCTCGAACGTGATTTCGCGCCCGCCGACGGTCACGCTGACCTCGGCTCGGCGCTCGGTGGCTATTGCCATGGGTTTTCCTCCACTCTGCTTGGTGAAGAGTGGGGACTCGAGTCAGCGTCGTAAACGGCGCTCGCTCGAATCTCCACCCTTCCTGATTCTGGAATCAGCGCCTGAGCCCCAACTCCTTGATGAGGGCGCGGTAGCCCTCGAGGTCCCTCTTCTGGAGATAGGTGAGAAAACGCCGCCGACGGCCGACCAGCTTCAGCAGGCCACGGCGTGAGTAGTGATCCTTCGGATGCGTCCGCAGATGCTCCGTCAGATCATTGATCCGCCGCGTGAGCAGCGCGATCTGCACCTTGGTCGAGCCCGTGTCAGACTCGGTCTCCCCGTGCTTGGAGACGATCTCCCGTTTCACTTCCTTCGTCAGACTCATGTCCCTCCTTCGTCTCGTCAGTCCCAGCAATCCGCCGGAAGCAGGCGAAAAGCCGCGGCTGCGTCGCGTGACAGGGTAGCAATCGCCTAGCGAAGCAGGAGCTTGGCGATCCGCCGCTCCGCGACGAGGAGCCCGGCGAGCCCGAGCAGGACGAGGTACAGGACGTTCACGAGCTGGGCCCAGCCGACGCTGCCCAGATAGAGCGCGCGCAACAGCTCGTTGGCATGGTAGAGCGGCGAGCAGCGGACGATCCACTGGATCGCGTCCGGATACGTCGAGATCGGGAAGAACGTTGCCGAGAACAGGAACATCGGCAACTGGACCAGGCCGAGGAACTCGAAGTCCTGCCAGGTACGCATGAACGTCGTGGCCGCGACGCCGACGCCGGCGAAAGCAAACCCGATCAAGACGGCGGCCGGCAACGCAAGCACGCCCCAGACCGACTCGACAAGCCCGAGCGCTCCGGCGACGCACATGAAGGAGACCGCATACAGAAAACCGCGGAAGAGCGCCCACGACGTCTCGCCGACGGCGACGTCACCGGGGCCGACCGGCGTTGCAAGCACGGCGTCGTACGTCTTCGCGTACTTCATCTTCCAGAAGACGTTGGTCGAGTCGTAGACGGCGCCGTTCATCGCTGCGGAGGCCAAGAGCGCCGGCGCGACGAAGCTCGCATAGTCGACGAGCTCGCCGCCCGGTCCCGGGACCTTGCCGACGAAATGACCCAGGCCGATCCCCATCGAGAAGAGGTAGAAGAGCGGCTCGAAGACGCCGGAGAAGATGATCATCCACGAGTGCCGGTACACCATGAGGTTCCGCTCGAACAGCAGACGGCCTCTACTCCCGGCGATGGCGAGGGCACTCACTTGCGCAGCCTTTCGGCATAGGTTCGCTGCGCCCAGATCAAGCCCACGATCACGAAGACCGAGAGGTACGCGACATGTCCGAGCACACGTAGAGGATGAATCTCACCGAGGGTGAACTCACGGCAGAGGTCGACCCCGTGCCAGAGCGGCGTTACGTGCGCGAGCCACTCCAGCGGCAACGGCAGCCGAGAGACGGGAAAGAACGTGCCCGAGAAGAGGAACATCGGCACGATCACGAAGCGGTTGATCGGAACGAACGCCGCGTCGTTGTCCAATGTCGCCGCGTACGCGGCAAGCGGTGCCGTAAAGGCGGCGCCGACCAACACGGCGGACGGCAAGGCGAGGATGCCCCACGGCGAGTCGATCCCGCCGAACGCAGCGATCACGACGACGTAGACGGCGCTCGACGACGCAACACGCGCCGTCATCCAGAGTTGGTGGCCGAACACGATGTCGCGCGGGCCGAGCGGGGTCGCGAGCATGGCGTAGTACTGCCGCGTCCACCTGAACGAGCCCATCACCGGCCACGACGCCTCGATCGACCCGATCGTCATCGCAGTCGCCGCCAACATCCCCGGCGCGACGAAGTCGAGATAGGGCACGCCAAGCGGCTGACCACCCGTCTTGTTCACGAGCGTGCCCAGGCCGACGCCCAGCGCCCCGAGATAGAACACCGGGTTGATGACGCTCGTGATGACGGTGCCGCGCCAAACGCGGCGGTACTGGAGCAGCCAGTACTCGAAGACCCGAAGCGGCAGGACGAGCGCGCTCATAGCCCAACCTTGCAGTTGGTTTTGTCTGTTCTTTGAAATCTGAGAGGCCGTCCGCACCGGGTCATCGCGGGCGTCGACCGGCGCGGTTCGTAGCGTCGGTTCGTGGCTGACCACCGCCGGGAGAGCGCCCTCGA
>JBKPDB010000022.1:0-4591 GCA_046727655.1 Actinomycetota bacterium
TGTCGATGCACCGCTGCACACGGCGGTCTACCGGCTCGTGAAGGCAAAGGAGGAGTCGTACTCGTGAGGATCTGTGTCGTGGGGTGCGGCGCCGTCGGTTCGCTGTTCGCCGCGAATCTCGCTCGGCTCGAGGACGTCGACATGTGGGCATTCGACCTCGCGCAAGACCACGTCGATGCGATCAACCGCAACGGCCTGCGACTGAGTGGGGCAGAGGACGTCGTCGGGCGGCTGCGGGCCACCGCTGACGCCGCGGACCTGCCCGCGTGCGACTTCGGCGTCGTAGCGACCAAGGCGATGCAGACGTCTGCCGCGATCGAGGCCACCGCTCAAGCCTTCGCGGACGGCTGCGTCGCCACCGTCCAGAACGGGCTAGGCAACGAGGAGGCACTGGCGGCGAGCGTCCAACGGGTGATCCGTGGCACCACTTTTCCGGCCGGCCGATTGGTCGAGCCCGGCCACGTGCAGTGGGACGTCAAGGGAGACACGACCCTCGGGCCCTTCGAGCCCCAGCCGGCGCCGTTCGAAGAGGTCGAGCGTCTCGCCGACGCGTGCACGCGGGCCGGCCTGCCGACGCAGGCCGTTCGCGACGCCCGCGGGCCCCAGTGGCGGAAGGTGATCTTCAACGCCGCAACGAATCCGGTCGGAGCGCTCACCCGCCTCACGCACGGGCGCGTCTGCGAGGACGCCGCCCTTCGCAGGCTCGTCAGCGGCCTGGTCGGCGAGGGCAAGGCCGTCGCCGCGGCGCAGGGGATCGAGCTCGATGCGGACCCCGAGGAGCTCATCGACCACGCCGCCAAGCCCGAGGTCGCGTACGACCACAAGGCGTCGATGCTCCAGGACGTCGAGGCGCGTCGGCCGACCGAGATCGACTATCTGAACGGCGGCATCGTCCGCTTCGGCGAGGAACACGACGTGCCGACGCCGCTGAACCGCGCGATCTGGGCGCTCGTGAAAGGGTTGGAGCTGTCGTGGTGAACCGCGAGGAAATCGACCGTCGCTACCGGCTCGTCCGCGAGGCAATGGCAGAGGAGTACCTCGACGCGGTGCTCGTCTGCGGCTCCGAGTACACGGGCTTCGAGGGCGCGGTCACGTACATGTCGGGCTTCGTGATCGTCCACCGGTACGCGTACGTGGTTCTGCCGCGCGAGGGAGAGCCGACGATCGTCTTCCCTGCAGAGGCGCGCTACGTCGGCGAGCACAGCACGTGCTGGATCGAAGACCAGGTCTTCGTCGATCGTCCCGGCAGCTACATCGCCGACCGCTGGAACGCCCAGCGCATCGGGGTGTACGGGCTCGATTACGGGATGGCAGTGCGCGACTTCGAGGGCACGCGCCTGCAAGTGGAGCTCGTGCCGTTCGACCTCCAGTTCGACCTTGCGCGGGCGGTGAAGAGCGACGCAGAGCTGGAGTCGGTGCGCGATTCCGTCCGGATCAACACGGAAGGCTTCCTGGCGTTCGCGGATGCGTACGAGCCGGGCAAGACCGCCGCCGACGTTCTCGCGCCGGCCGAGGAGCTGTTCGTGCAGGAGGGCTGCGGCCGCTTGACTATGAACATGGTGCTGGTCGGCCCGGAGTTCGCGATCGCGCGGAACGACATGGTGCTCGGTGACTTCTGCGTCCCGTCACTGGAGATCGCAGGTCCGGGCGGCCACTGGGCGGAAGTCTCGCGCGCGCTCGGGCAGCCGAACGCCGAAGTGAGGCGGATGATGGACGCGTACGAGGAGTACTTCGAGGCGGCGAAGGCCGGGCTTCGTCCGGGCGCGACGGCGCACGACGTGCACCGCTCCGTCTCCAAGGGCTTCACGGAACGGGGCTATCACCTCGGTCACGTCACCGGTCACTCGATCGGCATGACGATGATCGAGCATCCGAAGATCGGCGAAGGCGTCGAGACCGAGCTGCGCGAGAACATGGTGTTCTCGATGCACCCACACGTGATTGCGGAAAACGGCGTCGACTGTTTGTACATGCAGGACACATGGCTCGTAACCGACAAAGGCGGCGAGCCGCTTGCGGGACTTCCGATGCGGATCTACGCCGTCGGCGAAGCGCGCGCTTGACAACTGACCGAACGTGCAGTTGGCGTGCTCGGGCGCCGATGGAACCCTGCGCCCAGCCGGGCGCCTCCCGCTTTGGGGTGGCAGGCTGAAAGACCCGCCCACCCAGAGCCGCCCGGCGTTGCGGAGAGTAGCGCCGGTTCGGCCGCTCGCATAAGCGACGTCTCGGCCCGGCCGTCGGAGGTAGAATCCGGCCGTGGGCTGGCTGATGATCGCCCTCCTCGTCGCCGCAGTTGCGGCCGTGGTCGCGGCCGAGTGGCCCAAGCTGTCGGCGCGCTACGGCAACGAGGCGCGCCACCGTCGCGAGCGCGCGCGGCGGAAGAGCCAGCTCAAACTCCTCCGGTCGGAGACGGAGGAGTTCGAGGCCAGCGTCGTTCGCGACCTCGACCAGCTGCCGACGATCGAAGAGACCGATCGCAAGCGGTAGCCGCCTCGCGCAGCTACCGCGTCGTAAACGAGGTCTGGAGCCGCCGCGTGTTCGGGCGGACGCCGGCCACGTCCTCGGTGTTCTTCGTCTCCTGGTAGTCGGCCGCGCTGAAGCTGAGGGCGTGCCTTCCACGCGGGAGGCCCGTGAGCGAGACACGGGCCGTGTTGCCGGAGAGAGACACCGGCCTCCCGTGGCCGTCGACGCGCGCCTCGAGCGATTGCGGATCCACCCCTGATCCACGGTCGACGACGGAAAGCTCCAGCGCGCCCCGCCGGACACCGAGGACACGTACGCGCGGCGGCGTGGTGTCGCCGACCCAGTAGTTGAATCGGACGGCTCCTGTCCGGCCGCCCTTCGGCGTGTCGAAGACGATGTCGTAGAGCCCGCGGCCGGGTAACAGGACGCCGGCCGTGAGACGGTGGCGGCCGTAGCTCGGACGGTACGGATTTAGGTCGAGGGGGAGCGCGGTGTAGCCCGCGAGGCGGTTCTCGTCGCCCGCGCGGACGATGCGCGGCTCCACGCGGACTCCGGCCGGGCGACGCGTCACCGCGACGCCGAAGTTCGCCGGGAGACCCCTGATGCGAACACGGAACACGACCTCCCGGCCGGGGAGGCTGACCGGGATCCCTGACCCGAGCTCCGGGTAGCGGTACGCGCGGACGCGCGCCACGCCGCGGGCCGTGTTGGCGGAATACGTGCCGGGCCGTGCGAGGAAGCTCCGTGGATGACGCAGGAGCTTCGGTCGCTCCACTCGAAACCACATCGGAATCCTGCGATGGTCACCGCCGCGTGAGAGAAGGACGAACCCGCTGACATCTCCTTCCGCTGCGCCACGCGGCACTGCGACACGCACCGCCAGCGTGCCCGGAACGCGAACCTGGGCCGCGGCGGACGCGAGGCCGGTACGTGTCAGCGCGACCTGCACGCTCCACGCGCCGGCGCCACCTCCGGCGTCACGCAACTGGATCCTCTGCGTCCGCCTTGCGCTCGGCCGAAGCAGGCCGAAGGAAAGCGACGTCGGCCGGGCGAAGACGAGCGGTCGGTCGGCCTTGACCAGATCGATCCGGCCTCCACCCTCACGGAGCGCGCTGACTTCACCCGAGCCCGAGTGCACCGGGTCGCCCGTGAGAACGAGGGCGGACTTCACGTCTGCGGGCGCCCACGTCGGATGACGCTGCTCGAGCACCGCCGCAGCTCCGGCGACGTGCGGCGCGGCCATGCTCGTGCCGCTCAGCTCCCCGAAGCTGCCCATCGGATAGGCCGACGCGACGTCGGAGCCGGGCGCGGTCACGTCCGGCTTGAGCCTAAGGGAATACGGGGTGGGGCCGCCCGACGAATAGCCCGCAAGGGCGTCGTCCTCGGCACTGCCGTGGCCACCTGTCGACGCCGCTGCCGTGATGACTTTCGCTGCGTTCGCAGGCGATCCGATCGATCCGAAGCCGAACTCTGCGAAGTCGTTTCCGGCCGAGACTGCGGAGACGACGCCGGCATCGGCGGCGGCGTTGAACGCACGGACGACGATGTCGCGCTTCGGCTCGATCTCGGTCTCGCCGACCGAGAAGTTGAGCGCGTCCATGCCGTCGCGGACCGCGGCCTCGACCGCGGCGGCGAGCTCCGGCGAGTTGCCGTTGAGACCGAACTGGCTCGGCATCGTGAGCGCCTTGTAGTTCCCGAGGTAGGCGCGCGGGGCGATACCGGAGAGCCGCAGCCCCGTCCGGGTGATCGTCGAGTCGTCGCCGGCGGCGATCCCCGCGACGTGCAGAGCGTGGAACGACATCGTCGGATCGAACGGCCGCGTTGCGTTCGCATACTTCGGCGTCTTCGGCGCGAACGCACGCGCGACGATCACCTTCGGCGTCGTGAAGGCCGTCTGTCCCTTTGGAAACCCGGGCGGGTAGCTCAGTGCCCGTGGAGCGAAGAACGGATGGGTCTGGTCGATCCCGTCGTCGATGATCCCGATCTTCATGCCCTCGCCCGCGGTGGCGAGCGTCGGTCCCCAGAGGGAAGGGGCCCCGATCAGCTGCGGCGTTCGGTCGAGGTCGGTGTGATACGTGACGCTCGGCCAGACACGATCGACGCCGGGAATGCGCGCGAGGCGGGCGAG
>JBKPDB010000023.1:0-13614 GCA_046727655.1 Actinomycetota bacterium
CCGTCTCGTAGGAGACGAGCTGCACCTCGAGGACGCCGCCCGCCTCTGCGCCCTCGACACGGATCGGGCCCGTCAGCGGATGGCCGAGGCCGAGCTCGAGCCGCCCCGCGTCGGCATGCGAGCTGTCGCGCGTGAGCTGGCCGTCGATGCCGTCGCGGGTCTCGAACGTGCTCTCCTCGCCGGGTCGAACTACCGCAACGGGCTCCAGCTCGGGATGCCAGCGGTTGTGGATTCGTTCGGCGCCGACCCTCACAGAAGCTCACCGACGCGTTGGGCTGCGAGCGAAGCGGCCGCGATCTCGTCCGGACTCCACCGGCGCGGCTCGCCGAGCTGATGGAGGGACACGATCGCAACGAGATGTCCGTCATGGAAGATCGGCGTGACGATCTGCGCGGCGAGGCCTCCGTACGTCTCGAGCATTTTCTGAAACTCCGGGTCGTCGAATGCCCCTCGGGTGTCGTTCTGCACGACCTGCTGTCCTCTCCTGAGCAGCGCGACGACCGGCTGCGTCTTCAGGTCGACCGTCCGCACCTCGCACAGAGAGGACACGCCGGGCGCGACCGCCTCGTGCGTGACGGGAAAGGCGTAGTCGCCGGGCCCGTCCTGGCGCAGCGTCACCCGGCTGGCACCCGTCTCCACCAGGAGGCTCTCCAGGACGACGTTGATCTCGGTCACCGCTGCGGGAATCATGCGGCAGAGGCGAGCAATAGGAGGCACCAATGAGCGACGTCACTCAGGCCCTCGACACGATCTTCTCCGCGGATTCGGAGCTCTACCGCAAGCGCGGCTTCATGCGCCGCGTCGGCTTCGGCGAGCGGCCGGCGCTGATCAACATCGATCTCGCCAACGCCTGGACGCGCCCCGACAACCCGTTCACGTGCGACGGCATGGACGTGATCATCCCGGGCGTGCAGCGGCTGCTCGCCGCGGCCCGCGCGAAGAACGCTCCCGTCGTCTTCACGACGACCGCCTATGCCGTCACCGACGGGCCGAACACCGACATGGGACTCTGGCATCACAAGATCCCGGTCGAGGTTTTGAAGCTCGGGACGGATGCAGTTGCGATCGACGAGCGTATCGCGCCGGAGCCGGACGAGCACGTGATCGTCAAGAAGTTCGCCAGTGCCTTCCACGGCACGTACCTCGCCGGCTTTCTGCGCGCGGCGGGCGTCGACACGGTCATCGTCACGGGCGTCACGATGGCCGGCTGCGTGAGGCACACCGTCGAGGATGCGATCGGGCTCGGCTTCAGACCCATTGTCGTGCGCGAGAGCGTGGGCGACCGTGTCGCGGGGGCGGTCGAGTGGAACCTCTTCGACATCGACGCGAAGTTCGGCGACGTCGAGGCGCTCGAAGACGTGCTCGAGTACCTCGAGCGTGTTGCGCCGTTCACCGCGCGCGATGCCGAAAGAGCGGTCCGAATCGCTCGGGACTGAGCGGCTCCAGATCGTGGCTCGGCGTCTCGCCGGCGACGAGCTCCGCGACGAGGCGCGCGGTCACGGGCGCGAGCGACGTGCCTTTCATCGCGTGACCCGTCGCGATGATCACACCGTCGGCGTTCGCGGGCCGGCCGATCACGGGCAGCCCGTCGGGAGTGCAAGGCCTTAGCCCGGCCCAGACGTCGAGAACGCGGCGACCCTCGAGCCCCGGCAGCGAGCGGACGCCGCCGCGCCGGACCGCCTCGGCACGGACGCGGTCGATCGAAGAATCGAGGCCGGCGAGCTCGAGCGTACCGGCGAGCCGGAGCCGCCCAATGAGCGGCGTTGCGATCACCCACGACTCCTGCAGCCACGTGGGCACTCGGAGATCTCCGTCGGCAGCGTCGAGATCGACGTGGTAGCCCTTCCCGCCCTCGAGTGGGACGAAGACGCCGAGATCCCCTGCGAGCCGGCCGGACCAGGCGCCCGCGGCGAGCACCAAGACCTTCGGTCGGAGATCACCGTCCCGTGTGTCGACGACGACGGCGCCGTTCCTCCGCCTGAGCTTCGCCTCAGTACCCGTGCGTATCCCGACACCCAACCCGGCCGCGGCGTGCCCGACCGCCTGCACGAAGCGGAGAGGATCGCAGTGCGCCTCGTCGGGATAGAAGACGGCGCCTCGGGTGCTGGGCCCGAGCGCCGGCTCGAGGGCGACGGCCGACTCCGCGTCGAGCGACTCGAAGCGAAGACCGGAGCGCATCGCCTCGGCTCGACCGGCGTCCAACGTCTCCTCGCTCGCGTAGACGTTGAGGACACCACGGCGCTCGAACCCCGTGTCGACACGCCGCGCGAGCTCGGCATGGAGCTCCAGGCTCGCGACCGCCAGCGCGCGGATGACGTGCGCTCCCACTTCGGCGCGCCTCGCGGCGAGGAGGAAGCGCGTGAGCCACGGGACGGCGTGCGGGCGAGGCTTGAGCGAGAACGGGCTGTCGCGCTTCAGCATCCAGCGCAACCCGTTGCGAACGGCCGCCGGGTTCGAGAGCGGAGCGGAATGGCTCGGGCAGATCAACCCGGCGTTGCCGGCCGAGCAGCCGGCCGCGAGCTCAGACCCGCGCTCCACCAGCGTGACCGCCGCACCGCGGGCAGCGAGCTCGAGCGCGGTGGCCGCGCCGATCGCGCCCCCTCCGATCACGACGACGTCCGGGCTCACGCGCGCGCCTCAGGTCAGCACTTGAAGCCGATCGAGTGCGCGATCCGCTTCGCCTTGTTCCGGTCTGTCTCGAACCGGGAGATCGCCTGCACCATCGGGAAGAGCTTCCGGTCGTGCGCATCCTGTCGCGCCGTGTCGAGCTCGTCGAGCGACTTGCTGGTCCAGGTGAAGAACGGGTCGAGCTGGCGTCGGAGCTCATCCGGAGGCGAGACGGTCCGCACACGCCGCGCCTGCGCCCTCAGGACTGGGAGCGCGGCGTTGATCGAGTCGTAGACCGCTCCCGGGCTTGCCGGATCCGTCGGGGGCGGAATCTTGTCGAGACGCTTGCCGTACGCCTGGCAGATCGCCTCGACGCGCGCGAGGTACTCGCCGCGCGTCGGTCCCTTCCCACTGCTTCCAGTCGCGACGAGCACGACGACCGCTGCGACGCACGCTGCGACGACAAGCGCCGCCGCGGCGACCACGGTCGACGTGGGGCGCCTTAGTCGAAGCACTCTCGCCCGGACAGTACTACCCCGAGACGGGAGCGGTTTCTTCTTGACCCCCGCGTGCGTCAACTCGGCGGTTCCGGGGAAAAGGCAGCTTGATGGCGATCGCCGCTGTGCCCGCCGCGCGGATCTCGCTGCGTCTGCTCGTCGCCGCGCCCGGACGCGTGGCTACGCCGCTCGAGCTGGAGGCACCCGGCGACGCGACGCTCGGCGCCGTCGTCGAGGCCCTCGCGCACGCGGTCGATGTCGATGCCGGAGAGATCTATCTCGAGCGCACCGGCCGATGGATACCTCGCGACGGTGCCTTCGGCGGCGCCGGCTTGCGGCAGGGTGACTCGGTCTTCCTCGCGGCGTCGCGCGATGGCGCCCGACGGCGCATACACAGGCCTGAGGCGGACGAACCGCGGCTGACCGTCGTCGGCGGGCCGGAGGCGGGGCGCGATTTCCCGCTCGCCGCGGGCGACCTCGTGGTGGGGCGCGACCCTGGCTGTGCCGTCCGGCTCGCCGACCCGGCCCTTTCGGGTCGGCACCTACGGCTTCGTGTCGACGAGAACGGCCGCGTCACAGTTGCGGACCTCGACTCGCGCAACGGCACGAGGCTCGAGGGTGCGACTCTCGCGGACGGTGAGGAGCAAACGCTCCCTCCAGGCGCCGTCGTCTCCGCGGGGCGGACTCAGCTCGCCGTGGAGATGCCACCGGCTGACGCCTACCCACCGGCGGCGGCTGTCGACGGGACGATCCCCTTCAACCGGCCGCCGCGAGTCCGCCGTCCACTCGAGGCGGCGGTGCGGCCGTTTCCGCCCCCGCCCGAGCCCGCGCAACGGACCCGTCTGCCGCTCGGCGCGTCTCTGATCCCACTCGCACTCGGGCTCGGGCTCTACCTCGCGACGCACATCCCGACGATGCTCTTCTTCGCCGCGCTGTCGCCGCTCATGGCCGTCTCGACGTTCATGGAAGATCGCCGCAGCGGCCGCAAGGGCTTTCAGGAGAACCGCCGCGCATACCGCGCAAAGCTCAACGGGCTTCGCGGTGAGCTGGACGAGGAGCGCACTCGTGAGCTGGCGGCGCGTCGGACCGCCTTTCCTTCGGCGGCCGAGCTCCTCCGCCGTGCCCGGCGCCTGGAGCCGTCTCTCTGGGAGCGCCGCAGGGACGATCCCGACTTCCTGGCGCTCCGGCTCGGCAGTGCTGATCGCCCGGCCCTGCTCAGCGTTCGGATCGAGGAGGGAGGCGACGCCGGGCTCCACCGAGAGGCTGAGCAGGTTGCATCCTGGTATGCCACGGCCCCGGCGGTACCCCTCGAGCTGCCGCTCGGAGAGCTCGGAGTTGCCGGCCTCTGCGGACCGCGCGAACGCGTCGACGGACTCGCGCGCTGGCTGGTCGCGCAAGCCGCCGTTCTCCACTCGCCACGCGAGCTCGTGATCACCGCTGCGCTGGCGGGCGAGCACAAGGACGGCTGGGAGTGGCTCGTCTGGCTGCCGCACGTTGCGGGCCAGTCGGGGCCGATCAGCGCTGGGCTCGTCAGCGGGCCGATCCGCGCGAGACGCCTCTTGGAGGAGCTCGCACACCTCGCGAAGGAGCGGCGTGACGCGATGGACGCCGCGTTCGGCTCGACCCGTCGCGGGGACTGGCAGGGCGTCCTGCTCGTGCTCGACGAGCTCGTCGTGCCAGAACGAGCTCTGGTGGCCGACGTTCTGCGCAACGCCGCCGAAGCGGGCATCGGCGTGCTGTGGCTCGCGCGGGAGCGGCGCGACCTCCCCGGCGAGTGCGCAGCCGTCATCGAGCTGGACGAGGTCTCCTCGCGCCTCACGTACACCAACGCGCGGAGCGGGGAGACGGTCGAGGACGTCTCCGCCGACGGGCTCGCGCTCGATCTCGCCGAGGGCCTGGCGCGTTCGCTCGCTCCGGTGCGCGACACGAGCGCGCGCGCAGGCGGCGGCGTGCCCGAGCGCGTGGCGCTCCCCGAGCTGCTCGGTACGGAGGAGGTCACACCCGGCTGGGTCGGGCGGCAATGGGACGATGCTGTGTCCGAGCTCTCGGCAACGATCGGCATGGCGCCTCAGCGCCCCTTCCGCGTCGACCTGCGTGCCGACGGGCCGCACGCGCTCGTCGCCGGCATGACGGGAGCAGGGAAGAGCGAGCTCCTTCAGACCCTGATCGCCTCGCTCGCAACCGCGCATCCGCCGACGCGGCTCTCGTTCCTGCTCGTCGACTACAAGGGCGGCGCGGCCTTCAAGGACTGCACCGGCTTGCCGCACACGGTCGGCCTCGTCACGGACCTCGACGCGCACCTGACGCAGCGGGCGCTCGTGTCGCTCAATGCGGAGCTCCAGCGTCGCGAACGGCTCCTGCGGGATGCCGGCGCGAAGGACCTCGCCGACATGGAGCGTCGCGATCCCGAGGCCGCACCGCCGAGCCTCGTGATCGTCATCGACGAGTTCGCGACGCTCGCCAAAGAGGTGCCGGAGTTCATCGAGGGAATCGTCGACGTCGCACAGCGCGGACGCAGCCTCGGCGTCCATCTCGTCCTGGCGACGCAGCGTCCGGGCGGCGTCGTCAGCGAGAACATTCGGGCCAACACGAATCTCCGCATCGCGTTGCGCGTGAACGAGGCTGCAGAGAGCAACGACGTGATCGGCGCGGCCGAGGCCGCGAGAATTCCACGTGACCGGCCCGGCCGGGGATACGCGCGCACCGGCCACGGCGAGCTGACGGAGTTCCAGGCCGCCTACGTCGGCGGCGTCAGCCGCGAGCGAGTGGAGGACCGGACGATCAGGGTCCGGGAGCTGTCGCTCGAGCTCGCGTCTCGGCCGGGGGAGGAGGCGGAGGTCGAGGAGGAGACGGACCTGCGCCGCATCGTCGCTTCCGCGGCGGCGGCCGCCGAGGAGCGGCGGTTGGAGCGGCCGCGCTCGCCGTGGCTGCCGCCGCTCGAACCGATCGTCTCCCTCGAGGACTTGCGCGAGCCGGTCGACCCCGGTCGCGAAGCCGTGCTCGGGATGCTCGACGATCCGGCACGCCAGCTGCAGCAGCCGTACACCGTCGACCTCGAGGCGGAGGGAAGCCTGGTCGTCTACGGCGCGAGCGGTTCCGGGAAGACGACCCTCCTGCGGACCCTTGCGCTCTCGCTTGCGAGGGACGCCTCGCCCGATCAGCTGAATCTCTACGGGCTCGATTTCGCAACGCGTGGGCTCAAGGTGCTCGAAGTGCTCCCGCACTGCGGCTCCGTGATCACGGAGGACGACGAAGAGCGAACTGCGCGGCTGTTCGCGGTTCTGCGCTCGACACTCGTACAGCGCAAAGCGCTCTTCGCCGAACGCGGTGTCTTCAGCCTGAGCGAGCTCCGCCGCGTGGCGCCGGATGAGCCGGTACCGCGGATCGTCGTCCTCCTCGACGGCTACTCGGGATTTGCCGCCACCTTCGAGCGCGTCAACCTCGGCGAGCTCGTGGAGATGCTGCCGCGGCTCGTCGGCGACGGTCGCCCACTGGGTGTGCACTTCGTCATCGCCGCCGACCGTCGCGGCGCTGTTCCCAACGCCCTCGCGGGAATCATCCCGGCGAAGGCCGTCTTGCGGATGGCGGACGAAGACGAGTTCTCGGCGCTCGGTGTGCCCGTGCGTGCGTTCCGCGGGGCACACCTTCCTCCGGGCCGCGGCTTTCTGCAGAGCGGCGTGGAGCTGCAGATCGCGCTTGCAGGCGGCGGCCCGTCCGGCGAGGCGCAGGCTGCCGCGATCGGCGAGCTGGCTCGTGAGCTGCGTCGTCGCTACGGAGACGCCCACGCCCCGGCGATCGAGCCGCTGCCGGCGCACATCGAACGCGCCGGGCTACCAGCACCGGCGTCGGCGCTATGTGCGCTCCTCGGCGTTGGTGATACGGAGCTGGCGCCGGTCTACGCGGATCTCTCGGACCGTCACTTCCTGGTACTCGGCCCGTATCGCAGCGGACGATCGACGGCCCTCCGCACGCTCGTCGAGTCGTTGCGTCAGGGGACGCCCGGCGTCGAGCTGCATCTGCTGGCGCCGCGGCGATCGCCCTTGACGGAGCTGCCGTTCTGGACATCGGTTGCCGACCGGCAGCAAGAGGCGGAGGACGCTGCCGGCCGTCTGGCGGCCGAGCTGGAACACCGGTCGTCCGACCGGCCGCCGGTCGTCCTCGTGATCGACGACGGTGACGAGCTCGCCGAGTCTCTTGCGGCGCCGTCCCTGGAGTCGATCGTCCGACGCGGCCGCGACGGCGACGTGCGTGTCATCTGTGCGTGCGAGCGGCAGGCGGCGCAGCGCGCTTTCGGCGGCTGGCTGCGCGAGCTGCGCAAGGAAGAGCACGGCCTCCTGCTCGCCCCTGATCCGGACGTCGACGGGGACCTGCTCGGGGTGCGCCTGCCACGACGGTCCAACCCCGTCTTCCCGCAAGGGCGCGGGTATCTGGTGGAACGCGGCGAGCTTCAGCTCGTCCAGGTCGCCGCGGACTGAACTAGCAGTCCGGGTGGGCGTTCGCGCGCGCGGCTTGACGCGCGTCGAACGTCTTCTCCGCCACGTTGCTGTCGTTGTGCATCCAGGTCAGGAACTGAATCTTGTGCGCTCGGTCCGGCAGCTGGCGGTAAGGGACGAGGTGCCCTTCCGAGTCGAAGTAGTCCGAGCCTGGGCGCCCGGGGACGCCGAGCTCCGACTCGACCTTCTTCTGCGAGCCGAGCTTCCCCTCGTCGTACATCCGCGCGACGGCGGCCGCCTCGGCGGCGTTGTACGCCTCGTCGAGGCACCGCTGCTTCGCCTCTTTGTCGCCGCTGCCGCACCCGGACGCGAGGACGAGCGCCGCGAGCGCCGCCGCTGCCGTGCTACCCGTGCGGGACAGCCGGGAGGACACGATTGTCCCGTGCCTGGTCGACCCGGTCGAAGGCTTCGCCCCCGACCTTGTCGATCTCCGAGTTCGTGTTCACCCAGATCAGATATTGGCGCATCCTGTCGACGTCTTTGAGGTCGGTGAAGGACGCGAGCCTGCCGTCGACCAGTACGTCGGCGGGAGGAGCGCCCGCAGTACCGAGGACGCCGTTCTCGTAGTACCCGGCCGCAATCGCCGCGTGCGTCGTCGAGATGAGGAGCTCCTTCTCGTCGTCGGTGCTCTGCAAGAGCGCGTCGAAGGAAGGCTTCGTCGCCTCGTCGATGCCGGTGACGATGAGGTCCGCGCCCGCACCGGCGATCGGATGGCCTTCCGCAACGACGCCGATCGTCGTCTCCATGAACTTGAAGAAGACCTGGTGCGCGAGGTTGCTCTTGTCGAAGTCGTCCGCGGCGTCGAGGTCGTGCGCGTTCATGACGATCCCGTCGAAGTCGCCCAGCTTAGTCGCCCAGGTCAGGTCGGTCGTTCCCGGAATGGCCGGCGTGGTCGTGTTCTGGCGGATCAGCTCCGCCTGGTAGTCGCGCGCGCCGTGCAGGAAGATCTCGTCGGCCTCCGATCGGCCGGCCATCGTGCGCACGACGTCCGTCAGCTCCCCCTTGTCCAGGATGAGGTGGAGCCCGCTGACGCCGTTCACCTCGAGCGGCCCGACGAACCCGGCCTTGTAGTCCTCCGCCGGCCCGCCCGGATACGCACCGGTGGCTGACAAGAACAGGTCCGGCATGTGGTGGTCCGCCAGGTCGTGCGCGAGGACGTCCGTCATCGGATCCAGCGTCCGCCACTGGCTGTGGATCGTGCTGTCGACGAGCGATGCCGTCATCCCATAGGCGCGAGTGTCGTCGCCGTTCTGGTAGCACCAGTCGATCCCGGTCTGGTAGAGCCGCGCGAACTCCTGGCCGTCGTCGTCCCACTTCATGTGGTCATACAGGATCGCTATCGGGTTGCTGTTGCCCTCCAGCAGGTACGAGATCTGGAACTCCTTCGGGACCGGGTCGGACAGGGCGAGCGCAACGGCGTGTGGGTTCCGCTCGAGCGCGTCGAGGATCAGCCGCGCTTGATCGGTCGGGAAACCGTCATTCGCGCCGATCGGCGCGCGGCTGACCGGCGTCTCGAACATCTCGCCCGCGTGCCGCCCGATCTGCGCGATGACGCCGCTCTGGAACACGTCCCGCAGGAACGTCGCTCCGAACGTGCCCTTGTAGTTGAGCAGCTGCGCGACACCCCAGCTGTCCTCGTCGAATGCGATCGTGCGCTCGGCGCCGGGCGCGTATCGCGTCAGCTGGCCGGTGTACGTCGCGACCGACATCGCCATCCCGAACGTCAGCAGGAAGTCCTTCGCGTCTCCGTCCGAGAGCTGGAAGCCCTCCTCGTCGTAGTGCCGCATCAGGTCGTCGTCGTAGTACGGGTCGGAGTACGGCGACCCCGCCTCGTACCAGAGTCGCGGCCATTCCATCGCCTGGATCACGCGTGACATGTGGGCGACGTTCTCCGGGCCGAACGATCCGATGAAGCCGGCGAAGAAGGCGCCGTGGGCGTCGTCGTAGATGCCGCCGTTCGCCTTCATGATCCCGACGAGCTCGCGCAGCTTCTCCGGATCCGTGAAGCGCGACCGATACTGCTGACCGAGCCACCGGCCCGCGAGCTCGGCTTGCCAGGGCTCGGCGTAGAGGACGAGCGTGCCGTCCTTCAGCGCCGCCGTGAACTCGGCCATCTGCGCGGCGGTCAACGGGTAGCCCGCCGCCAGCTCGTCCGCGATCTCAGCCCACAGCGCGCGGCGATCGAGCTCCACCGCGGACTGCGTGAGCGGCTGGATCAGCGCGTCGAGCGTGCCGCCGAGCTCGTGAACGCTCTGTGGCACGCCGTCTGCCGGCGGCGCGGTCTCAGGAGTCGGCGCGCCGCGGAGTCGGCCCGCCGTGCTCTTCAGATCGGCCGAGACGTCGCGAAGCCGCTTCGCCCCGCGGCGCAGGTCGGCCGGGTTGATGAGAATGCGCCCGCCGCCGCCGCCGTCGGTGGGTCTCACGGCAGCACCTTGATCGCTGCGTGCTCCGCCTCGGCCCGGCGGATGGCGGCCTCACGCTCCGCGATCTGCCGCTCGACCTCCGCGGCGGCGGTCTCGAGCCGCCCGATGTAACCCTGGAGCTCCTGCGCGCTGTTGGACGCGCGCGAGCCGAAGGAGGCCATGCTGCCCTTGAACCGATCTGCGGCCGACCCCTCGAAGGTCATGCCCTTCGGCAGCCCTGTGACCTCGTCGCCGATCGAGCCGAGCTGTCCGGCGACGCTCTTGCACACGCCCGCAAGCTCTCGCATGCCCTGCGGATCGCCGCGGGGCATGGGCGGGATGATGACGATCGAGCTCATCCCCGAGCCCTCGGGCGCGGGTTACGACCCTGCCTGCAGGAGCGCTTCGTGGCGGCGCGAGATCTCTCCGCTCGCCTGCTGAAGTGCAGCCTCCAAACGGCGCAGCGTGGGGGCGAATTCGCTCTCCCACGAAGCGCGGAAGCGGTCGGACGCGGGCCCCTTCCACCAGGTGCTGTGGACCTGGCTGCTGATCGAAGAGAGCAGGCGGGCAACGTCCTGGCTCTCGCGCGTGAAGCTCTGGCCGAGCGATTGCAGCTGTCCCATCTCGGCGCCAATGGTCGACACGATCCCTCCTCTCAGAGTTGGTTCCCTGCGCTCCTATCTCGCCGGAGGCATAGGAATCCAAACTCTTTGGAATATGAAACTTGCGTAAAGGGGGTTCGCCCCGGCGCCGTGTCGGTGAAGGAGGGAGTGTGGGGACGGGATACGACCAGGCGGCTGGTTCGCGCTTCCCGCGGCCGCCGCTGACGCTCGTCGTCGCCCTCGTCGCGGCCCTCGTCTTCGGGCTCGCGTTGCTGATCGGCTGGGTAACGGCGGGAACGCGCGAGAACCTGCGGCACGTCGAGCGCCGCAACCAGGTTGCCGTCCCGCAGCTGGTGCTGCTCGGTTCCGCCGCGCGACTGCCCGCGCCGCCGCCTCCCCGCAAGCGGGCCCGCACGTCACATGCCCCGCCGGTGCCGAAGGTGATCGTTGGCTCGGGGTAGGGCGCTCTTCGCCTGCGCGTGCGCGCTGCTGGTGCTCGGGAGCATGCCCGCCGCCGGGGGCGCCGGCGCCGCCGCGGGCTGCGATCTCTTCGCCGCGTCTAAGGGACGGGATCGCGCGAGCGGCCGCTCCGGTACGCCGGTGCGAACGCTCGGCCGGCTGATCGCCGGGTTGCGCGCGGGACAGACCGGTTGTGTCGAGCCAGGGACACGCTTCGACGAGCATCTCCTCGTCGCGAGCGGCGGTGCTCGCGACAAGCCGGTCCGGATCGAGGCGGCGGGGTCATGGCTGAACGGGGTTGCTCTCTTCACCCGCGACGCACACGATCTCGTGCTCGACGGTCTGCACGTCCAGGGCGACGGCTCCGCAGTCGACGCAATCGTGAGGATCCACGGTCCCGGCATCACCCTCTCCCACGCCGAGGTCAACGGGCCGAACTTCCACGACGCGAACGTCGCCTGTATCCGGCTCGGCGGGAAAGCCGCGGGCGTCACGCTCAGCTGGGTCGTTGTGCACGAGTGCACTCGAGCACGTCGGCGCACCCTCTACGCACCGGGGATCGTCGTCGCGCACGCGCGGCGGACGAGCATCGTGGACAGCACCGTCTACCACACGATCGGGGATGCGATCGTGCTCGGGCCGGACGCACGCGGCACCCGGATCACCCGAACGGTGATCGACCGGAACTCGAACGGCATCTACATCGCCGGGCATTCGAGTGGCAACCTGATCTCGAACAACACCATCTCGTTCTCCGGCGGTTACGGCGTGCACGGGGACGGCGGCACCGGAAACGTCGTCACCGCCAACTGCATCTACCGCGGCTACACGAAGGACATCGCCGGATGGGGCTTCCGCGCGCACGGAAATCTCCACGTCGGTCCCCGTTACCTGACGCTCGCGCCGACGTACCAGATGCGCCCGGGCCCGTGTGCGTCTCGGCATCCGGGCGCACGTGCGGTTGCCGTCCCGGCACTGCCCCGTCCGCAACCTGTCGCGGCGCCGAAACCAAAACCCGAGCCGAAGCCGAAATCGCTGCCAAAGCCGAAACCGAAGCCGAAACCGAAGCCCAAGCCGAAGCCGAAGCCGAAGCCGCGCCCGGTGCGCCTCGACCGGTTCGTCGTCCACTACACGCTCAGCGCGTTGCCGCGCCGCGTGCAGATCGTCAGCCTCACCTTCACGGGCCTCGCGCCCGGCGCGAGCCTGAAGCTGAGCTGCCGCCGCGGTTGCAACGCGTCGGAGCAGCTCGCGGCGGCTTCGAACGGCACCGCGACGAGCGCCGTGTTCCTCGGCATCTCTCTGCGACGCGGCGCCCTCATCGTCGCGCGCGAACGGCGCGGCCGTGCGACAACCTCCGCGACGATCACTGTGACCGGCCTCCCGCGAGGAGTGCGGATCGCCCACCCATGAGCACCGTCCTGCGCACCGGCCAGACCATTGCGGGGTACCGCGTCGAGGACCTGCTCGCGGGCGGCGGTATGGGTGTCGTCTACCGCGCGACGCAGCTGTCGCTCGGCCGGACCGTCGCGCTCAAGGTACTCGCCCCGCATCTGTCCGCCGATCCCGAGTTCCGCGAGCGCTTCCGCCGCGAGGCGGCGATGCAGGCGCGACTCGAGCACCCGCATATCGTCACCGTCTACGAAGCGGGGGAGAGCGAGGAGGGCCTCTTCCTCGCGTTGAAGTACGTCGAAGGAACCGACCTTCGTCGCCTGGTCGAATCGGGTGAGCTCTCGCCGACGCGGGCCCTCGACCTGCTCGAGCAGGTGGCGTCCGCGCTCGACGCAGCGCACGAGCTCGGTCTCGTCCACCGCGACGTCAAGCCGCAGAACGTGCTCGTCGGCAGCCGCGACCGCGCGTATCTCGCCGACTTCGGATTGACGAAGTCGGACGATGTCCGCGAGCTGACGAAGGCCGGCACGTACGTGGGCTCGCTCGACTACGTCTCGCCGGAGCAGGTGCGCGGCGAGCCGGTGACGGAGGCGAGCGACCGCTACGCCTTCGCCGCGGTGCTGTACGAGTGTCTCGCGGGGGAGGTGCCGTACCCGCGCGACACCGAGGCGGCTGTCCTCTACGCCCACGTCTCGGAGCCGCCGCCGCGACTCTCGGCACACAGGCCGGAGCTGCCCGCCGAGCTCGACGCTGTGGTTGCCCGCGGGCTGGCGAAGCAACCGACGGAGCGCTATCCGAGCGCGACCGAGCTCGTGAACGCGGCGCAGACGGCGCTCGAGCGGCATCCCACGGGCACGCCGCTTGCGGATCGCGCTCAGCAGCCGGCAGCGAACAGCCGGCGACAGTTCAGCGAGACGGTCGTCGATCCAGGCGTGCTGCGCCGCGCCCCCGTGATCGTCGCGGACGAGGGACGGGCGCTCCCCGCGCGGTGGCTTCTCGCGGCGGGCGCTTTGCTCTGCGCGGGCCTCGGCGCTGCGGGATTCCTGCTCGGGCACTCGTGGACGCACGTTCGGCATTCGCCGGTCGGCGTCGCGGTCGCCGGCCCGATTCAGCTCTCGTTCCCGACCGGGGACTGGCGGCCGACGCGCGTTCCGCGCGGCAGCGA
>JBKPDB010000024.1:0-5406 GCA_046727655.1 Actinomycetota bacterium
ACTGCGGGCCACGTCGCGACGACCCCGCCCGCGAGGTAGAGCGCGACTGCGAGCGCTACGAAGCTTGCGCGGCCCGAAGCAACTCGTCGAAGTCCGGCACCTCGGCCGTCTCGTAGCGCCATGCGCCGCGGACCGTACCGCCCTTGTCGACGAGAAAAGCGCTTCTTTCGGGGAGGCCCGTGTGTCCGCGCCACTCACGCTCGACGCCGAGCGCGCGGACGGCCTCACCGTTCCAGTCCGACAGCAAGGGGAAGTTCAGGTCGAGCGCCTGCGACCACGCGATGTGCGACCACGCGGAGTCGCGAGACATCCCGAAGACGCGCACTCCTGCCTCCTCGAACTCCGCGCTCCTGTCACGCAGGAGCTCCATCTCGTTCGTTCAGGTCGAAGACCAGTCGAAGAGATAGACGAGGATGAGGGCCGGTCCATCCGCGGTGAGCTCCTCGACCGTGCGCCGCTCGTTCGGAGCGGTCCAGACCGACGCCGTTGCGAGCTTCTCACCTGCCCCGACCATCGCCGCGGAGCCTACTGAGCCAGCGGAGTGGCGGTAGCGGTCTCGGTCGCGTCGGCGATCTCGCTCACGACCTCGACGATGTCGCGGTTCGCACTGAAGACGCGGAGCTGCCGGTCGGCGCCGTTGCCGTTCCGCAGGATCTCCTCGATCCCCTCGAGCTCCCGCTCGGAGCCGAGCTCCCGCGCGTGGGGCTCGAGCTCCTTCAGAGTCCTGCGGATCAGTTGCGCAACCGGGATCCGGTTTCGGCGTCCGGTCGCGAGGTCCATCAACGGCGCTTCGAGCCCATAGCGGCCCGCGAGCCACTTGTTCTCCGTGGTGAGGATGCGGTGATAGGACGGAATCGGGTCGTCGCGGTCGTAGCGCTCCGAGAAGAGCTTCACGAGCGCCTGGCAGTACGCGACCAGCGACACGACGTGCTCGAGCCGCGTGACGGCGTCACAGATCCGAATCTCGATCGTCCCGAGGCGCGGGTGAAGGCGAATGTCCCACCAGATGTGCGTGTAGTCGGCGATGCAGCCGGTCTTCTCGAGCTGGCCGACGACCTCCGCGTAATCCGCGTAGTTCTCGAACCGCGGCGGCGGCCCGGAGCGGGGAAAGGCGGCGAACACCATCTGCCGGCTCGAGCGGAGGCCGGTCGGCTCGCCGCGCCAGAACGGGGAGCTCGCTGACAGCGCCAGGAGCGGCCCGAGCTGCGGAAGCAGTCCGTTGACTACCTGGATTGCCTTCTCGGCGTCGTCCACCGCGACATGAATGTGCATTCCGAAGATCAGCTCGCGCCGCGCGACGTATTGCAGCTGGTCGACGAGGGCGCGGTAACGGTCGCGCGCGGTGATGCGCTGGCGCTCGAAGAGGCTGAAGGGATGGGTCCCCGCCGAGCCTACGCGGAGCCCTTGCTCCCGGGCGATGTCGCTGACGTAGCCGCGGATGTGACGTAGCTGCCCGTCGATCCCCGCCGGTGTCCGGCAGACGGGAGTCGCGATCTCCAGCACCGACTGCATCAGCTCGGCGTTGATCCGGGGCTCGAGCTCGTGACCGGCGACAGCCTCCAGCACCGTGTCGATGTGCTGGACGAGGTCGAACGTCTCTGCGTCCAGCAGCATGTACTCCTCCTCGACGCCGAGCGTGTACGGATCGCTCTTGCCGAACGCGTGGTCGAGAACGCTGCCGCCCGGCGCGAAGCGAGCGCCCTTGCCGGTGATGGACGGCGGGTAGATCTGCTTGCCGTCTGAGTCCATACGGGAGTCTTACCGCTCGGGCAACAGCGCGTCGGCCTCGATCTCCACGACCCAGCGGGGATCGAGCAACGCCGAGACGACGATCATCGTGCTCGCAGGGCGGACGTCACGGAAGAGCTCGCCGTGTGCACGGCCGACCTCTTCCCAGTCACCGGCGTCGACCAGGAAAGTCCGGGTACGCACCACGTGTTCGACGTCCGCGCCTGCCTCGTTGAGCGCGGTGCGGATGATCTCCAGGCAGCGGCGCGCCTGGCCGTACGCATCCGGCGGCGGATCGCCGCCGTCCGGCATCACCGCGCACGTGCCGGCAACGAAGACATACCGGCCGTCGCGCACGGCGCGCGAGAAGCCGACCTTCGGCTCGAACGGCGAGCCCGAGGAGACGAGGCGGCGCTCCACGGGCCTAGTATCGCTGAGGCGCGGCTCGCTCACCTTCGTCAGATCGTTGTCGGTCATGACAACGGCGATGCGGCGAAACAGACATCTCGCGCTATCCATCGGTGACGCGGGGATGGGAGAGGTGCGGCGTCAGCTCACTTACAAGAGTGACTGGTATGGCGCTCGCCTCATCGTCGCCGAGCGCTTCTATCCTTCGACGCAGCTGTGTTCGGCTCGCGGTGTGCCGAACCAGCGGATCAAGGGCCTTGCCGGACTCAAGGAACGGACTTTCGATTGTCGCGCCTGCGGCCGCTCGCTCGACCGTGATGCGAACGCCGCACTCAACCTTCGCGCTTATGGCTGCAAGCAGCTTGGGATCGTTCCCCTACCGGAGGTCTCCGGGAAGTCACGCCTGTGAAGAGGAAGGCTCTGGCTCCAAAAGCATCCGGGGTGAAACCAGCCTCGTTGATACAGGAAGCGTCAGGCCGTCGCTCGAATGGGCGGCACACGCAGAGCCGGGTGGAAACGCTCGCCGGTGTGGTTGCGAATGGGATCTAATGACCAACCCAAGAAAGGCCACACTCCCGTATCGCGACTCGTTGGAAGCACTCCGCCAGATCGACGCCTGGCCCGCGGCGACCGTCGCCGCAGGCGTCGCGCGCGACGGCGAGATCGTCGCGAGCCGCGGCGCGGAGAACGAGGTTCTGCGCTGGGCATCGGTGACGAAGCTCGCCACCGCGCTCGGCGCCCTCGTCGCGGCGGAGGAAGGCGCGATCGACCTCGACGAGCCGGCCGGCCCCGAAGGATCGACGGTGCGGCACCTGCTCGCGCACGCGTCCGGCCTGCCGTTCGAGCCCGGTGCGCCGACGGGCCGACCGGGGCAGCGTCGCGTCTATTCCAACGTCGGCTTCGACGCGCTTGCCGAGCACATCGCGGCGCGCGCGGAGATGCCCTTCGCGGACTACCTTGCCGCCGGCGTCCTGGAGCCGCTCGGAATGAACGCGGAGCTCCGCGGCTCGGCGGCCTCGGAGTTACACGGCACGCTCGCCGACCTGCTCCGACTCGCCCGCGAGCTGCAGCGGCCGACGCTCGTCGCGCAGGAGACGCTCGACGAGGCAACGATGGTCCAGTTCCCCGGCCTGGCAGGGGTGCTGCCGGACTTCGGCCGCTTCGATCCCAACGACTGGGGGCTCGGCTTCGAGCTGCGCGACGACAAGTCACCCCATTGGACCGGCTCGCGCAACTCGCCGCGAACGTTCGGCCACTTCGGGGCGAGCGGCACGTTCCTGTGGGTCGATCCCGAGGCGGGTGTGGCGCTGGGCGTTCTCACCGACCTCGAGTTCGGCGATTGGTCGAAGGAAGCCTGGCCGCGCCTGTCGGACGGCGTGCTCGAAGAAGCCCGGAGCTCTTAGACGCGCGCGCCGGGTATCGGGAAGGAGGACGTCAGCTCCTGCACTTCCCCGGCGATGCGTGCGATCGTTCCCTCGTCTTCACGTCCCGCCGCGTCGACGCCTTCGTTGATCCAGCGGGCGATCAGCTCCATCTCGCTCGGCGTCATCCCGCGCGTGGTGACGGCCGGCGTGCCGAGGCGGATCCCGGACGGGTCGAACGGCTTCCGCGGGTCGTACGGCACCGTGTTGTAGTTCACCGTGATCTTCGCCCGGTCGAGCGCTTGGGCGGCGACCTTGCCCGGGACGCCTTTCGACGTCAGGTCGACGAGCAGCAGATGGGTGTCGGTGCCGCCCGAGACCAAATCGAAGCCATGCGCGAGCAACCCTGCCGCGAGCGCCTTCGCGTTCTCCACCACCTGCTGCGCGTACTCGAAGAAGTCAGGTTGCAGTGCTTCGCCGAGGGCGACTGCGATCGCAGCGGTCGTGTGATTGTGCGGCCCGCCCTGGAGTCCGGGGAAGACGGCGCGGTCGAGGGCATTCGCGTGCTCCTCGGTCGACATCAGCATCGCGCCGCGTGGGCCGCGGAGCGTCTTGTGCGTGGTCGTCGAGAGGACGTCGGCATGGCCGACGGGCGACGGATGAGCGCCGCCCGCGATCAAGCCGGCGATATGCGCGATGTCCGCGACGAGGATCGCGTCCACCTCGCGGGCGATCTCGGCGAAGCCCTCGAAGTCGATCGTGCGCGGAATCGCGGTGCCGCCGCAAAAGATGATCTTGGGACGCTCCTTCTGTGCCAGCTCGCGCACCTCGTCGAGATCGACGAGACCGTTGTCACGGCGAACGCTGTACTGGACGGCGCGGAACCACTTCCCCGTCACCGACACGCCCCAGCCGTGCGTGAGATGGCCGCCCATCGGTAGCGCCATTCCCATCACCGTGTCGCCCGGCTCGCAGAAGGCGAGATAGATCGCCAGGTTCGCCGGCGAGCCCGAGTACGGCTGGACGTTGGCGTGGTCGACCCCGAACAGCCGCGTCGCCCGCTCGATCGCCACCGGCTCCAGGCGATCGATCACCTGTTGACCCTCGTAGTAGCGCCGGCCCGGGTAGCCCTCGGAGTACTTGTTCGTGAACACGGTGCCCATCGCCTCGAGCACCGCGCGTGACACGTAGTTCTCCGAGGGGATCAGGCAGATCGTCGAGGACTGGCGCTCGACCTCGTCTGCGACGAGAGTCGCGACCTCGGGGTCGGCTTCTGCGAGCTCCGGCTCGGTTCGAATCGTCACGCTCATGAGTGCCTCCCGTTGTGACCGGTGTGCTCGGCGAGGAAATCGAGGACGATCCGGTTGAACTCCTCCGGCCGCTCGAGGTTCGGCAGGTGCGCCGCGTCTGCGATCGTCGCGCGCTGCGCTCCCGGGATCTCGGCGTGGAGCTTGTCGGCGATCTCGTGGATGTCCTTCACGTCCTCGTCTCCGGTGACGATCAGCGTAGGCACGCGAACCTCGCCGAGGCGCTGTGACGGAGGTGGGTCGAGACGCACAACTCGCAGATCATCATGGCCCTTCTGCAGGACGAACGCATCGCGCTGCATCTCCGCGACACGTTCGCGAACGGAAGGATCGATGGCGTCGAGCGAACGACGAGGCCCGGCCAGCCACATCTGGAGATTGGCAGTGATCGCTGCGTCGAGGTCGCCTCGCCCCAGGGCCTCCTCCTCTTCGGCTCCGAACGCTTCGACCTGGTCCGACCACTCATGCCCTGCGAGACCCGTCCCGACGAGGACGAGAGCCGTCACTCGCTCGGGCGACTCGAGGGCGAGCTCGAGAGCAGTTGCCCCGCCGAGCGAGACGCCGACGAGCGCCGCGCGGTCGATTCCCGCTCCGTCGAGTGC
>JBKPDB010000025.1:0-5505 GCA_046727655.1 Actinomycetota bacterium
CGCGATCCAGGCCGGCGTGCTGAAGGGCGAGGTGAAGGACATCCTCCTCCTCGACGTCACGCCTCTCTCGCTCGGAATCGAGACGAAGGGCGGTGTCTTCACGAGGCTGATCGAGCGCAACACGACGATCCCGACGAAGAAGTCGGAGACGTTCACGACCGCCGAGGACAACCAGCCGTCGGTGGAGGTGCACGTCCTGCAGGGCGAGTCGGAGATGGCGGCGTTCAACAAGACGCTCGGCAAGTTCCAGCTCGTCGGCATCCCGCCGGCTCCACGCGGCATGCCGCAGATCGACGTGTCGTTCGACATCGACGCGAACGGGATCATCAACGTCTCGGCGCGCGATCTCGGCACGGGCAACCAGCAGCAGATCCGGATCGAGGGCGGCTCGGGCCTCAAGGAGGACGAGGTTCAGCAGATGATCCGCGACGCGGAGGCGCACGCCGACGAGGCACGCCGCCTGCGCGAGGTCGCGGACACGAAGAACCACGCCGAGCAGCTCGCGTACCAGACCGAGCGCTCGCTCAAGGAGCATCGCTCGGCGCTCGACGAGGCGGATGCCTCGACGATCGAGGGCCGGATCATGGAGCTGAAGCAGGCGCTCGAAGGCGACGACGTCGGCGACATCCGCGCGAAGACGGAGTCGCTGCAGGAGGCCTCGCACAAGCTGGCCGAGGCCGTCTACGCATCCGCCCAGCAGCAGCAGCAGCAGACCGCTGCTTCTGGCACCGCATCGTCCGATGGTGAGGGCTCGTCTGACGAGGAGGTCGTGGAAGAGGGCGACTACGAGGTGATTGACGAAGAGCAGGAGGCTCCGAAGGCGTAATGACCGAGGAGCGTCCCCTCACTGAAGAGGAAACGCAGGTCGAGGAGAGCGGCGAGGTCGAGGTCGACGTCGCCGCTCTTCAGACCGAGCGGGACCAGCTGTTCGACCGCCTGCAGCGGCTCGCCGCGGAGTTCGACAACTTCCGCAAGCGCAGCGCACGTGAGCAGGCTGCTCTGAGCGAGCGCGCGAACGAGCGCCTCGTCAAGGAGCTGCTTCCGGTTTTCGACGATCTCGGCCGCGCACTCGAAGCGGCCGCGGAGCACGAGGAGGCAAAGCTCGAGGAGGGTGTTCGCCTCGTCCACCGCGCGCTCTCCGACGTGCTGACGAAGGAAGGGCTCGCGGAGATCGAGACGGACGGGAAGTTCGACCCGCACGTGCACGAGGCGCTGCTCTCGCAGCCCTCCGACGAGGAAGAGGGAACCGTGATCGAGGTGGTCCAGAAGGGCTACAAGCTGGGCGACAGAGTGCTGCGGCCGGCGCGAGTTGTGGTCGCGGCGCCGCAGCAGATGCACGAGGCGTAAGTGGCGACGCTCTACGACACGCTGGGCGTGAAGAAGGGCGCGTCCGCCGACGAGATCAAGAAGGCCTATCGCAAGCTCGCGGCGCAGTACCACCCGGACAAGAATCCGGGCGACGCCTCCGCCGAGGAGAAGTTCAAGGAGGTCCAGAACGCGTACGACGTCCTCTCCGATCCGGACAAGCGGAAGCAGTACGACACGGTTGGCTCCGCGGACGGACGCGTCGGCTTCGACCCGCGCAACTTCGACTTCGGCAGCGGCGGCAACTTCACGGTCGGCGATCTCGGCGATCTCGGCGACCTGTTCGGCGGCCTCTTCGGCGGCCGAGCCGGACGGGGTGCGGGAGCACGCCGGCAGCGGCCCGAGCCCGGCAACGACATCGAGGTCGACGTGCGGCTCTCGTTCGAGGATTCCCTGCGAGGGCTCGAGACGAAGATCCCCGTCGAGGTGACGACGGCCTGCCGTGAGTGCGGCGGCACGGGCGCCGAGCCGGGGACTGCGCCGGTGATCTGTCCCGTCTGCCACGGCCGAGGCGTCGTCTCGGAGAGCCAGGGCCTCTTCGCCCTGTCCGAGCCGTGCCCGCGTTGTCGCGGCAACGGCACCGTGATCGAGAAACCGTGCCACAAGTGCCACGGCACCGGTCGCGAGCGGCGCCTCAAGCGCTACACGGTCAAGATCCCGGCGGGCGTCAAGGACGGGACGCGCATCCGGCTGAAGGGGAAGGGCGAGGTCGGAGCCGAAGGCGGCCCCGCCGGCGACCTGTACGTCGTCACGAGGGTCGAGCCGTCGAAGCTGTTCCAGCGGCGTGGGTCGGATCTCGTCGTCGACGTTCCGGTGACGTACGCCGAGGCTGCCCTCGGCGCGACGGTAGAGGTACCGACGCCCTACGGCGACCGCGTCTCGTTGAAGGTTCCCGCCGGCTCGCATGACGGCCGCCAGCTGCGCATTCGCGGCCACGGCGCGCCGAAGCTCGGCAAGGGAGGCGGCAAGGGCGACCTGATCGCGCGCCTCCGGCTGACCGTCCCGAAGAAGCTGACGAAGAAGGAGCGCGAGGCGCTCGAGGAGCTGCAGCGCGTTTCCCGTGAGGATCCGAGGGAGGCGCTGTTCGGATGAAGGTCGCCGTTCTGATCCTCGTCGGCGTCGGAACGGTCGTCGTGCTCGCCACCTTCGTGTACATGCGCCGAAGGCAGCTCCAAGCCTGGCGCCGGCTCGACGAGGAAGGCGACTGATGGACGATCGCCCGCGTTACATGATCTCCGTCGCAGCCGAGCTCGTAGGCATGCATCCGCAGACGCTGCGGATCTACGAGAGCAAGGGCCTCATCCGCCCGAAGCGGACCGCCGGGAACACCCGGCTCTACTCCGAGGCAGACCTCGAGCGGCTGCGCCTGATCCAGCAGCTGACGAACGAGCTGGGGCTCAACCTCGCCGGCGTCGAACAGGTTCTCCGGCTCGAGGACGAGCTGCGGCGAATGCGCGCCCGCCTCGACCGGATGGAGCGCGAGATGCGCGAAGCCATCGGCGAGGTCCATCGGCAGTACCGCCGGGAGCTCGTCCCCTGGAAGCCGCCGATCGAATTGATTCCAACACGCAGTAGAGGACAAGGAGCGAATTGGACTTCAACAAGCTGACACTGAAAAGCCAGGAGGCCGTCGCGGGAGCGCAGGAGCTCGCGCGCCGGCTCGGCAACCCAGAGCTCTATCCAGAGCATCTGCTGCTGGCGCTCCTCGACCAGGAGCTGCCGCAGCAGCTCGTCCCCGACGCGGCCGAGCTTCGTGCTCACGCCGAGGCGACGCTCCGCGGCAAGCCGTCGGTGCAGGGCATGCAGCAGCAGCCGAACGTCTCTGCTGTTTTCTCGCGCGTGCTCGACGAGGCCGCCGACGAGGCACGGCGGATGGAGGACGACTACGTGTCGACCGAGCACCTGCTGCTCGCGCTCGACGTCGTGCCGCGTGACCAGCTGGAAGCGAAGATCAAGACCGTCCGCGGCGGCCAGCGCGTCACGTCACAGGATCCCGAGGAGACCTACCAGGCGCTGCAGAAGTTCGGCCGCGACCTCACCGCGGCGGCGGAAGAGGGCAAGCTCGATCCGGTCATCGGCCGCGACGAGGAGATCCGCCGCGTGATCCAGGTGCTCTCGCGGCGTACGAAGAACAACCCGGTGCTGATCGGCGACCCCGGCGTCGGCAAGACGGCGATCGCCGAAGGGCTGGCGCAGCGCATCACCGCGGGCGACGTCCCGGAAGGCCTCAAGGGCAAGCGCGTGTGGGCGCTCGACATCGGCGCCCTCATCGCAGGGTCGAAATACCGGGGCGAGTTCGAGGAGCGCCTGAAGGCGGTGCTGAACGAGATCAAGTCGGCCGAGGGGCAGGTGATCCTCTTCATCGACGAGCTGCATACGATCGTCGGCGCCGGCGCAGCCGAGGGCGCCGTCAGCGCCGGCAACCTGCTGAAGCCGATGCTCGCGCGCGGCGAGCTGCGCTGTATCGGTGCGACGACGCTCGACGAGTACCGCAGGCACATCGAGAAGGACGCGGCGCTCGAGCGGCGGTTCCAGCCGATCTTCGTCGGCGAGCCCACGGTCGCCGACACGATCGCGATCCTCCGCGGCCTGAAGGAGCGCTACGAAGCGCATCACGGCGTCCGCATCCGTGACGCCGCCCTCGTCGCGGCCGCCGTGCTGTCCGACCGCTACATCGCCGACCGCTTCCTGCCGGACAAGGCGATCGACCTCGTCGACGAAGCCGCCTCGCGGCTCCGGATGGAGATCGACTCGAGCCCGCTCGAGCTGGACGAGGCGAATCGCCGCGTGCGCCAGCTGGAGATCGAGCTCGCTGCCATGGCGAAGGAAGCCGGCGACGTGCGCGAGCCGCTCGAGCGCGAGCTCGCCGAGGCGAAGGAGCACCTCGCCGAGCTGCAGGCTCGCTGGAACCAGGAGAAGGAAGCGCTCGACCGCGTCAAGGAGATCACCCAGCGGATCGACGAGCTACGCATGGAGTTCGAGCGGGCGGAGCGCGCGGGTGACTTCAATCGCGCCGCCGAGATCCGCCACGGCGAGCTCCCCGAGCTGGAGCGCGAGCTCGCGCAGCGCGACGGCACGCAGCCCGAGAATGCGATGGTCAAGGAAGAGGTGGACGAGGACGACGTCGCCGGCGTCGTGGCCCGCTGGACGGGCATCCCCGTCGATCGTCTCCTCGAAGGTGAGACCGAGAAGCTGATCCAGATGGAGGAGCGCCTGCACCAGCGCGTCGTGGGGCAGGACGAGGCCGTCGAGGCCGTTGCGAATGCGCTGCGGCGCGCACGCACCGGGCTGCAGGATCCGAACCGGCCGATCGGCTCGTTCGTCTTCCTCGGCCCGACGGGCGTCGGCAAGACCGAGCTGGCGCGAGCTCTCGCGGAGTTCATGTTCGACGACGACCGCGCGATGGTGCGCCTCGACATGTCGGAGTACCAGGAGAGGCACACGGTGGCGCGGCTCATCGGCGCGCCGCCGGGCTACGTCGGCTATGACGAGGGAGGCCAGCTGACGGAGGCGATCCGGCGGCGGCCGTACTCCGTGATCCTCCTCGACGAGATCGAGAAGGCGCACAACGAGGTCTTCGACGTGCTGCTCCAGATCCTCGACGACGGCCGACTCACCGACGGGCACGGGCGCACCGTGGACTTCCGCAACACGGTCCTGATCATGACCTCGAACCTCCGCTCGCAGGAGCAGATGCGCGAGTTCTTCCGGCCGGAGTTCCTGAACCGGATCGACGAGATCGTAGAGTTCAAGCGGCTGACGAAGGAGCAGCTCGCGGAGATCGTCGAGCTCCAGCTCGCACGCCTGCGCGCACGGCTTGCGGAACGCGGCATCGAGCTCGAGCTGACGGACGACGCCAAGGCCGCCCTCGCGGAGGCAGGCTGGGATCCGACGTTCGGCGCGCGTCCGCTGAAGCGTGCGATCCAGCGCCTGGTCGAAAACCCACTCGCGCTGCGGCTCCTCGAAGGCGAGTTTGCCGACGGCGACACCGTTCGCGTAGACGCGCACGCCAACGAGCTTGTCTTTGAGAGAGTTGTGAGCGGTGAGCCGATTGTGGTGTAAGACGATCGCGCGGCGGAGCCGCGCGATCTCTAAACGGCATCGCAAGCGACGCCGTAGCGGCGACATCGCGTTCACTCG
>JBKPDB010000026.1:0-34513 GCA_046727655.1 Actinomycetota bacterium
CGGTCTGGCCCGTGAGCTTGAGCGTCCCGGCCGCGTTGACGCCCTGCAGGATGAAGAATGTCGCGAGCGTGACGATGAAGCTCGGCAGCTTCGTCTTGATCACCGTCAGCCCGTTGATGAAGCCGACGAGGAGCCCGAACAGGAGCACGAGAACCATCGCGGGCCAGACGTTCATGTCCTGAAAGGTCGTCAGGTAACCGAGGAGCAGCCCTGAGCTGCCGATCATTACGCCGGCCGAGAGGTCGAACTCGCCGCCGATCATCAGCAGTGCGACCGGGACCGCGACGATGCCGTACTGCGCCGCCTGGTCGGTCCACCCCGCAGCGATCGAAGGATCGCTCAGCCAGTTGACGTCTCGGGCGAAATACCCGAACGCGAGCCAGACGCCGATCGCCCCGAGCAGCGCGCCGATGTCCGGACGCATCAGCAGGCGCTTGAACCAGCCGACCGTTACGAGCCGCTCGTCCCGGGGAGCACTCTCGACTGTCGTCTCGGTAATCGCATATCCTCACGCTCCCGGCGGGTGGGCGGCCGAGCGGCCGCCCACCACGCGGGTCGTTAGCGCGTGCCTTTGGATGCGAGCTGCGCCACCTTGTTGGCGTTCGCTTTGTTGATGATCCCGGGCCCCGTGAGCACCGGTGACCCGTTGCCGACGGTGTTGAGGTTCGTCACGTAGAGCATCCCGAACACGACGGGTAGATAGCCCTGCAGGTACTGCTGCTGGTCGATCGCGAACAGCATCTTGCCCTGCTGGATCTGCTTGATCGCGCCGCCGACGTCGAACGTCCCGATCTTCGTGCCTTTCGGGCACGAGGAGATGCACGGAATGGTCACGTCCGGGTCGAGGCCCAGGAACGCGTTGAGGCTCTTGTCGGCGTTGAACGCTGCCTTGACCTTGGCCTTCGTCCCCGGGATGTCCTGCTTCGCGTTCGGGATCGTCAGAACCTTGACCTTGCTCGGGCCAAGCACCGACTTCACCCCCGTCGCCCGCTGCTGCAGCCCCGAGTTGCTTGCCTCGTGGATCACCACCAAGAGTTTCTTGATTCCGGCTTTCTTGAACTGCTTCCCGGCCCCTCGGCCGGCGAGGGTCTCCGTCTGTCCGACGTGGACCATGTACGTCGGCAGGGAGTCGAACGCGCCGAGCCCCGAGTTCACCGTGATGATCTCGATGCCCTTCGACGACGCCTTCCTCAGCGGATCCCGAAGGGCACTGGCATCCGGGACGGACGTTGCGATCACCTTGGCTCGTGCGGAGATCGCCGCGTTGATGCCGGAGACCTGCTTCGGCACGTCGTTGTTCGCGTAGACCTGGGTGACGCTCACGCCTCGCGACTTCAGATCCTTGGCCGCCTGGTCGACACCCTTCTTGAAGACCGACCAGAACGAACCGGTGTCGCCGTGCGTGACGACGGCGATCTTGATCGTCGCGTTGGCCGCGCCGAGGGCCGCCTCCGCCCGCGACCCGAGAACCGTGGCTCCGGCGGCGAGCAGGCCGCCCCTGATGAACAGGTCGCGCCGGTTGAGCCCGAGCTCTTCCTCCTCCTCCAGCTCGACGAGCTCACGTTCAGTCATTGGGACTCTCCTTTCCTTCGCCCTTCATGTCTCCCGGTCGTCGAGTGCATCGACCTGCGAACGATGGACCTCCTTTCGTCCAGGAATCAAGCCGCCTCCTCCCTCGCTTCGCTCGGTCCGCGTGGGGGAAACCATGTTTCCCCCACGAGCCCCCTTCTTCTGGAGGATCGCTTCGATGCTCGCGCCGCGAGCATCGAGGATCGACATCGGGGAAACCTCCCGGTTTCCCCCTTCCCCTTCCACGCGGCAGCTCACGCTGCCTCGTAGCTGACACGCCCCACACGCTCCTCGTGTCGCAGCTGGATCGTCCGGCCCTCGCGGAAAGAGCGCTCGCACGCCTGCGCCAAGACGAACGCGGCGAGCGCGTCCTCGCCGGTCACCGCCGGCGGCCGCCCTTCGAGGATGGCCGTCGCGAAGCTCTCGAGCTCGAGCGCATAGGCATCGGGGAAGCGCTCCGTGAAGTCGTCGACCCAATCTACCGCCGCGCTTCCCGGCGTGAGCCAGACGTCGTGGGTGCGACGGTGGTCGCCGATCCGAACGGTCGCGCGGGACCCTACGACCTCCGTCGAGCACTCGTAGCCGTACCCGGCGACTCTGCTCTCGTCGATCACGCCCAGCGCACCGCCGGCGAAGCGAAGCGCGACGACTGCGTTGTCGACGTCGTCGACTTCGACGAACTTCTCGTCCGACAGCGCCGCGCCGAACGCCGTCACCTCCTCGATCTCCCCGACCAGCCAGCGTGCGGTGTCGAGGTCGTGGATCGTGACGTCGACGAAGAAGCCGCCGGAGTCTTTGATGTAGTCGAGCGGCGGCGGCTGCTTGTCGCGAAGGGTCGTGCGGAAGAGGTAGACGTCACCCAGCTTGCCGGCGCGGATGCGCTCGGCGGCCGCCGCCCAATCCGGATCGAAGCGCCGATGGAGCCCGACCTGCAGAGCGATGCCGCCGTCGCGCGCGGCGTCGACGGCCGCGAGCGTCGACGGAAGGTCGAGTGAGATCGGCTTTTCGCAGAACACGTGCTTCGCCGCCGCGGCCGCCCGTTCGATCATCTCGACGTGAAGCGGCGTCGGCGTGGCGATCACGACGCCGTCGACGTCGGGATCGGAGACGAGATCGTCGTAGCTCGTCCCCCACTCGACGTTCAACCGCTCGCCGACGACACGCGCCAGCGACTCGTCCGTGTCCACGACCCGAACGACTTCTGCCGCGTTCACGCGTCCAGTCAGGTTCGTCGCATGCAGGAGGCCGATCCGCCCGAGACCGGCCAGTCCGAGCCGGGCCCGGCGAAGGCGGCGTGCGGCAGTGGTATACTCCGCGGCCCTCATCCTGCGGTTGGCAACGTTTCCACAGCGTGTTGCCCTTGTCAAGCCAGACCTTCGGTGCTATCTCAAGGCAGGAATGGTGGCAACGTTTTCACGCCGGTGACAACCGAACAGGGCCATCCGACGCTCGCTCAGGTCGCCGCGGCAGCGGGGGTCTCGCTGTCGACCGCCTCCCGCGCACTCCGACCGGACAGCTCGATACAGGACGGTACGCGCCGTCGCGTCCAGGCCGCCGCCCGGCGCCTCGGCTACGAGCCGAACCGCGTGGCACGCTCGCTGAGGACGCGCGCCTCCTCCTTCGCGGGCGTCATCGTCCCGGACATCGGCGTCGGCTTCTATGCGCGGGCGGTGAAGGGCGCGCAGGATGCCCTCGAACGAGCGGGCTACGAGGTGATCCTGATGAACACGGAGCGCCAGGCCTCGCGCGAGACCGCCGCTCTACGGACGCTCCTCGCGCACCGGGTGGACGGCGTGCTGCTCGCGACCTCGGGGGGCTTCACCGACACGCCCCGCGTCCCGGTGGTCTTCTTCGACAACCTCGTCGCGGGCGCCGGTGCGGGCCACGTGGCCAAAGCCAACAGAGACGGGATCTCGCTTCTCGTCGGCCATCTCCGCTCTCACGGACATGAACGCATCGCGTACGTCGGCGGCCCGCCGCACTTCACCTCGGGCATCGAGCGCCTCGAGGGCTTCCGTGCGGCAATGGCGACCGCGGGCCTCGAGGTCGCGTCGGAGCTGCTGTGCTTCGGGGACGACGTCTGGTCGGTCGAGAGCGGGCGCGAGGCGGTGGCCGGCGTGCTCGCTTCGGGCGCTCGTCCGACGGCGATCGTCGGCGCCGGTGACACTCTCGCCGTCGGGGCGATCCAGGCAACCCGGCAGCTCGGGCTGCGCGTCCCGGAGGACGTCGCCGTCGTCTCGTTCGACGATCCGTTCTTCGCCGACCTGCTCGATCCGCCGATCACGGCACTCGCGCGGAACGAGCGAGCGTTGGGCGAGCTGGCGGCGTCACTCCTCCTGCACGCAATTCAGACCGGATCGCTCGGGCCGCCGACCGAAGTTCGCGTTCCGGTCGAGCTGATCATCCGCCGGTCGTGCGGATGTTCACCGGGCTAGGCCCGCCACACCGCTCTCTATGATCGCCCGGTGGCTCGCCCGTCCGAAGGCGTGAGCTCAGAAGGCGCCGCTCCTCGCTCTCTCGTGCAACGGCCCGCAGTCCTGCTCGGCGTCGGCGCAGTCCTCGCGATCGTGGCCTTTCAGCTGTGGATCACGCCTTCGAACCCGCCGGGGTACCACCGCGACGAGGCGGCACTCTCGTACAACGCGTATTCCATCTCGACCAGCCTGCGAGACGAGGACGGCGCGTTCCTGCCGCTGTTCTTCCGGTCGTTCGGGGACTACAAGAGCCCGCTCTATCCCTACGTGCTCGCAGGCGTCTTCAGGATCACCGGGCCCGAGGCGGAGGTCGCGCGTGGGTTGTCGGCCATGCTCGTCCTCGCGGCCGTCTTGCTGCTCGGGCTTCTCGCCCACAGGCGCACCGGCAGCTACCCGGTGGCCGTGATCGTCCTGGTGTTGGCGGGCTTGACGCCGTGGCTGTTCGAGGTCGGCCGCGTCGCGCTCGAGGTCTCGATACAGCCGCTGCTCCTCACCTTGCTGTTGCTTGCACTGCTGCGGAGTTGGCAGCGAAGGCTCTGGACGGTCGCGGAGGGGATCGTCGTCGGCTGTGTGCTCGGCCTCCTCCTCTACTCGTACACAGGGAATCGTCTGCTCGGGCCGCTCCTCGCTGCAGCGCTCGTCGTGTTCGCGGGGCGCGGGCGGTGGACCTGGCTCGCCGCTGCCTGGGGAACGTTCGCCGCCTTCCTCGTTCCGCTCGGCCTCTACGCGCTGCACCATCCCGGCGCACTGACCGCGAGATACGGCGCGACGAGCATCTCGCGCGACGTGTCCGGGATCGGCCTCGTTCTCCAGGCGATCGGGAACTGGTTTCGAGACATCGATCCGTGGCACTGGGCGACCGCGGGTGACCCAGCTCCGTACATCCACAACGGCGGCTACGGAGCCTTCTTCGGCGCCGCGATGGTGCTCGCGCTCAGCGGCGTCGTGATCGTGCTGATGCGCAGAAGCGACGATCTCTGGTGGCGGTACGTGCTGCTCGCGACGCTGCTCGTTCCAGTCCCAGCTGCTCTCACGGTCGATCGGTACAACGCGATCCGCCTCGCCGCGCTACCGGTTCTGTTGCTCGTTCTAGCGATCCCGGCGCTCGAAACGCTCGTCGAGGCGGCCCGGCGGCGCAATGCCGCCCGGGTTGCGACGGCCGTGCTCGCGGCCGCCGTGGCCGTTCAGTTCGTGCAATTCCTGCATGAGTATCGGACGCGAGGTCCCAGTCGGACCGTCCTCTTCGACGCCGGCGTGCCGGCGCTGCTCGACCGCGCCTTCGCGAACGGGAGCACGATCTACATCGACTACGACGACCGCGGCGCGCAGGCGCAGGCGCGGTGGCACGCCGCTGAGTCGGGCCTGCCGCACGGTCGCGTCCAGATCCTGCCGGACGGCGGCATCCCACCGAAGGGCAGCACGGTCTTCGGCTTGTTTCAGGAGTGCGACTACGTCTGCACGAAGTTCGCGCGCTGGGAGAACTACTGGCTCGCGAAGGCGATCGGGCCGCGTTCAGGCTGACCGCGGCGGCACAGCAGCGCCGGAGCCTCAGTCGAGCCGGAAGACCTCTTCAAGTGGCGGCGGACCGCTGTCGGGCACGCGCTGCTCGAGCAATTCCGCCATCGCGTCCTGCCATCGCTCCGAAACCTCTTGCTCCGCGAGGTAGTGCGCGGCGGCCTGGAGATCGTCGGCTTCGAAGTAGCCGAACATCTGATTTCCGTGGCGGAAGATCGTGTAGTTCCGGACGCCGGCGCCGCGGAGGGCGTCGAGCATCTCCGGCCATACCTCTCGATGCGCCCGGACGTACTCGCCGATTCGCTCGGGACGGACCTGAAGGACGAATGCGCTGCGCTGTGTCACGTGGCCTCCTTGCTTACGCATTTGCTTTCGATCTGAATCGTTTCGAAAGTCAACGAGAAGGCTATTGACTTTCGCACGACGCGAGGCGTAGGGTCGAGACCATCGGCCACGACCCAATCTCTCGCGGTCTTTCGCAACAGGAGCGGATGCAACACGTCCTGCAGATGCTCGAGAACCGCGATTCGGTTCACGTTACGGAACTTGCGGAAGCATTTTCGGTTTCGGAGGTCACCGTCCGGAGCGACCTGACGGTTCTCGCGAAGCAGGGGCTGGTCGCCCGCATCCGCGGCGGCGTGCGGGCGCTGCAGCAGGGCCAATCGGAGGTCGGGTTCGACCTCCGCCTGCGACTCGAGGTCGAGGGCAAGCAAGCCATCGCCCGCGCCGCAGCCGCAATGGTTGACGAGGGGGAGGCGGTGGCGCTCGACGCCAGCACGACGGGGTACTACCTCGCGCTCGAGTTGCGCGCCAAGCGAGAGCTCGTCGTGGTCACGAATGGATTGCTCGTCGCCACCGCGCTGGCGGACGCACCGGGAATCACCGTCCTCGTCACCGGTGGGCTGCTCCGGCTGTCGGCGATGTCGCTCGTCGGTGACCTCGGCGCGGACGTGCTTCGTACCACGCGCATCAACAAGGGCTTCCTCGGCGCGCGCGGGCTCAGCCTCGAGCGAGGGCTGATGGATCTGAACCCCGACGAGGTGCGGATCAAGCAGGAGATGGCAGACGCGTGCGAGCAGGTCTTCGGGATCTTCGACGGGACGAAGTGGCATCGCAGCGCGCTCCTTGCGTTCGTCGCGACGGGGGATCTCGCCGGCATCGTCACAGACTCGAGCGCACCCAGAGAAGAAGTCAATGCCTGGAGGGCCGCCGGCGTCGACGTCATGGTGGTCGACCCCGGGCCGCGCGAGCCCCCGGTGCTCCGGCCACGCGACCTCCGGCGGGCGGTCCGGAACGACGAGGCAGTCGGCTGATGGCCGTCATGGCCGCCGTCGATCTCGGGGCGCAAAGCGGTCGCGTGGCCGTCGGGAGGTTTGACGGCGAACGCCTGACCGTCACGGAAGTCCACCGCTTTCCGAATACGCCTGTGCGAACGCGGGGCTCGCTCCAATGGGACATCGTCGGTCTGTACCGACACGTTCTCGACGGTCTCCGAGCGGCGGGGCGAGAGGCGGGACGGGTCGATTCCCTTGCGGTCGACTCCTGGGGCGTCGACTTCGGTCTCGTCGACCGGCGCGGACAGCTTCTCCAAAACCCAGTGCACTACCGTGACTCGCGCCGCGCACACGCGATGGAGCGCACGCTGGAGCGGGTCCCTGCGCGGGAGCTCTACGAGCGGACCGGCATTCAGCTCATGCCGATCAACACGGTCTTCGAGCTCGCCGCGATGGCCGCAGACGACGACCCCGTGCTCGCGGCCGGCGAAACGCTCCTGCTCGTTCCCGACCTCATGCACCACTGGCTCTGCGGCACCCGAGTGTCGGAGCTGACGAACGCGACGACAACCCAGTGCTGGGATCCGCGGAGAAGCGAATGGGCGACCGATCTGCTCGAGCGGCTGGATGTTCCGGCACGACTGCTGCCGGAGGTCGTGGAGCCGGGGACCCGGCTCGCACCTCTGATCGATGACGTTGTGGACGACACCCGACTAGGCGACGCAGCGGTCGTGGCGGTCGCGACCCACGACACGGGCTCCGCCGTTGCGGCGGTCCCGTTCAGGGCAACGTCGTCGGTGTTCATTAGTGCCGGGACCTGGTCCCTCGTGGGCCTCGAGGTCGGCGAGCCCGTGATCACCGAAGCGGCCTTTGCAGCCAACCTGACGAACGAAGGCGGCGTGAGCGGGACCTTCCGTCTGCTGCGCAACGTCACCGGCCTGTGGCTCGTCGACGAGTGCCGCCGCGCATGGGCGCTCGAGGGTCACGCCTATTCGTTCGATCAGCTCATCGCGCTCGCAAAGGAGGCACCAGCTCTGCAGTCGTTCATCGAGCCGAACGACCCCGCGTTCACCGAATCGGGCGACATGCCTGCTCGCGTGCGCGCCTTCTGCGCTCACACCGGCCAGGCTGAGCCCGACGAGCCCGGCGCCGTCGTGCGCTGCGTTCTCGAGAGCCTCGCTCTGAAACACGCGCAGATTGTCGACGTGCTCGCGTCGGTGACCGGCACGTCGCCGCGCGAGATCCACATTGTCGGCGGCGGGGCGCGCAATGAGCTGCTATGCCGATGGACGGCGGCTGCGTCTGGCTTGCAGGTGCATGCCGGCCCGGAAGAAGCGACGCTCCTCGGAAACCTCCTTGTTCAGGCCATCTCCCTCGGCGAGATAGCGTCGTTCGCTGAAGCCCGGGAGATCGTGACGGCGTCGGTTGCGCCGACGATGTACGAGCCACGCGACTCGCCGACGTGGTCCGACGCGCGGGAGCGCTTCTCGGCCGCTGTCGCGCTGCCGGCGCTCGAGGTGCGCGCATGACCGAAGTCGCGGGAGCACGACACGGGATTCCACCCCCGAAGGACCGGTGGGACGGCGCGATGAACGGCAATGTCCTCGAGGTCCTCGTCGCTCGCTCGCATCTGCTCGGCGCGGATCGCGCTCTTGCGAACCAGGGCGGAGGGAACACGTCCGCGAAGGCAGTTGTCACGGACCACGCCGGCCGGCGGGAGCGTGTGCTCTGGGTGAAAGGCTCCGGCACCGATCTCGCGACGATCGCCGCGACCGGCTTCGCTGCGCTTCGCCTCGACGAGATCCTTCCACTGCGCGGACGCGAAGCGATGGACGACGCATCCATGGTCGACTATCTCCTCCGCTGCGCGCTCGCGCCTGACCAGCCGCGGCCGTCGATCGAGACGCTTCTCCACGCCTTCATTCCGGCGGCGCACGTCGACCACACTCACCCTGACGCGATCATCGCCCTGACGTCATCGCCCGACGGACGCGAGCTGGCGGATCAAACGTTCGGAGACGAGGCGGTCTGGCTCGACTACCAGCGTCCAGGTTTCGACATGTCTCGCAGAGTCGCGAACCTCTTGGACAGACATCCGGACGCGCATGGCGTGTTGCTGGAGAAGCACGGACTGGTCACGTGGGGTGAGACGAGCGAAGACAGCTACCGGCGCACGATCGAATTCGTCTCCAGAGCCGCGAATTCGCTCGACCGGACCGGCGCCTCGCACTTCGGGCTGGGCGGCCCGAAGGTCCCGGCATGCCGGGAGGAGGAGGCCCGGCTGCTCCTCCTGCGATCACTTCCCGCACTGCGTGGGGCGCTTCTTGCCGACACAGACGGCGTTGTCTTGGAAGTCGACCGCAGCCCGGAGGCAGTCGCGTTCGCATCCTCGCAGCGGGGGCCCCAGGTCAGCCAGGTCGGGGCCCCGTGTCCGGACCATCTGATCAACACCAAGCACAAGCCGCTTGCCGTCCAGTTCGATCCGTCGACCGACGGCGCCGCAGAGCTTGCGGACTCGCTTCGGGAAGGCGTCGCGGAGTACGCGGAGTGGTACCGCGGTTACTACGATCGCAACCTGACGCCCGAAAGCCGACCGTTTTCGATCGATCCGGCCGGTCCGCGGGTTGTACTGATCCCCGGGCTCGGCATCGTGACCAGCGGCAGCGATGCAGCGCGCGCACGTACGACGCGAGATCTCTACCGCCGTGCCATCGCCGTCGAGGATGCCGCCGAAGCGATCGGCGGATTCCGCTCACTCACGGAGGCAGAAGCATTCGCCATCGAATACTGGCCCTTGGAGCGCTACAAGCTCGCGCAGGCACCGCCGCGAGGCGAGCTTGCAGGACGTATCGCCGTGATCACCGGCGGAGCGAGCGGAATCGGACGCGCGACCGCGCGCCTGCTGGCGCAGCGCGGGGCGCACATCGTCGTCGCCGATCTCAACGAGGAAGGCGCCCACGAAGTCGCCGACGAGATCGTTGTTGCCCACGGACCGCGGCGTGCGGTCGCGGTCGCCGCCGACGTCACGAACGAGGTCGCTGTGGAACGGATGATCGCCGAGACCGTCCTCGCCTATGGAGGCCTCGACATTCTCGTTGCGTCGGCCGGTCTCGCGACGAGCGCGTCGCTGACGGAGACCAGCCTCGACGATTGGGAGCTCAACTTCGCCGTGCTCGCACGGGGTTACTTCCTGGCGGCGCGTGAGGCGTTCCGCGTCCTGATCGAACAAGGACGCGGCGGGTCGCTCGTCTTCGTGGGATCGAAAAATGCCCTTGTTGCAGGAGCAAACGCCGCCGCGTACTCCTCGGCAAAGGCGGCGTCGCTCCACCTCGCCCGCTGCCTTGCCGAGGAAGGGGGCCCCCACGGCATTCGTGTCAGCACCGTCAACCCCGACGCCGTCATCCAGGACTCCGGCATCTGGTCGTCCGACTGGAAGGCGGACCGCGCGAGCACGTACGGCGTGCCCGAGCACGACCTCCAGAGCTTCTATCGCGGCCGAACGAAGCTCGGGGTCAACGTTTATCCGGAAGACGTGGCCGAGGCGATCGCCTTCCTCGCTGGCCCTCGCTCGGCGAAGTCGACCGGAAACGTCATCAACGTCGACGGCGGCGTGACTGCCGCCTACCCCCGGTGATGCGAAGGAGGCGCATCACCCACCGGTTCGTCAGTCAAACCCGCACACGAAAGGAACCATCAATGCACAAGCGCAGATGGGCGGTTGTGGTGGCGGCGGCCCTCGTTGCAGGCGTCACCGTGACGGCCGCGCTCGCGACCAATAGCCGCTCGACGGCAGGCAAGACCTTTTACTTCATCCCGAAGGACACGCTCAACCCGTACGAGGTCATCGCCGACCGGGGCGGAAAGATCGCCCTCACGAAGCTCGGTCACAAGCAGGTCGTCTCGTCCGGCACAGAGGACACCGCTGCGGCTCAGCAACCGGCGATCCAGGCCGCGATCCAGGCGCATGCGGCCGGCATCGTCATCGCCGGCAACGATCCGCAGGCCGTGTGTCCCGCGCTCCAGCAGGCCCAGGCGCAGGGCACGAAGGTGATCGCGTTCGACTCGGACGTCAACTGCCGGTCGCTCTTCATCAACCAGGCGGACACCGAGACGATCGGCCGGAACCAGATCAAGCTGTTGGGGAAGCTCATGAACTACAAGGGTCAGTTCGCGATTCTGTCGGCGGCCTCGACGGCCACGAACCAGAACGCGTGGATCAAGTACATGAAGCTCGAGCTGAGGAAGCCGGTCTACAAGAACATGAAGCTCGTGAAGACCTACTACGGCAACGACAACCCGGCTCAGTCGCGGCAGGCGACGGTGAGCATGCTGCAGGCGTACCCGCGCCTGAAAGGGATCGAGTCGCCCACGACAGTTGGGATCTCCTCGGCTGCTCAGTACCTCTCCACCTCGAAGTACAAGGGGAAGGTCGTGCTCACGGGTCTCGGACTGCCGAGCCAGATGAAGAAGTACGTGCACAACCACACCGTGACCGCGTTCCAGCTCTGGAATCCCGAGGACCTCGGGTACCTCGCCGGCTACTCGATCGCGGCCCTCGCGGACGGCAAGATCACGGGCAAGGTCGGCGAGAGGTACACGGCCGGCAAGCTCGGCAGGTACAAGATCATCAGGGGCCCGGACCGGCGGCCGCAGGTGATTCTCGGCCCGCCGTTCACGTTCACGATCAAGAACGTCGACAAGTTCAAGTTCTAAACGAGTGAGATGAGGGGGCGCCGCGACCTTGCGGCGCCCCCTCGGTGTGAGCATTGACGACAACGCAGCCCGAACCAGTGCTCTCTCTCGAGCACGCCCAGAAGAGCTTCGGCGCCGTCCACGCGCTCGAGGACGGTGACATCGACCTCCATGGCGGCGAGGTGCACGGCCTCGTCGGTGAGAACGGCGCCGGCAAGTCGACTCTGGTCAAGATCCTTGCCGGAGTTCACAGGCCCGATGCCGGCCGACTCGTCGTCGACGGCGAGGAAGCCATCTTCGACAATGCCAAGCAGTCCCAGTCCGCGGGGATTGCGATCATCTTTCAGGAGCCGACGCTGTTCCCGGACCTGAGCGTCGCCGAGAACATCTTCATCGGGGTGCAGCCGCTGAAGCGCTTTCGCCGCATCGACGGTCGGCGGATGCGTCGCGAGGCGGCCGCCGTCTTTCAGCAGCTCGGCGTCCGCCTCGATCTTGATCGCCTGGCGCGCGGCCTGTCGATCGCCGACCAGCAGCTCGTCGAGATCGCCAAGGCATTGACGACGAACGCGCGGGTGATCGTGATGGACGAGCCCACCGCCGCTCTCACGAGCACGGAGGTCGACCGGCTCTTCGGCATCGTCGAGACGTTGCGGGCGCGCGGAAGCGCAGTGCTCTTCGTCTCGCATCGCCTCGAAGAGATCTTCGCCATCTGCCGGCGGGTGACCGTGATGCGCGACGGACGCCACGTCCTGACGAAGCCGATCGAGGAGCTGACGATCCAGTCGGTGATCCGGGCGATGGTCGGCCGTGACATGGAGGCGCTGTTTCCGAAGGTCCCGGCCGACCCGGGCCAGGTCGTCCTGAAGGTCGACCGCCTGACTCGGGAGGGCGTCTTCACCGACGTCTCGTTCGAGGTGCGGAGGGGCGAGATCGTTGCGCTTGCGGGCCTCGTCGGCGCAGGCCGGACCGAGGTCGCCCGCGCCGTCTTCGGGATCGACCGGTGGGACGCAGGCTCGGTCGAGGTCGACGGGCGGCGCTTGCCGGCGGGGTCGCCGACGGCGGCGATGGCGGCCGGCGTCGGGCTCGTTCCCGAAGACCGCCGCCAGCAGGGGCTCGTGATGGACTTCTCGATCGAGCGCAACATCGCACTCGCCTCCCTCGACAGCGTACGCCGCGCCGGATTGATCCCGCACGGCGCGGAGCGGAGGTTCGCGAGGGACTGGGCGCTGCGCTTGCAGCTGAAGTACGGCAAGTTGACGAACCCGGTGTGGACGCTCTCGGGAGGCAATCAGCAGAAAGCCGTGCTGGCGAAGTGGCTCGCGCGCAAGCCGGCGTTGCTGATCGTCGACGAGCCGACGCGCGGCATCGACGTGGGTACCAAGGCGGAGGTACACCGCCTGCTCTCCGAGCTCGCTGCGCAGGGTGTCGCCGTGCTGATGATCTCCTCGGAGCTCCCCGAGGTCCTCGGCATGGCCGATCGGATCATCGTGCTCTTCGAGGGTCGGGTCATGCGCGAGTTCGCCCGGGCCGAGGCCGACGAGGACTCGCTGATGCATGCAGCCACCGGCCAGTTCGAGGAGGCAGCATGACGACGCTTGCCGAGGATCAGAAGCTCGTCGAGCCGCAGGCGAGCTCGCACGTCGTCGCAGAGCTGCTCCTGCGCTTCCGTGAGCTCGGCATCGTCCTCGCGCTCGTCATCGTCGTCGTGGCGACGACGATCGACAACCCGCACTTCCTCAGCGCGACGAACGTGCAGCAGATTCTCTCGAGCGCGTCGATCATCGCTCTGCTCGCGATCGGAGAGACGATCGTGATCGTCACCCGCAACGTCGACCTCTCGATCGGGTCGGTCCTCGGCATCTCCGCGTACGCGACCGGTGTGCTCTACGTCCATCATCCGCATGTCCGGCTCGTCTTCGTCTTCCTGCTCGCCCTCGGAATCGGCGTCGCATGCGGAATCGTCAACGGCGCCGTCGTCACGATCGCCCGCGTGCCGAGCCTGGTCGTGACGCTCGGAACGCTCTACATCATCCGCGGTATCGATGGAGCCTGGGCCGGCGGCAACCAGGTCAACGCCTCCATGCTGCCCTCGAATTTCAACAAGATCGGCTACGGCACGATTGCCGGAATCCCGTACCTCGCGATCATCGCCATCGTTGCCGTGGCGATCGCGACCTACGCCATGCGCACGTTTCGGACGGCGCGCGACTTCTATGCGATCGGGTCGGATCCCCAAGCGGCGCGCCTGGCGGGCATCCCGGTCGGCTCGCGCGTGTTTCTCGCTTTCGTCCTCAGCGGGGGCATCGCCGGACTCGCCGGCGCGGTCTGGCTGTCGTACTACGGCTCGGTCGACGCCATCGCCGGCGTCGGCTACGAGTTCCAGGTCATCACCGCAGTCGTCGTCGGCGGCGTGGCGATCTTCGGGGGCAGCGGCACCGTCCTCGGTGCCGCGCTCGGCGCACTCCTGCTGAACACGATCAACAGCGCGCTCGTCGTCGTGAACGTGTCGTCCTTTTGGAGCAGTGCCGTGGCGGGAGCGCTGCTCATCGGTGCGATTGCGTTCGACCGGTTGATTGCGGTGCGGGTCGCGCCTGCGCTGCGCACGCGAAGGAGGTCCCGTGGCTGACATCGACAGCCTCAAGCCGGGCGACGAGGTGCTGCCTGCGGGCGACGAGGTTCCGGCCACGCGCCCGGCGCGGACCGGAATCGGCGCCCTCCTGCGCTGGGAGGTCCTACTGCTCGTCCTCCTCGGCGGGACGATCGCCTACGGCGCCAGCGTCTCACCGTACTTCCTGCACTCGACCAACCTCTTCTACATCTGCTTGAACGTCGGCGAGGTCGCGATCATGGCGCTCCCGCTCACGCTGATCGTCGTCACCGGGGAGATCGACCTCTCGGTCGCTTCGATGCTCGGCCTCTCCGGCGTCGCCATGGCCGAGCTCTTCAAGCACGGCTGGCCGATCTGGCCCGCGATGATCGCGGCGGTCGTGCTCGGCATGATCCTCGGCGCGTTCAACGGCTTCCTCGTCACTCGCATCGGCTTGCCGTCGCTCGCGGTGACGATCGGAACGCTGACGCTCTACCGCGGAATCGCACAGGGAATCCTGCCGACGGACACGATCGGCGGCTTTCCGACCGGTCTGGCGAGCATCGGCGTCGTTCCGATCCCCGGCACGCACATCCCGTACTCGATCGCGTTCTTCCTCGCGCTCGCCGTCGTCTTCGCCATCGTCCTGCACGCAACGCCGCTCGGTCGCGCGATCTTCGCAATCGGTGCCGGCCAAGAGGCTGCCTTCTTCGCCGGGATCCGCGTCAAGCGGATCAAGTTCTGGCTGTTCGTCCTCTCCGGAGCACTGAGCGGTTTCGCGGGTGTGCTCTGGACGCTTCGCTTTGCATCCGCCCGTTACGACGCCGGCGTCGGGACGGAGCTCTTGGTCGTGACGATCGTCCTGCTAGGCGGCGTCTCGATCTTCGGCGGACGCGGCACGATCGCGGGTGTGGTCCTCGCCGTGGCCGTGCTCGGGTGTCTCCAGACGGCGCTCACAGCCGACCTCATTCCCGCGCAGGATCAGAACATCGTCGTGGGCACGCTCCTGATCGCGAGTGTCATCGTGCCGAACGGGGGCGAGCTCTACCGCCGCGCGCGCACGCGCCTGCGAAGCGCCGAAGCCCGCCGCCACGCTGCCGCAGCCGCGCAGGCAGACGGCCCGTGAGACAGGGTGCATCGCCCCGGGTCGGTGTCTTCGGCATCGGTCTCGCCGCGTACTGGCCGCAGTTCGCGGGACTGCGCGAACGACTCGAGGAGTATCAGCGGGGAATCCAAGCGCGGCTCGAGGCGATGGGCGCACAGGTTGTGTCAGCCGGCCTCGTCGACACCGCACCGGCCGCGCGGGAAGCCGGCGCGAATCTCGCTGCCGCAGGCGTCGATCTCGTCATGCTCTACACGGCGACATACGCGACGTCGTCGCAGGTGTTGCCGACGCTGCAGGCAGTCCGGGCGCCGGTTGTGATCCTGAACCTGCAGCCGACACGCACACTCGACTACGAAGGGATGACGACCGGCGAGTGGCTCGCCAACTGCTCCGCATGCTGTGTCCCGGAGATCGCGGGAGCACTCACGCGTGCGCGGATCCCCTATAGGACAGTGACCGGGACGCTGCTCGACGGGGACCCGGCCTGGGAGAGCGTGCGCGAGTGGCTGGATGCGGCACGTGCGGTGCGCAGCCTCCGGACGGCGCGCATCGGCTTTCTCGGTCACACCTATCCGGGGATGCTGGACATGTACTCGGACTTCACTCAAGTCCACGCGCAGACGGGGGCGCACGTGGAGGTGTTGGAGATCGACGACCTCGTCGAGCGCGTCGAGTCAGCCGATGCTGCTGCGGTCGAGTGCAAGGGGCACGAGATCCGCGAGACCTTCGACCTCGCAGATGCCGGTGTCGACCCGATCGCGGCCGAGCTCACACCCGAGATCTTCGACTGGTCGGCGCGCGTCGCCGTGGGCCTCGACCGCCTCGTCGAGGACTTCGAGCTCGACGGGCTGACGTACTACTACCGCGGCGTCGGCGGCAATGCCGCCGAGCGCGTCACCGCCGGGCTGATCGTGGGCAATTCGCTTCTCACCGCGCGCGGCATCCCGGCTGCAGGCGAGGGCGACCTGAAGACGAACCTCGCAATGCTGTTGCTCGACCGGCTCGGCGCAGGCGGCTCGTACACCGAGTTCTACGCCCTTGACTTCGACGACGAGTTCGTCCTGATGGGGCACGACGGCCCCGGCCATCTGGCGATTGCCGAAGGACGGCCTGTCGCGCGTGCGCTCAAGCTCTACCACGGCAAAGCGGGCGCCGGCCTGTCGATCGAGATGAAGGTCCGGCTTGGTCCGGTGACGATCCTGGGCGTGACACAGACCGCGGATGGGCGGCTGAAGCTGATTGCGGCCGAGGGCGAATCGATCGCTGGACCGACCTTCCGAATCGGCAATACGAACTCGAGGATCCGCTTCCCGGTGGGACCGACCGCCTTCTTCGACGCGTGGTGTGCGGAGGGCCCGACGCACCACGTCGCCCTCGGAATCGGGCATCAGGTCGGGAACCTGCGCAAAGTGGCCGAGCTACTGGGTCTCGAACTCGCCGTCGTCCAGTAGTTGGTCATTGGCCGTTCAGTTAGTGGCGCGCCAGCACTAGGCCGAACCGCCTCGGCCCGTGGACTCCCTCGACTCGGGAAAGCTCGATATCGGAGGTCGCCGAAGGACCGGAGACGAACGTCAGCGGTCGTCCGGCGCGCAGCGCCGGCGCGAGGCGGCGGAACGCAGCGGGCACGCCGTCCACGACCTGCGCGTCCTCGATCACGCAGATATGCACATCGGGAACGAGGGTCAACGCTCTCCTCCCTTGGGCCGGACCGGCGTCCAGGACGACAGTGCCGGTCTCGGCGATCCCGAGCGCGCAGCCGGTCAGCGCGGCGCCGATTCGATCGAGCTCGCGGGGGCTCAGGGCGGCGTCCGAGGTCGTCTCGACGGTGGTCGGCGACCACGCCGCGGGGAGATCCTGCGGAACCACGAACGCGCCCACGCGGAAGTGCCGAGCCAGATCTGCGACGGCAGCATCGATCTCCGGCGCGGGCACGACGCGCACGCTCGATCCGTACTCGGCGACGCGTTCCACGAAGCGCTCGAGTGCGTCACCGGGCTCGTGGTCGAGGTACGCGCGGGGAACGACGACATCCTCCGCCTGCTCGGCGCTCGGGACGTCGACGAGAGCTGCACGAACTCGCTCGAGGATCTCGCCCCGGGACGTGCTCACCGCGATGCCCACCATTCACGAAACGTCTGCGCAGCGGGCGCCCGCAGATCGCGTGTCTCGTTCCAGCTCGTCAGCCCCGGGAGGTGTCGAACGATCCCGTCATGTGCGAACGGTCGAGCCCCTGCGCGCGCGAGACGCTGCGCGCGCACGTACCGCCGCTCGTCCGCAAATGCCCAGCCGAGCGCCTTCATGGCTGCGCGCTCGGCCCGCGCCGTCTCCCGCTCCTCGACAACGAGCCCACGCAGGTGGACCAAGACACGCGGAATGTCGATCTTGACCGGGCAGACCTCGTAACACGCTCCGCAGAGGGTCGACGCATAAGGCAGTGATGACGCCTGGTCGATCCCGCGTAGCTGCGGCGTGAGGATCGCACCGATCGGCCCCGGATACACCGACCCGTACGCATGACCCCCCGTCCTCGTGTACACCGGGCAGACGTTCAGGCACGCACTGCAGCGGATGCAGGCGAGTGTCTGCCGTCCCACCTCGTCGGCGAGCACCTTCGTGCGCCCGTTGTCCAGCAGGACGAGGTAAAACGCCTGCGGCCCGTCTCCGGCCGTCACGCCCGTCCAGAGCGACGTGTACGGGTTCATCCGCTCGCCGGTCGAGGACCGCGGCAGGAGCTGGAGGAACACCTCGAGATCCTCCGGTGCCGGCACGAGCTTCTCGACCCCCATGACCGTGATCAGCGTTTCGGGCAGCGTCGTGCAGAAGCGGCCGTTGCCCTCCGATTCGACGACGCACACCGTGCCGGTCTCGGCGACGCCGAAGTTGGCCCCGCTCACCGCGACACGGGCGGCAAGGAACTTCTCCCGCAGGTAGAGGCGCGCCGCCTCGGCGAGGGCGCGGGGCTCCTCCGACAGCTCGGGAAGCCCGAGCTCACGACGGAACAGGTCGCGGATCTCTACCCGGTTCTTGTGGATCGCGGGCACGAGGATGTGCGAGGGCCGCTCGCCGGCGAGCTGGCAGATCAGCTCGGCGAGATCCGTCTCGACCACGGAGACGCCCGCCGCAGCCAGCGCGTCGTTCAGCTCGATCTCGTCGGTCGTCAGCGACTTCACCTTGACAACCTCGCCGGCTCCGGTCGCCGCCACCAGCCGGGAGACGATCGCGCGGGCCTCGGCCGCATCGCGGGCCCAGTGGACGTGTCCGCCCGCGGCTTCGACGGCGGACTCGAACTGGACCAGGTATGTGTCGAGGTGGCGGAGCACGCGGCGCTTGATCGCCTCGCCGGCATCCCGAAGGGCTTCCCAGTCGGGACGTTCACCGACCACGCGGGCGCGCCGCTCCTGGATCGCGTGGGTCGCGACCGCGAGGTTCCTGCGGAGCTGCGTGTCGGCCAGTGCCGCTCGCGCCGATGTGGCGAAGTCCGTCATGCGGCTTCCGAAGCGAGAATCTCCGCGAGATGCGTGGTCCGTACTCCGGCGCGGAGACGAGAGAGCGCACCGCCGATCTGGAGCAGGCACGAGTTGTCCAGGGCGGTGCACACCTCGGCGCCGGTGTCCAGGACGTTCCGCACCTTGTCCGCGAGGATCGCCGCAGACGTCTCGGCGTTCTTCACGGCGAACGTCCCGCCGAAGCCGCAGCATTCCGTGCTCTCCGGGAGGTCGACGAGGTCGAGCCCGCGCACGCCGCGGAGCAATCGGCTGGGGGCATCGCCGACGCGCAAGAGCCGCAGCGAGTGACACGTCGGGTGGTACGTCACGCGGTGCGGGTAGGCGGCACCGACGTCGTCCAGCCCGAGCCGGTGGACGAGGAGCTCGCTCAGCTCGAGCACACGCGGCGCCAGGGCATCGACCTCGCGCTCCAGCGCCGCGTCGCCTTCGGCGAGAGACGAGTAATAGTCACGAACCGTCCCGACGCACGAGGCAGACGGGGCAACCACCACATCCGCATCCGCGAACACGCGAACGAACCTGCGGGCAAGCGCGCGTGCTTCCTCCCGGTAACCGGTGTTGAGGTGCATCTGCCCGCAGCAGGTTTGCGCGGCTGGGAACTCGACTTCGTGTCCGAGTCGCTCTAGCAGCCGAACCGTGGCGATGCCTGTCTCGGGCACGAGGGTGTCCGTAAGACAGGTGACGAAGAGCGTGACGCGCACCGGGTGCGGCAGGATACGCACGTGACCGAAGCCGAGGCGCTCGAGCAGCTCCGCCGACTCGAGATCGAGACGCCGTCGTGGGGCTACGGCAACTCCGGCACGCGCTTCCATGTCTATCCGTGGCCCGGCGCTGCACGCGATGTCTACGAGCGGATCGCCGACGCAGCGCTCGTCCACAAGCTCACCGGCTGCTGTCCGAGCGTCGCGATCCACATCCCATGGGACCGCGTCGACGATTGGCACGAGCTGCGCTCGTACGCCGAGGGTCGAGGAATTCGCCTCGGCGCCGTCAATCCGAACCTGTTCAGCGATGACGCCTATCGGCTCGGGAGCCTCTCAAATCCCGACTCGGCCGTACGGCGCCAGGCGCTCGACCACTGCCTGGAATGCGTGGCGATCGCGGCCGAGGTCGGCTCCTCCGAGCTCAGCCTGTGGCTCGCGGACGGCACGAACTACCCGGGACAGGACGACCTGCGCACCCGTTTCCGCCGGCTACTCGTGTCACTCCAGGAGCTGTACTCGGTCCTGCCGTCCGAGATGCGGCTCCTGGTCGAGTACAAGTTCTTCGAGCCCGCCTTCTACAGCACGGATCTCCCCGATTGGGGCACCGCAGCTCTCGTCTGCGGCCGTCTCGGCCCGCAGGCACAGGTACTCGTCGACACGGGGCACCATCCGCTGGGAACGAACGTCGAGCAGATCGTCGCCCTCTTGCTTGCGGAAGGGCTGCTCGGCGGCTTCCACTTCAACAACCGCAAGTACGCCGACGACGATCTCATGGTCGGCTCGATCGACCCGTTCGAGCTCTTCCGCATCATGCGCGAGATCGCGGCGGCACGTGCCGATCCCGCGACGGCCTCGACTGCCGAAGGGATCGCCTTCATGATCGACCAATCGCACAACATCGAGGGAAAGATCGACGCGATGATCCAATCGGTCGTCAACATCCAGACGGCATACGCGAAGGCGCTCCTCGTCGACGACGATCGGCTACGGGAAGCGCAAGAGGAAGGCGACGTGCTGGGCGCGCACCGAGTTCTGCTCGAAGCGTTCGAATCCGACGTGCGCCCCCTGCTCGCAAAGCTTCGAACAGAGCTCGGCCTCGAGCCCGATCCGGTCGCGGCCTTTCGGGCCGGCGGCCATGCCGAGCAACGCGCCCGCGAGCGAGGGTCGGCGGCCGTGGCGAGCGCGTACGAGAGCAGCTGAGGACACCCGTGACGGTTGTAGGAAGGAAGCTCGCAACAGTGATACGGTGACCGTGAGCGGGCGGGGTCTAGGCGAGGATCCGCCCACTGCGGAGGTCTCCATAACGGAACGGCTTGACGAAGAGAAGATCGGCATCCTGCGTTCCTGGGGAGCGGGGCTGTCGGCGGACGAGCGTGAAGAGGTCAGAGCCGCCGGCAAGGCGATCGAGCTCTTGATCGAGGAGATCGAGCTCCTTCACGTCGACCTCTGGAATGCGAAGACGGGCTCGCTCGACGGGCCGACGCCTTCGGCGGTGGAGGAGCCTGCAGAGGTCGAAGACGACGAGCTCGAACGCACGCTCCGTACGAGACTCTCGGCGTTCGTTCCGCGCCTCCGCCGCGGCTGACGGTTCCCCCAAACCAGGACGGGCGCCGAACCGTAGTGCCGTCGTAACCGATTACGGAGGTGACCCATGCAGCGGAGAATCCTCTCGCTGACCGGCCTCACGCTCGCCGGGCTCACGGTCGTCGCCGGTGCTTTCGCCTCGGCCATGAGTGAGGGCCCCAGGATGGGCCCCGCGAGCATGGTCGAGAGACCGGCGTTCCACGGCTTCTACGACGGGCACAAGGACACGTACGTCAACACCGACGTCTCGGACAAGGCCGAGGCCAAGTCGATGCACGTCAACTATGCGCCGGGCCTCAAGACCGTGCCGCTCAACTCGTCGCCCGAGATCTATCTCGTCCAGGGCAAGGCGGCTGCGGGACAGCTCGCCGTCTTCGGCTCTGAGCCCGGTGAGGCGAGCTACTCGCCGATCTGGAGGGAGACGATCCTGACCTGGAAGTCCAGCGCGAAGCCCGTCCTGATCAAGAGCGACACCCAGGTCGACCAACTCGAGAAGAAAGGGGGACTCACCGAGCGGTCGACGTCGATCAGGCTCAACTGCCCGATCATCAAGGTAGGCAGAGGCTCGTAGAACCAAATTCCGGTTAGCCCGTTGCCGCGACGAGCTTGTGTCGGCTCTCGCTGTTCGTTTCGCGAGCGAGTGCCCGACGCTGGCGACCGAGCTCGTCGCTCAACGACTCGACGATCTCGAGCACGAGCGTGGGCCGGGCGGCGCGCTCGGGACCGTGATCCAGACGTCTGCGCCGCCCTCGTCGTTGTTCCTGACATGCGCGCTTCCTCCGTGCGCCTCCGCGATGACACGGACGATCGCGAGCCCGAGACCGGAGCCTCCGCCGGTCCGAGCCCCATCTGGACGCGTGAACCGCTCGAACGCACGTGAGAGGAAATCCGGTGGAAAGCCGGAGCCGTCGTCCGTTACGTGCAGCTCGACGACCCCGTCGGTCGAAGCCGCGCCGAGCCGCACCTCCCCTCCGCCGTAGCGCAGCGCATTGTCGACCAGGTTGGCGAGCGCCTGCTCGAGCCTGATGCGATCACCGACGACGTGAAAGCCGGAAGAGGAACCGGTGTGCAACGGGCGACCCGTGTCCTGAGCGCGCCACTCGAATCGACCGGCCACAGCGCTCAGCAGCTCGGATGCGTCGAGCGTCTCGAGCTGCAGGGGCAGCTTGCCGCGGTCGGCTCGCGCGATCAGCAGGAGGTCTTCGGCAAGCTGCCCGAGCCGGTCGGCTTCTTCCGATGAGCTGCGCACGGCCCTTCTGAGCTCTTCGACGGAATCCGCGTGGCGCAGCGCGAGCTCGAGCTCAGTACGAAGGAGGGCGAGCGGAGTGCGGAGCTCGTGCCCGGCATCGGCGACGAAGTCGCGTTCGCGCTCCATCGCCGCCTCGAGCCGGGCGAGCATGGCGTTCAGCGTCTCACCGAGCCGTTCGACCTCGTCGCCTGTCTCGGGAACGGGCAGTCGCCGACCCGGAGTCTCCGCGGAGATGGCCGCCGCGCGCCGCCGCATCGACTCCACCGGGCGCAGGGAGAGCCCGGCAAGGAGGTATCCCGCCAGGGAGGCGAGCGCGAGCGCGATCGGGCCGGCAATGAGGAGCACGTTGCGGAGACTCGAGAGCGTCTCCTCCGCGTCACCGCGTGTCGCACCGACGACGAGCACGAGCCTCTGGCCGCGGCGCACGACGGGCGTCGCGAGGAGCCGCGACGGCTCGTCCAGACCGGGCACCGACTCCCGATTCGCGAACGTCGGCCCACGACGCGCCGCGCGAAACTCCTCTGCGTTCAGCAGCGCCCTCGAGCGAAGTGGTCGGGTCGCATCGAGAACGCGTCCGCGAGCGTCGAGCAGCTGAGCAAATGCTTCCCCGTGCTCGACGAACGGCGTGCCCCTCGCCGTCGACAGGCCGATGTCCCGTCCGCGGACGAGAGCCCCGAGGTCGTGTGCCCGCAACCGCAAGCTGCGGTCGAGCGCAGCCGAGAGCTGCAAATCGAGCCGGGCATAGAGGAACCAGCCGGTCGCAGCGAGGACGAGCGCCATGGCTAGGGCGAATGCGGCCGCCACCCGGAGCCGGATCGGCGCCCGTCTCACGGCGCGTTGTTCACGCGCAACCGATACCCGGCGCCGCGAATCGTCTCGATGGACTTCCGGCCGAAGGGCTCGTCGATCTTCTTGCGTAAGTGCCGAACGTAGACGTCGACAACGTTCGATCGGTTCTCGTATGCGAAGTCCCACGCGTGCTCCAGCAGGTGCAAGCGCGACAGCACCTGGTTCGGCCTGCGCATGAACGTCTCGAGCAGCGCGAACTCCTTCGAAGAAAGCTGGATCTCGGTCTTGCCGCGCCAGACCCCGCGAGTTGCCGGGTCCAGGCGCAGGTCCTCGACTTCGAGCACGGTCGGGCGCTCGAGCTCTCCACGACGAGCCAGCGCGCGAAGGCGCGCAAGCAGCTCGGCGAACGCAAACGGCTTGACGAGGTAGTCGTCGGCGCCCGTGTCGAGGCCGGCGACGCGATCTTCGACCGAGTCGCGTGCGGTGAGCATGAGCACGGGCACCCAGACACCACCGTTCCGAAGACGGCGGCACGTCTCGAAGCCGCTCATTCCGGGCAGCATCACGTCGAGGACGATCGCGTCGTAGTCGGTCGCTTCGGCCATCCAGAGCGCGTCCTCGCCACTCCCCGCAACGTCCGCGGCGAGGCCTTCGCTGATCAAGCCGCGCCGGATGAGGCTCGCCATGCGCAACTCGTCCTCAACGATCAGTACACGCACGGTCACATCGTCCCGGATGCTTCATGAACCGCGGATGAACGCCCCGCGCGAGCATTCATCGTCAGTTCATTTTCGCTTCCTACTGTAGAGCTTGTTGACTCTCGTGGCCGGCGGGATGCAGTACGCTCGCCGCCGCCGCTGACGCGGCCCTCTATGGCGAAGTACGTCGAGCTCAGACGACATACAGACGCGGACGGGGACTTCCTCACGCCGGAGGGCGTTCGCGCAGCGGCTGACATCGGAGCGCGCCTCACCGGCGGCTACGCGGTCCTCGTCTCCTCCGGCGCGCAGCGCGCGACTCAGACGCTCGGGTGCTTCCTCGCCGCGCTCGGCGAGCGCGTCCCGGGCGGCGTCGCCGTCGACAGCGGCCTGCGCTCGCAGAGAGAAGACCGCTGGCGCGACGCGTACCGAAAGGCGGGGAGCGGAGAGCTCGAGGCAATGCGCGCGGTGGACCCCGAGCTCGTCGAGGAGGACTCGGCCGTGCTCGGGGCGGCACTCGCACGAGTGCTCCATGCGCTCGCCGACGGCGAGCGCGCTCTCGTCGTCGGCCACAGCCCGACCAACGAAGCCGCAGTGCTGGGGCTAACCGGCGAGATCGTCGCACCGATCGCGAAGGGCGCGGGCGTCCTGCTCGTCGCCGAGGACGACGGCTTTCGGATCGAACCGCTGCCCTGAGCCTTGGGCGGTAGCTCCGCGCCGCCGACGACGGCTTTGCCGGCGTCGGCCGCTACGGCATCGAATCGAAACCGAATCCGAACCCGATCGAGATCATCATGGCCGCGAAGCGGCCGGATCTCGATCGGTCAATTCCAAGTAAGCCCGCGCAGTTGCTCGAGATCGATGTTGCCGCCGCTCAGGACGGCCACGACCTTGCTCCCCGCCGGAGCGCGGACGAGCCCGTTCAGAAGCGCCGCGACCGGCGCCGCCGCCGCTCCTTCGACGACCACCTTCGTTCGCGACATCGTCCAGAGCAGCGCTTCGAAGATCTTCGCGTCGGGGAGCGTGACGATCTCGTCGACCGTCCGGCTCACGATCTCGAGCGTGTTCTCGCCGACGCGCTTCACCTTGAGGCCGTCGATCGAGCAGTCGACCTCGTCGAGCCGAACCAGCCGTCCCTCCGCGACGCTCCGCTGCATCGCCGGAGCTCCGGCCGACTCGACGCCGATGACGCGGATGCTCGGGCTCATCGACTTCAGGGCAGATGCGACTCCCGAGATGAGCCCACCTCCGCCGATCGGAACGACGACGGTGTGAACGTCCGGGAGGTCGTCGTAGATCTCGAGGCCGAGGGTTCCCTGGCCCGCGATGAGCTCTAGGTCGTCAAAGGGATGGATGTACGTGAGACCCTCCTGCTCGACGAGCTCGACCGCCTTTTCGTTCGCCTCGTCCCAGATCGTCCCGTGTAGGACGACCTCGGCACCGTACGCACGGGTCGCCTCGATCTTTGCCGGCGTGGCGTTCTCCGCCATCACCACGACCGCCCTGATCCCGTGGAGCGCGGCGGCGAGGGCCACACCCTGTGCGTGGTTGCCGGCCGACGAGCAGACCACGCCCGCCTGCTTCTCCTCGTCGCTCAAGTGCGTGAACTTGTTTAGCGGGCCGCGGATCTTGTACGAGCCGGTGCGCTGGAACGACTCCGCCTTCAGCAGCACGTCGAAGCCGGTTGCGTCGCTGAGCGAGCGGGAAGTGATGAGAGGCGTCCGATACGCGTGTGCGCCAACGTGCCGATGCGCCTCTCGGAACGTTGCAGCAGAAAGCTCCGCGCGAATCACGGGCCGTACGATACGCCGCCTTCAATCCGCCCTGCACCGTCGTCCGCGCCGAAGGCTTACCTCCTACTCGCGGCAGTTGCAGCGGCCGGTCTTGTCGCGCCCTCTATTCCGTAGGGCTTGCCTTACTCGCGGACAGCTGACCAGGCGATCAGGCGGAAGAGACAGCCATCCAGCGGAGCGTGGCCAGAAGGCTCACGATCGGCAGGATGGCGAGCGGAAGCGCGATTGCCACTGGAAACATCAGTCGGCCCCCGTTCCGAACATGACGCCGTAGAGCGCCAGCAGCAAGGCTGCGACGACGATTCCGGTAATGAGCATTCGCCTCTTCATGGACATCACCTTGAAGTACCGGCACAGCGAAATCAGTACGGCTGACGCCCTCGCCGTCGGCGGCCTGCCTGTGAATTGGCAGTGCGCGTCCGCGTTTACCGGCAAATCGAGGGCGCAAGAGCTCGTGAAGCGTGCACCGAACGGGTTCTCCATTCAACGCGCCTTCGTTCTTGCGTCGCTGGAGCGCGGCGCGGGCTGGGACCTCCCGGCAGCTGATTCAGTGTGGCGCGCGCTCTGAACGGCCGGGAGCTTCGACGTGTAGCTCGAGCGCTTCCGCAGCTTCTGTCATTCGCGTGTCGTACGTGACGACGCCTGCAAGCTCGCGACCGAGACTCAACGCGGCCGCGAGATGAACCGCATCGAGCGCTCGAAGCGACGGCGGGTGCAGGTCTGCCGCCGCGTCGCAGAGCGCGTCATCGAGGCGAATCAGCGTGATCGTCGCAATAGCTTGGCGTGCGCGAGGGACTGCACTGGGATCCGAAACGCGTACCGCTCGCACCGTCTCGACCCGCACGAGCTCGCACGCAACGAACTCGTCTTCATCGTCGAGCCAGTGAAGCAGGGAGCGTGACTCCGGTTCTTCGATGATCGTCTTGACGAGAGCCGAGCTGTCGAGGTACCAGGTTTCAGCGCTCATCTGCCCTGAGTCGCTCGAGCACGTCGCTCGGCCGCGGTGCGCCAGGCGGCAGGGGCAGTGGCGGGCCGAGTTCCCGCAGATGCCCCTCGCCGGGCCGCGCCCGTCCCGCCGCCACGAGTGCGTTAAGGCCTTCGGCGCTCGGCACCGGAACCAGCAGGGCGACCGGCCGGCCGCGATCGGTTACTTCAAACGACTCGCCGGCGGCAACGCGCCGGAGCCAGCGACTCGCATGTTGGCGCAGCTCGCGGATTCCAACCTGGTTCATGTGCTACATAGTAGCACAAACGCCGGCCAGCTACTCAGGCTTAAGGAGGCGGAGCAGCAGGAAACCCGGCCTCTGCCGCAGCCGCGGCCGCCGCTCCGAAGCACACGGAAGAACTCACGTAGCGTCGCGGTCCGGTCGCCCACATGGTGGATCACCAGAGGACAAAGAACCACGTCGAATGCGTCGTCTGCGAAGGGCAGCGACTCGTTCAGGTCAGCGCGGAGAACGACGGCGCGCGAGCCGAGCCTACGCTTCGCGAGCTCGACCATCGGCTGGCTCTCGTCCACCGCCCGTGCTGAAGGCGGCTAGGCGCTCAGCTCTACCAGCCGCCGTTCGATGCGATCCCGAGCGTCGGGGTCGTTCACCTTCTCGGCGACCGCGGCCGCGCGCGACCACAGATCCGCAGCCTGCGTTTGCGCGTGGAGACAGCTCGCACGGTTCGCAGCGCGTTCGAGGTACTCGAGCGCACGCTCGAAGTCACCCCCGCGGGCCCAGTAGAAGGCAAGCCGTTCGAGCTGGTCGTCGAGCGAGTCGCTGAAGACCTCCTCGTAGGCTGCCGCGACCCGGCGATAGAGGTCGCGCCGTCGAGCGCGGGTCAGCGTGGAGAGCGCGGCTTCTTGCAGGAGGCCGTGGGTAAAGGCGTACTCCCGGTTCGGGAGCGGGCGAATCTCGCGGACGATGTCGGCGCGCAGGAGCCGCGCCAGGTTCCGCTCCACATCGTCGACGCCGGACACGAGGGACAACACGGCCGGCCCGAACGAGCGGCCGAGCACCGCTCCGACCTGGGCAACGCGACGCGCGTCTCGTGGCAGCGCCGCGATGCGCGCGACGAGGAGGCTCTCGAGACCTGTCGGTAGCTGTGCAGCCGGAACGGTCAGCGCCCACGTGCGGCGCGCCGACAGTCCTCCGCTCTCGAGGAGCGAGCGCAGAAGCTGCTCGACGTACAGCGGATTGCCCTCTGCAAGTGCGAGCACTTCGCGACGGGCGTCAGGCTCGAGCTCCCCGGGCGCGAGTTGCGAGAGCAGGTCGTCGGCCTCCGCGTCGGCAAGAGGTCCGAGCCTCAGCTCGACGACGCGTTCCACGTGCTTGCGCCGCGCGTGCTCTCGGAATCGTCGGTCGTGTCCGTCCGCCGCAACACGGCTCGTCGTGGCGATCATCAGCGGCTGCTCGTCGAGCAGATTCACGAGACGCTGGAGCAGGTCGAGCGTGCTCTGGTCGGCCCAGTGGATGTCGTGGATCGCAAGGACGACCGGCCGATCCCGGCAGAGGCCCTTCAACCAGGCCGCATAGGCCTGTTCGAGCGCGACGCCGAAGTCGTCCGGGGCGCCGTTTGCGCCGCCGTCCGGCGAAAGCAAAGTGGCGAGGTACGGCAGCGCGTCAGGCTCGAGCCCGAGTCGCTCGAGCGTGGACGTCCGCTGCGCGACGTCGTCGACGGCAACCCAGCCGCGGAGGGCCGCGGCCGGTGCGTGGTAGAGGGGCTGTCCGCCGTACGAGGCGCAGTGACCTTCGAGCCAGGTCGCATCGTCTCGGAGCTGCTCTTGCAGCCACTCGATGAGTCTCGTCTTTCCGATCCCGGGCTCTCCGTCGACGACGACGAGCCGGCCTTGGCCTAAGCGGAGAGCGTCGGCCGCGGCCGCGAGCTGTGCGGTCTCTTGCACCCGCCCCACGAGGCCGGAAGGATCACTCCGCGGCTGGTCGGGTCGCGCCCTCAAGAGCCGCCACGCTTCGACCGGGCGCTCCCGTCCGCGCACCGCAAGATGTCCGAGCGGCCTGACGAGGAAGCGTCCGCGAAGCTTCTTCGCGGTTGCGCCTCCGATCACGATCGTGCCGGGCTCCGCTGCTCCCTGGAGTCGTGCGGCGACGTTCATCGCGTCCCCGAGTGCGACGGGATGGCGTTGTGAGACGCCGACCACGCCGACCGCCACTTGCCCGCTGTTGACGCCGACGCGGACGTTGAGGCCGGGAAGGTTCCAGGTCTCGCGTACCTCGTCCGCGTAGGCGTCGATCGCCTTCACGACGCTCAGCGCCGCGGACGCCGCTCGTTCGGCATCGTCTTCGGTTGCGGCCGGGAACCCGAAGAAGGCGGCGATCCCGTCCCCCATGTACGCATCGATGACGCCCCCGAAGTGTTCGACCGCGCGGCACATCCGATCGACGCAGCCGCCGATCAGCGCACCGAAGTCTTCGGGCTCGAGTCGCTCCGCAAGCTGAGTCGAACCGACGATGTCCGCGAAGAGGACGCTAATCGGCCGCAGCTCGTCCTCGGCTTCGACCGGCGTGGGCGAAGGTCGCTGGGCCGGCGCAAGCCGGCCGCCTCCCGCCGAGAGAACTTCCATCCTGGTCGTGCCGATCTTGATCACGTCTCCGGGCGCGAGCGGGATCGGGCTGATGATGCGCTCGCCGTTCACCCACGTGCCGTTGAGCGAGCCGAGGTCCTGAATCTCGAGACCGTCCTCCGTGGGCCTGAAGGCGGCGTGTGCGCGTGAGATCTCGGGATCGTCGATGAGCAGCCCGGCGTCGGCGCCGCGCCCGACGGTGAGTCGCTCCGCGATGCGGATTCGTCGCCCGCCTTCCGCGCCGTCGAGAATCGCGACGAGCGCTGCGGCGTCCGAGACGTCGTGCATCAGGAGAAGACTTTGCCGATGCGGTGGTGCCAGAACCTCCACCAGCCGTACAGCCCGGGGTGATCGCTCCCACCCTCGCGGGCGACGGCGAGGAGGTCGGTATGTGTGGGCTGGCCGAACTTCCGGTGCGTCCAGACGATCACGACGTCGCTGCCGTCGAAGTAGCAGAACCGCGACCCGCCGACCGCCGGACGCGCACCGGGGGAGGTCGGGTTGTGAAGCCACGTGCCTTCCCCACCCCAGCTCAAGCCATTGCACCGGCCGTGATTCCTGGCAACGTGCTGGCTGCGGCGGAGAGCCTCGTATGCGCTCTGAACGGCGGCGCCGCTCGCGTACGTCGAGAGCTCGAAACGATCGGGAGTGAACGTCGTGGCATCCGCGGGCTGTGTGCAGATCGCCGTCTCGACCGCACCCGCGCGCGGCGTGGTCTCCTTGCAGTCTTGCCAGACCGGTGAGGGGACGAGCTCGGAGAGCGGGTGGATGGCCGGCCGCGGCGCACCGCTTACCGAAGACATCGTCGTTCCGTCGTCGCGTGTCAGGAAGTAGACGATCGCGCCGGAGGCCGCTGCGGCGAGCACGACGAGCAGGAGCGTCAGCAGCAACTGCTTCATCGGCGTCAGCCAGGGCCCCTTCTTCTCCGCCGCCCCGTCCGTCACCGGCTCTTGCGGCGGTACCGTCGGGGGCGCGGCGGCGGCGGGAGCAGCTGCGGCGGCGACGGGGACCGGGATGTCGGGGCTCGGGCTTGGGGCTGCCACAGGCAGCGACGGAGCCGCCGGCGGCGAGGCGATCGTCTCCGCAGGCGCGGGTGGCGGACCGCCGTCGACTCGCCTTGACGCCCCGCTTGCGGCGTTTCGCGCTGCACGGGCGAGCTCGCCGCACGAGCTGTACCGCTCGTCGGGGTCCTTCGCCATGGCAGTCGCAATCACGCCGTCGAATGCGAGCGGCAGCTCGGGACGCACGCGGCTTACGGACGGCGGCGGATCGACAAGATGAGCGTGCAGGACCGCGTGTTCCGTGCCTTGCGAGAACGGCGGCGATCCGGTCAGGCACTCGTACAGCACGCAGCCGAGCGCGTAGACGTCGGTGCGCGCGTCGACCTGACCTCCCTCGATCTGCTCAGGCGCCGCGTACTCGACCGTGCCGAGGAAGTGGCCGGTCGAGGTTAGGCCCCGCGCGGTGGTCTGCTTCGCAACTCCGAAGTCTGTGAGGTAGACGTGATCGGTGCTCTCCTCGAGCAGGATGTTCCCCGGCTTCACATCGCGATGGACCAGCGAATGCCGGTGCGCCGAATCGAGCGCGCTGGCGAGCTGCTCGATCAGGAAGATCGTGCGGCCGAGCCCGAGATTGCCACGCTTCAGGATTTCCTTGAGATCGGGCCCCTCGACGAAGCGCATCGCGATGTAGAGAAGCCCGTCGGCCTCGCCTGCGTCGTAGATCGGGATGATGTTCGGGTGGTCGATCGCCGCAGCGATGTGCGACTCGCGCACGAAGCGCTCGCGGAACTGCTCGTCCCACGCCAGCTCCGTTGTGAGGACTTTGAGGGCAACCTTCCGGCCGAGGCGTATCTGCTCGGCGATATAGACGACGCTCATGCCGCCGCGGCCGAGCACCGATTCGATTCGGAACCCGGCGACCTCGGTCCCAATGCGTGTGTGTGCTGCCATTTCGAGGGGTCGGCCCATTATCTGCCCCTCATCGGCGAGAACCCAAGGGTAGGACGACAGGATCGGGCCGGCGCTCCATACAAAACACGACGCACAGGGGCAGGGTGATCTTCCGTTTCGATCCGGCCCTAACATGCTGCAATGGTCTCCCGCGAACAGGCACGAGAGCTCGCGCTCAGCCTCCCGGAGGCAGTCGAGGAGGATCATCACGGCCGTCCGTCGTTTCGCGTCGCGGGCAAGATCTTCGCGACCCAGTGGGACGATGACCACATGAACGTGATGCTCGACGAAGGGGGCATCCTCACCGCCGTGCACAGGCGGCCGGGTATCTGCGAGGGGGTTTGGTGGGGCAAGCGGCTCGCCGCGGTGCGGGTGAAGCTCTCCGGAATCGAACGGCGGACGCTCGAAGCGTTCCTCAGAGACGCTTGGGAGGGCAAGGCTCCGAAGCGGCTCCTTCGGGACTGAAACGCGAACGCTTTCGACCCCGCCGGACATGGACGATCCGAGCGGCGGTTGGCTCGATCTCGGCAGTTAGTCGAGCATCGACCCGGGGGCACCCGAGAACGCGGGATCGCTCCTGGAGGAGCGCATGCACCCCGATCGGTCGGAGAACCCCAAGCCGCACCGAAGCACAAAAACGTCGAAGCCCGCTGACCTTTCGGTCCTCAGGCTTCGACGCGGCGAAGCATGTCATCCGAAGGAGCCGGTGTCAACTCCGAGCCTCCGCCCGGACCACAAAGCCGAGCTCGAGCATCTCCCGGACGACCCCGAGGGCGCCTCGAGTGAAGGCTTCCCGATCGTCGGACTCGAGACCCAGCCCGTCGGCGGCGGCGTCGATCGTCTGCCGCAACGGGCGGCTGCCGTCGAGCAGAGGCACGATCGATGCGGTCCGTTGATCGACGCCCGCTCGGAACCCGAGCCCTTCGTCCAGCACGAGCGTCATGGAGTCGACGACGTAGCCGCCGTCGCGGCAGTGCAACTCTTGCTCGATGCGAGCCCTCTCGACAAGAGACAGCGTCTCGTCGAGAAGCGCTGAATCATCGGTCAGCCCGCTCAAGTAGCTCTGGCTACGAAAGACGCGCTGCACGTGTTCCGACGCCGGCTCCGGGCGACCGGGTGGGATCCGGTCCGCGCGAAACCAGTTGCGGTCGCTCGTGCGACGACGCAGGAGCGCTGCGCCTTCGAGCACCGCTTCGGCGCCGAGCTCCTCGAGGTAGCCGACCCAGCGGTCGAGCGTCTCGGCGTACGCCTTGGCGTCGCCTTTCAGCTCCTCGTTCCAGAGAGCAGCGTGCGTCAGCGGATCCCGTCGAGCGCCGAGTAGCAGCCAACAGTCGCAGCCACCCGCTTCGATCCAGCGCTTCGGCCTCGCGGGCCAGTCTTCGTCGACGAGGATCCAGCTGATCAGAAGCTCCGCGAACCCGCCTTCCTCGAGATGGGCGGCGGACTCCTTCACGAGGCGCTCGCAGAAAGCGTCGGACACGAGGCCACCGTCCCGAAACGCAAAGTGCGAGTCGGGCGAGACGACGTAAGGCGCGTTGGAGACGATCAGGTCGAAGCGTTCGCCGGCGACGGGCTCGAAGAGGTCTCCCTGCCGAAACTCGACGTTGTCGACGCCGTTCAGGCGCGCGTTGAACGCAGCGAGGTTGAGTGCCCTCGGGTTGATGTCCACGGCCACGACTCGTTCGCAGTGGCGTGCCGCCCAGATGGCCTGGACGCCGGATCCGGTTCCGACATCCAACGCCGACCGCACGTTCTCGCGCGAGGTCAGGGTCGCCAGGATCGCCGACGGCGCCGTGACCGTCGCGACGTAGTCGGCCGGAGTGCCTCCCGGAGTCTCATCGGGATAGCGATTGCCTGCGAGGAGCAGCTCGGCATGCGGAACGACCCGAACGCTCGCGACCAGTGGCGTGTCGCCGGGTTGAACCAGCCCGAGCCGTTGCAGCTGCTCGCCGCTGAGGGGTGCGAATGCGCCGTCCACCTCCGCCCTCTGCACAGGAAGTCCGAGGAACAACAGCTTGATCGCCGTCTCGAGGGGCGAGCCTGTCTGAAGGCGTCGCACGTGAACGGGCACGTCCCACGTCCGGCCCTGGTACGCGTCGTCCCCGAGCGCGCTCCGGATTGCGTCGCCGGTGTACCCGATCCGGGCGAGGACACGGCGCAGCTCGTCGATCACGTCTCGCTGATCGAGCGCTATCGGCCCGGACCCCACAGCTTCGACTCTAAGCAGTTGTGCGCCTCGGGAGCAGCCAGTACAGTCGCACTCGCATGGCCGCAGTCGATTACTTCCTCAAGATCGACGGCATCGAGGGCGAGAGCCAGAGCGCCATGCACAAAGGCGAAATCGATCTCGAGTCCTGGTCGTGGGGAGAGACGCAGGCACATCCGGTGGGAGGCGGCGGAGGCGGCGGTGCTGCCGGCAAGGTGACGATGAGCGACTTCCACTTCACGACGAAGCTGAGCAAGGCGTCACCGAAGCTCTTCCTCAGGTGCGCGGAAGGAAGTCACATCAAAGCCGCGTGGCTGACGGCGCATCGCGGCGCCGGGAAGGCGACCGACTACTTCCTCAAGTGGTCCTTCTCGGACCTCTTGATCTCCTCGTATCAAACGGGTGCTGCGGAAGACATCCCCGTCGACCAGGTCTCGTTCAACTTCGCCAAGATCGAGGTCGAGTACAAACCGCAGAAACCGGATGGGAGCTTCGCGGCCGGCTTCAAAGCCGGCTGGGACGTAAAGACGAACAAGAAGCTCTAGCGCTAGGCGCCTCGCAGCGCATCGCAGCCTTGGAACGCATCGATCCTCCGCCGATGCCGGCTCAGCCGGCGTCGGCTGCCAAGGGGGGAATCGACCAGAACCGATCGAGATCATCATGCCCCGCGAAGCGGGGCGGATCTCGATCGGCTACGTACACAGCCAGCCGCCGTCGACGGGCAGGTTGATCCCGTTCATTGCCTGGTTCTCCAGGAGGAACCGCGACGCGTCCACGACCTCGGCCATGGTCACGAGGCGGCCCGTCGGCGTCCGTTGGACAAGTGCGTCGTAGCGCTCGCGCGGCATGTCTCGCCACTGGGGGCTGTCGCCGACGATCGCGGGATGAAGGGCGTTCACCCGCGTCGGCGCAAGCTCGATGACCAAAGTTCGTACGAGGCCGGTGACGGCGCCGTTGACGGTTGTGACGGTGGTCGAGCCTGGATAAGGGCGATCGCGCGCCAGCCCGCCGAAGATCAGAACCGCTGCCTCTTCGTTGAAGTGCGGGAGCAGCGCGTGGACGACTTCGGTGTAACCGACGATCTTGAGCGTCGCGAGCCGCAGTGCAGCGTCGATGTCGTACTCGCGCACCGTGTTCGTATCGCGCTCAATGGCAGCGAGCACGACGTATTGCACCTCACCGATGTCGGCGAGACGCTCCGCAATCGTGTGCGGCTCGGCAAGGTCGAGCGCGAGGCCGTGCGTCGAC
>JBKPDB010000027.1:0-5176 GCA_046727655.1 Actinomycetota bacterium
GTTCTGTGTTGCGGACCGTCGCGAAGTGCGCTTAACGCTCGATCCACGGCGTCGCTTGCGATGCCGTGCATGGAGGAGGGGCGGGCTTTGCTCGCGCCTCCGATTGACGCCGGTTCTGTGTTGCGGACCGTCGCGAAGTGCGCTTAACGCTCGATCCACGGCGTCGCTTGCGATGCCGTGCATGGAGGAGGGGCGGGCTTTGCCCGCGCCTCCGATTGACGCCGGTTCTGTGTTGCGGACCGTCGCGAAGTGCGCTTAACGCTCGATAGCAAAGGCGATGTTGACCGTGGTCTTGTAGGTCGTGATGCGGCCGTCCTCCACCTTCGCGCTCATCGAAATGACGTCGGCGCCGGTGATCCCGCGCAGCGTCTTCGCCGCTTCCTGAACGGCGGCATCGGCCGCCCTCGCGAAGCTCTCCGGCGACGACCCGATGATGGTGACGACCTTGGCAACGTCGGACATCCTGACCTCCTGTTCGTTTCACGCTCCCTACCCGTCGAACGAGATCGGGAACCGTCTTGACCCCGCCAAAGCACCCTTGTACGGTCACGTGCGTGGCAGGTGATGAGGCTCACCGATTTTCTCGCGAGTGTCGGTCGCGATTTCAACTTGCAACAGAAGTTCTGGCACTCCGAGGCTCCGAGGCTCGCAGATGACGAGGAGTTCCTGCGACTCCTCGGACAACCACGGCTGGAACAGCCTCCGTCCCGATCACCAGGAGCTCCTCAGAGTGGCCGACCTCTGTGAGATTCAAAGAATGCTCGTCGACGAAGCAAGGGAAGGCGGAGGAGGGTCGTCGGCGGAGGTGACGGCTCACCAGCACGGGGTTTTCGGGCCCTGCTGGGTTCTCGTCAGGGTCTAGAGCGGCGGCGGTAATCGAAGGCACGGGCTCGCTCACGGTCGTCGGGACCGGGATCCGCGCCGGCACGCAACTAACGCCAGAAGCGAGAGCCGCCTTCGAGCAGGCGGACGTGGCGCTCTACCTGGTCGCTGATCCGGTGGAGGCGACGCTGCTGAATGAGATCCGCCCGGACGCACGGTCGTTGTACGACTACTACGAGCACGGCGTCCACCGTCAGAAGATCTACGAGCGCATCACCGAGGCGATGCTCGCGGAGGTTCGCCGCGGGCAAACGGTCTGTGCGGCCTTCTACGGCCATGCAGGGATCTTCGTGTACCTGTCCCACGAGGCCGTGCGTCGTGCGCGGGACGAGGGCTACCGCGCCCGAATGCTTCCGCCGTGTCGGCCGAGGACTGCCTGTTCGCGGACCTCGGAGTGGATCCAGGAGCAGCGGGCTGTCAGAGCTACGAAGCGACGGACTTTCTGATCAGACGGCGTGAGGTCGACCCGACCGCTGCGTTGATCCTCTGGCAGATCGCCGTCATAGGCGAGGCGGTCTACTCGACCACGCTCCGAAGAGACGGCCTCGCCGTGCTCGCCCAGTACCTGCGTGCCTGGTACGAGGCGGACCACCAGGTGACGCTCTACGAAGCGTCTCCGTATCCACTCGTCGAGGCGACCGTCGCCACGATGGCTCTCGCCGACCTCCCCGGTGTGGACGCGACGGCGCTCTCGACTCTCTATGTGCCACCGCTCGAGCCCCGGCCGCGAGACCCGGAGATGATGGAGCGCCTCTGCATCGGCTCGACCTAGGTACCGACGGTCAACGCCTGCGCTTGCTCCTCGACGCGCGCCCCCGAGACGACGTTTCCTTTCCTTCCGAAGACCTGAGACGCCTGCTTGTAGGCCGCCAAGGCTTCGGCTTCGCGGCCGGCGCTCGCGATCACGCTGCCGAGGCTGGAAAGCGCGTATCCGAGGAGGTTGAGGTCATCGGTGTCCGCAGCCAATGCGACCGCTTCCTTTGCGAGCGTCTCGGCGTCTTCGAGCGCCGGCTCCCGGCGCAGCAGACGCGCCCGCGCGTTTCGCCACAAGACCTGCGACAGGACGTCCTCCCGGAGCGCCGTCTCTTCGCTCAGCCGGGCATAGCGGTCCGCGCTGTCCTCGAGGCCCTGATTCGCAAGCGCATCGGCGAGTAGTGCGGAATACGTCGAGAGGTTCCCGCGCTCGCCGATCTCCTGCATCGTGTCGCAGGCGGATTGAAGGCAGCGCGCGGCGGCGGCAGCGTCGCCCGCGAGCAGCTCGACCGTGCCCGCGTCTGCGCGGACCAGTGAGACGGCGAGCGTCCGACGGAGATCGAGCAGAACCTGCTCCGCCGCTTCGGAGAGCTCTCTCGCTCGATCGAAGTTACCGAGCATGGCCTCCAGCACGGCGATCTCGCTGCTCAGGAATGCGTCGAGCGCCTTGCCACCGCTCTCTCGGGCTCGGATCCTCTCGCACCATTCCATCGCCGCCTTCACGGGTATCGGGCCCCGGAGAGCGGCACGGGCCCGGACGTGCAGCAGTTCGGGGACAAGCCGCCTGGTCGGGGTCCGCATCGCGTGCTCGAGCGCGCGGTCGACGATTTCCTCCGTCTCCGCTGATCGGCAGCGGATGAACGTGATGTACGCGCGGAGCATCAGCGCGCGGCTGAGGCCCTCGTCGTCACCCGCGGCTTCGAAGACCGCGATCGCCTCGTCGCTCTGCGGCAGGAAATCGTCGAGCGGGCCGTCCCACGTGTGGAGCTGGGTGAACGATGCTTCGAGCGCGGCGCGTGCGCGCATGCGCGGGTCGCCCGCCGCCTCTGCGGCCGCGGTCGCGTCGTCGAGGAGGTGTTGTGCTTCCGCGAGCGCGCCGGTTCCGAGCAAGGCTTCGCTGAGGTCGATCATGAGCGCGAGGCGCTCGCCCGAGTCGGCGGTCGTCAATGCAAGCGCCCGACCGAGCAGGTTCGCCGCGGCCGGCGAGTCGCCGCGTTCCGTTGCGCGCCGGCCTGCATCCGTCAGGAGCTCGCTCGCGCGTCGCGCCAGGACACGATCGTCATCCGACAGCGGGCCGAGTGCCTTTCGATACAGGAAGGCCTGCTCCAGGTGATAGCCGATGATCTCGTCGATCTCTCCCCCGCGACCGGACGGGGTGCGTTCGGCGATGCCGGCAAAGCGTTCGTGGAGCTGAGCTCGAAGCTCTTTCGGGATCCCGGCATAGGCCGCGTCGCGGATGAGCACATGGCGAAAGCGGTAGGCGTCCTGGGGACCCGGCCGGGCCGACAGGAAATCTCGACGAACGAGGTCCAGGAGCCGCGCGTCGATCTCGCCGTGCTCTTCCTCGGGCGAGAGATCGAGGATGAAGCGGCGCGGGAAGTCTTTGCCTGCGACCGCCGCTCGCTCGAGCACGGCGCGCTGGTCGGCCGGCAACCGGTCGAGCCGCGCCGCCAGGAGCGCGTGGATCGACGGCGGAATAGCGTCGAGGCTTTTTCCCTCGGCGAGCATCGCGGCCATCTGCTCGACGTACAGAGGGTTTCCCTCCGCTGCCTCCGTGACCCGGGCGCGGGCAGGAGCGTCGAGCGGCCACTCGCGGCCGATCTCCGTGAGGAGCGTCTCCGACTCCGCCTCGCTGAGCGGGCCGAGCAACAGGCTCACGCCGTCGGCGGTGCTCAACCACCCGGGTCGCTCCTCCAGGACCTCTGGACGCGCGAGACAGACGAGCAGGATCGGCGCATCGTCTGTCCAGCCCGCGAGGTACTCGAGCAGGTCGAGCAGCTTCGGCTCGGCCCAGTGAATGTCCTCGATCAAGAGCACGAGCGGCTGGTCCCGGGCGACTTCCTCGAACAGCCGGCGGAACGCCCAGAAGAGCTCGCCGCCCGGCCCGGACACGGGTGTTGGGCTGACCGCGCCGAGAACGCGATCGGCGACGATGTCTGCGTCTTCCGCGCCGGCAAGCGCGGCGCGCACACCGATCTCCCCGCCCAGGCCGCCGATGATCAGCGAGAGCGGCCAGAACGTGATCCCGTCTCCGTACGGGAGGCACGGACCGGAGAGCACGCGTGCGTCTTCGCCGACAGAGGAGGCGAGCTCCGCCGCCAGCCGCGACTTGCCGATTCCAGCCGGGCCCATGATGGTGACCAGCCGGCACTTGCGGTCCGCGATCGCGTCGTCGAACACGTCGCGGAGCATCTGCAGCTCCCGCTGCCGACCGACGAGCGGGGCGTCGAGACGGCGCGCGTACGCCGGGGCTCCTTCGATCGTGGCGAGGACGTTCCACGCGAGCACCGAACGGCTCTTGCCCTTCAGCTCCAGCTCGTCCCGCGGCTCGTACACCGCCGCGTTCTCGACGAGCTTGCGCGTCGGCTCCCCGATCAGGATCTCGCCCGTTCGCGCGGCTTCCTCGAGCCGCTTCGCCACGTTGACCGGGTCGCCGGTCACGAGCATCTGCCCACCGGTCCCATCGCCCGCGACGACCTCGCCGCTGTTGACTCCGACGCGGATGCCGATGTGGACCCCGAACTCCTCCTCGAGTTCCGCGTTCAGCGAGACAAGTGCCTCTCGCAGCTCCGTTGCTGCGCGCACCGCGCGCAACGCGTCGTCCTCGTGCAGCTCGGGGATCCCGAACACGGCCATGACGGCGTCGCCGATGAACTTCTCGACCGTGCCGCCGTGGCGTTCCAGCACCTTCGACATCCGCTCGAAGAAGCGCGACATGACACGGCGCACAGACTCGGGATCGAGCCGTTCGCCGAGCGGCGTTGAATCCGCGACATCGGCGAACACAACAGTGACCGTGCGGCGGCTTACCGCCATGTCCTGAGTCTAGGCGCAGGCCCGGGAGACTCCTAGCGACGCCAGTACACTGAGCGGCCGTGTTCGACACCCTGTCAGACCGCCTGCAAGGCGCTCTCGGCGACCTGCGCGGGCGCGGAAAGCTCGATGAAGAGGCGATCTCGCGTGCGATGCGCGAGATCCGGCTCGCGCTGCTCGAGGCCGACGTCAACTTCGAAGTCGTCAAGACGTTCGTCGCTCAGGTGCGCGAGCGCGCGCTCGGCCAGGAGGTTCTGAAGAGCCTCACGCCCGGCCAGCAGGTCGTGAAGATCGTCCACGACGAGCTGACGACGCTGATGGGCACCGGCAGCTCACAGCTCGCCTTCACCGGACGCCCACCGACGGTGATCCTGCTCGCGGGTCTGCAGGGATCCGGCAAGACGACCGCCGCAGCGAAGCTTTCGCTCCTGTTGCGAAAGGAAGGCCGCAAGCCGGGGCTCGTAGCCGCCGACCTGCAACGCCCCGCCGCGATCGACCAGCTGGAGCA
>JBKPDB010000028.1:0-9448 GCA_046727655.1 Actinomycetota bacterium
TTGTGCATCGGGACGACGACGGAGATCACGTCGGCGAGGTTATAGCCTGAAACGCATGGCGGAACTCCTCTCGCTCCCCGATGCGATCGCGCAGGTGCTCGCGCGCATCGAGCCGCTCGAGCCCACCGTCGTTCCCGTTACCGAGGCGATCGGCCGGGTCCTGGCCGAAGAGGCGAAGGCGGCGGTCGACCTGCCGCCGTTCCCGAGCTCTGCGATGGACGGGTTCGCGCTCCGCAGCGAAGACGCTCCGGGTCGTCTGCCTGTCGTCGCGCGCATCGCCGCCGGCGCGCCGGCAACCGCTGCACTCGGCCCAGGTCAGGCGATGGCGATCGCCACCGGAGGTGTCGTACCGGAAGGCGCCGATGCTGTCGTCCCGATCGAAAACGTTGTCGAGAACGACAACGAAATCGCGGTGCGCGACGCCGTGACTCGCGACGCACACATCAGGCCGCGCGGCGGAGACGTCCACGCAGGTGACGTGGTCGTCGAGCAGGGCGTGCGCGTGGGGACCGCACAGCTCGCCGCGCTCGCGGCGGCCGGAATCGATCGCGTCTCCGTTCACCGTCGTCCGCGCGTCGCCGTGCTGGCGACTGGGACGGAGCTGCGGCGGCCGGGCGAGTCGCTGGGACCGGGACAGATCTACGACTCGAACGGCGTCCTGCTCGAGGCCGCGGTCGCGTCCGCGGGCGGCGAGGTGGAGCAGCTGCCGGCGGTTGCCGACGACGAGGCCGCCCACCGCGCGGCGCTCGAACGCGGCCTCGGCGCCGACGTACTGGTGACGTCGGGAGGCGTGTCGGTGGGACCGCACGACCTCGTTCGCCGCATTCTCGGAGGGCTCGGCGTCGAGGAGGTCTTCTGGGGAGTTGCGGTCAAACCCGGGAAGCCCGTGGCATTCGGAGTCCGGGGAAGGACGCTCGTCTTCGGCCTCCCCGGAAACCCGGTCTCGTCGCTTGTCGGGTGCGAGCTCTTCGTGCGTCCGGCCCTGCTTGCGCTGCAGGGGGCGTCTGCGCCGGGCCCCGTGTTTCGCGAGGGGCGGTTGGCGGCCGACGTGGAACGGAACGCCCACCGAGACGAGCTGCTCCGCGCGCGAACGGTCCTCTCGGACGACGGCATCGTGCTCGACCCCGTTGCTGGGCAGGAGTCGCACATGATCGTCCGAGCGGCAGGCGCGGACGCGCTCGTGCTCGCGCCTCGGGGCGAGGGAAAGCTCGCCGCGGGCGAGCGCGTGCGCTATCTGTCGCTCGGCTGACGCGGGCTACTGCTCTACGACGTCGAGCTCGGCCGCGCCCGCTCGGCGCCTTTTGTTGCGCCGCGCGAGCACCACGCTTCGAACGGCGCGCCGTAGGGGGCCTCGCGGCGGTAGCGCTGATGCTTCCGGGTACGGGGCGTACCGGTGCGTCGTGAGCGTGGCCAGTTGCGCGGCGGCCGCGAGCCAGATGACGAGCAGGGGGATCACGACGAACGAGACGTACCCGACCGAGCGCAGCGTCACGAGGTACCACAGCGCATCCCAGCCGAGGTCGTAGCGAAAGGCGAGCGAGCCGAGCAGCAGGAGCGGGCCCGTGCAGCCGAGCGCCAGCACGCCGAAGCGCGCGAGCGGATGAGCAGCGCGGAGCTGCGGCAGCCAGAGCCAGGCGTGCAAGGGCGGCAGGAGGAAGATCAGCGCGAATGGATTGATGGCCACGACGAGGAGCGAGAGCGCTCCGAGACAGAGGAGCGCAGCCGTGTGTCCGGCCAGCTCCTCCTGGGCGGTGACGGTGCGGCGGGGGATGAGCCGGTCCCGCGAGAGAAGCCAGCCGAGCAGCACGAGGACGGCGAAGCCGAGCAGCGCCGCGGCCGGCCGGTCGTGTGCGATGGTGCTTCGAGGCGAGATCGGCCGCGGGCTCCCGTCCGGCCACGCGCCCAGCAGCGCGAACACCTCGAAGATCAGCGCAGCCCAGGCCCAGAACGCGAGCCGGCTACGGTACGAGCGGAGCGCCGGCGCCAGGGGGATGCGCCGCCGCCGGCAGCGCGCGAAGAGATCCACGGCTGTTGCCAAGAACGGCAACAGACAGGCGATCAGGACGAGCTGGATCGCCCAGCCCTGGATCAGCCGCGAGCCGAGCCAGACGTAGCTCGAGGTCCCCTCGGCGAACTCGAGGCCTTGGTCCAGCGTGCCGACCACGTCTTGGGCAGTTCGGCCGACCTGCCCGAGGCGGTCGGCACGCAGAAGGCCTGGGCGGTCGGTGACGGGATCGGGCGGATCTTCCGGAGCGGTCGTGAGGGTCACCGCGCCGATCCGCTCGGTCAGGAAGGGCGCCTGCTCGTAGAGAGACAGCGGAAAGCCGAGGTCGATGAGCTGGGCGAGGAAGCCGGGTCGCCCCGGCGTACGCCCCGTCTCTGCAGCCGCGCGCTCGGCGACGGTCTGGAGCATCGTCCCGGAGGGCGTACGTGGAACATCTCCGTTGAAGAGGAGACGTAGGCGACCTGGGCCGCCGACTGCGTCGAGGTTGATCACGGCGGCGACGTCGTGGCGCAGAGGCGAGTGTTTGGCAAACCAGGCCGCGCCGAGGCCGCCGAAAGCGCCGCCGTCGGTCGAGAGGAAGACGATCGTGTGATTCGGGTGCAGGGCGCTGGCCGGCACGCCCGGCGGCGTCGCGTAGGCGCGCGCGAGCTGGATGAGCATTGCGGTGCCCGAGGCGTTGTCGTTTGCACCCGGGCCGCGTCCGTCGTTATCTCGATGGGCCATCACGACGACCGTCCTGGGCGATCGACCGACCGCTTCCGCGAAGAGGTTTCGCAACTCCACCTTGCCGCGGCCCGGGATGACGGCGTTGAAGCGCTCGGTTCGCACCGTCAGGCCGTACTGCTGGAGCTGCTCGCGGAACCAGTCTGCCGCCGCGAGCGATCCTGGGCTGCGATCGGGGTATTCCGTCGCCAGATCGCTTGCGAGCGTCTTCGCCTCCTGTCCGTCGAAGGCCGGCTGGAACGATCGCGGCAGCGGTGTCGGCCTGAGTACGCTCAGCGCGGCGACAAGCAGTGGCAGTCCGACGAGCAGCCAGGTGCCGCGGTAGAGGCGCCCGTTGACCGGTCGTTCCACCGAGCCTGGGCGCGTCCGGCGCCGCTCGGTGCGGGGCGGAACGGAGGCCATGCCGCGGGCTATAGTAGGCCGCGAACCACCTGGACTTCGGCAGGCAGCCGAACGGCCAGCCGACATGCCTGACTCCTCGACCATTCTCCTCGTCGACGACGAGGACTCCGTTCAGAAGCTTCTCGCTTATCCGCTCGAACGCGAGGGTTTCCGGGTGCTGCAGGCGCGCGACGGCGAGGAGGCGCTCGACCGCTTTGCTTCGGAGCGCGTCGATCTCGTCGTGTTGGACGTGATGCTGCCGAAGCTGGATGGGCTGGAGGTCTGCAAGCGGCTGCGCGCCGAGAGCGAGGTGCCGATCATCATGCTGACGGCCCGCGACGACGAGCTCGACAAGGTGCTCGGGCTCGAGCTTGGCGCGGACGACTACATCACGAAGCCCTTCTCCATTCGGGAGTTCCGAAGCCGCGTGCGCGCGCTGCTCCGTCGTGCTTCCGTCCCACGCCGGCCTGCGACCGACGGAGAGGTGATCGTCGCAGGCGCGATGACGATCGACCTTGCGCGCCGCACGGTCGACGTCCGGGGTGCGGCTGCACGGCTGACCTACGTCGAGTTCGAGCTGCTCCGCGCGCTGGCGGCGAACCCGGGCCGCGTCTACAGCCGCCGCATGCTTCTAGAGGCTCTTTGGGGGGGCGCGGACTACCGTGAGCCGCGGACGATCGACGTGCACGTGCGCCATCTCCGGGAGAAGCTCGAGCGCGATCCCGCCGATCCGGAGTACATCCTCACCGTGCGCGGCGTGGGGTACCGCTTCCGCGACCAATGAATCCGCTGCGCAGCGTCGGTGCGCGCCTCGGCCTCGGTCTGGCCATCGTCGTCGCTCTCGCCTTGCTCCTCGTGGGCCTGATCGTCGTTCCGTCCCTGGAGCGCAACCTTGTCGATGCGAAGTTGACCCAGCTGCGAAAAGCCGCGCCCCGGATCGGGCACCAGCTCGTGAACGCCCGCTCGGAAACGCTCGACGAGGTCATCCAGTCGGCGGCGGCCGACGCCAACGCCCGCGTCGTCTGGTTCCATTTCCTCGGCGCGGATGAGCTCACCGTCTTCGCCGACTCGAACCCAGTCACGGTCGCGGACGTGGAGAACGACCGGCTGGTGCCGCGGGCGTACCGCGAGGACCGAATGGTCAGCGGGACGGTCACGGAAGGTGGGGAGCGATTCGCCGAGGTGGCGTACCCGGAGATCGGCGGGCCCGTGGTCCTGCTGCGGGCGTCGCTTGCGGACTCGCTTCAGAGCGTGCATCTCGTCCGGCGACGCCTGGTCATCGCCGGTCTGATTGCGCTTGCAACCGCCCTCCTCGTCGGCTACCTCGCGGCGTCCGTCTTCGCGCGCCGCGTCCGCAGGCTCGAACGGGCCGCCGACCGCATCGCCGGTGGCGACCTCGGCGAGCCGGTGGTCGATCCCGGCCGCGACGAGGTCGGCGAGCTCGCAGCGGCGTTCGAACGGATGCGGCAGCGCCTGGCCCAGCTCGAGCATGCGCGCCGCGAGTTCATCGCAAATGCGTCACACGAGCTGCGGACGCCGCTCTTCTCGCTCGCCGGATTCCTCGAGCTGATGGACGAGGAGGACGTCGATCCGAAGACGCAGGCCGAGTTCATCACGAGCATGCGCGAGCAGATCGATCGCCTCACGAAGCTCGCGACGGAACTCCTCGACCTCTCACGCCTCGATGCCGGGCGTCTCCGCGTAGAGGAGGAGCCGGTCGACCTCGGCCGCCTAGCCGTGACTCTTGCCGACGAGTTCCGGGCCGTCGCCCGCTCGAGCGGGCACCGACTCGACATCCACCGATCCGAAGCCGCAGTAGCGATCGGCGACGAGGAGCGGGCGCTCCAGATCGGACGCATCCTCGTCGAGAACGCCCTCCTCCACACTCCGGTGGGAACGCCGGTTCATGTAGGCACCGCCCGGCGAAACGGCTCCGCCCTGCTGACGGTGGAGGACGAGGGCCCCGGCATTCCAGCCGAGCACGCCGATCGCGTCTTCGACCGCTTCTACCGCCTCGAGGGGTCGGTCGCCTCCGGTAGCGGCCTCGGCCTCGCCATCGCCCGTGAGCTGGCGGAGCTCATGGGCGGCTCCGTCGAGCTCCAGTCCGCCGACGGCCGCACGCGCTTCGCCCTCGTCCTGCCGGCGACTGCCGAGCCGCTGGACGTCCGAGCGTTTTCCCGGGAAAACGGCCAGGAGGCAGAGGCGTCGGCAAGACTCGTGCGCTGAGCGCGACCTGGCCCCGCGCGGCCTGCTCGCTACAGTGGGCGCTCATGCGGGTGGGCTCTGTTGCTGCTGTGGTTCTCGTCGCCGCTGTCCTCGGCGGCGGCGCTGCGTTGGGCATCGGCAAGGGCGCCGGCTGGCTGGACCAGGGCACCAAGACGGTGGTCGTCAATGCGCAGGCCTCCAGGCCGACGCCGCTTCCGGCCGCTGCTACATCCCGCGTCTCGCCGCTGCCCGGAAAAGAGTTCAATCCGCAGCAGATCTTCGCCCGTCGCTCACCCGGCGTCGTGACGATTTTCGCCTACTTCGGAGATCCGTCGTCCCAGGACGCCACCGTCTCGCAGGGGTCCGGGTTCGTGACGTCGGCGAACGGCTACATCCTCACGAACTCGCACGTGATCACGAACGCCGGCGGGTCGGGCCGCGTGAGGGCGGCGAGCCATCTGTTCGTCGAGTTCAACGACGGGGATCGAGTCGAGGCGAAGGTGGTCGGCTGGGACCTCTTCGACGACGTCGGCTTGATCCGCGTCGATCCGAGCGATCACCGGCTCACTCCGGTCCCGCTCGGCGAGTCGGCGACCGTAGTCGTCGGTGAGCCCGTTGCGGCCATCGGGAGCCCGCTCGGAAACGAGAATTCGCTCGCCGTCGGCGTCGTCTCGGCGATCCACCGCTCGATCGAGGCGATCACCGTCAACAAGTACAACGTCGTCGACGCGATCCAGACGGATGCCCCCATCACGCACGGCAACTCCGGTGGGCCGCTCTTCGACGCGCGCGGCCTCGTGATCGGAATCAATGCCCAGATCCGCAGCGCCACAGGCACGGGGAACGACACCGGCATCGGGTTCGCCGTGCCCATCGACGCCGCCAAGCACTCGATCGCCCAGCTGATCACCCGGGGTCGCGTGTCGTACGCCTACGTGGGGATTTCGACCGAAGACGTGACGCCGTCGTTGGCGAAGGCGCTCGGCCTGAAGGTGAAGGCCGGTGCACTCGTGGTGAGCGTCGAGCCGAACAGCCCGGCACAGCGGGCGGGGTTCCGGGCAGGCAACGAGGAACGCACGGTCCTCGGGAGGGAGGTGGTCGCCGGAGGCGACATCATCGTCGCGATCGACGGTCGCCCGGTCCGACGGGCGGACGATGTTGTGCGGATTGTCTCTTTCGCGCTGGAGCCGAACGACGTCACCGTGTTCACGATCGTCCGCGACGGCCATCGCCGAAAGGTCGCCGTCACGCTCGGCGAACGGCGCGTTCCCGCGGGTTAGACCTTCATGGCCCGTGGGCATAAGCCCCGCGGGGATGACGTTGCCCCTAACTGCTAGCACTTTTTGGCAGTTTCGTTTCCTTTTTCGTGGGTGAAGCTCATACGATGCGAGCCAGGCGATGACGAGTGCAAGCGGCGGCGAGCTGACGGTTCGTCTGAGCATTCCGGCGCGGGCTGAATACATCACGCTCTGTCGGCTCGCCCTGACGGGTATCGGCCGAGTCCGCGAGGTTTCGGAGGAGCTCCTCGCAGACCTGAAGCTTGCCATCACCGAAGCCGCTTCCAACTCCGTTCGGCACGCGTACGCCGACGGCGGCGTCGGGAGAGTGGACATCGCGTACGAGCTCCTTCCCGACCGGCTGGTGATCGAGGTGACCGACGAGGGAGGGGGGTTCGATCCGGCCACGCCGCGAGACGCTCGGGGTGACCTCTCCGAAGGCGGTCTCGGCATTGCGATCATTCGCGCGATTGCCGACGTGGTGGAGATCGGCGCTCACCCGAACGGCAAAGGGTCGCGACTCCGTTTCGAGAAGGAGTTGATCTAGTCCTCGGGCGGTATGCTGCGCGGCCTTCGCGCCTACCGAGGGCCCCAGACAATGCTCCAGCTCGTCAACGTCGGTCACAAGTCGCTCGCGGACTACGCGACCATCGCGACCCGCGGGCTCATGGACGAGATCCGGAGGCTCGCGGAGCCGCTGGCCGGTAAGCGGGTCGTTCACCTATCGGCGACGGCGTTCGGTGGCGGCGTGGCGGAGATCAACTACACGCTGATCCCGCTGATGCAGGACGCCGGGCTCGACGTGGAGTGGCGCATCATTCGCGGCGCGGAGGAGTTCTACAACGTCACCAAGACGATCCACAACGCGCTGCAGGGCAACCCGCAAGGGCTGACTCCGGAGCAACGTGAGATCTTTACGGAGTACCAGCGGCTCAACGCGGAGGAGTTCGAGGACGACTACGACTTCGTGATCGCCCACGACCCGCAGCCGGTCGGAATGATCGACTTCTTCGGGGAGTCCCGCGCCCGGTGGATCTGGCGCGGCCACATCGACTTCTCGATGCCGAACGAGGACGTCCTCGAGTTTCTGCTGCCGTCGATCAGGCGATACGACGCCGCGATCTTTCACATGCGGGAGTACGTGCCGAGGGCGGAGGGATTGCCCCCGAGCTACATCTGGCCCCCGGCGATCGACCCGCTCGCGCCGAAGAACATGGCGCTCTCACCCGAGGACGCGGCCTACATCGTCGACCAGTTCGGGATCGACGTCGAGCGACCGCTGCTGACGCAGGTGTCGCGCTTCGATCCGTGGAAGGACCCGCTCGGTGTCATCGACGCTTACCGCATCGTCAAGCAGCGCTTTCCCGACGTGCAGCTCGCCCTCGTGGGCTCGATGGCGCATGACGATCCCGAAGGCTGGGACTTCTACAACCAGACCGTTGCGTACGCGGCGGGCGATCCCGACATCTACATTCTCTCGAACCTCAACAACGTCGGCTCGGTGGAGGTCAACGCGTTTCAGGTGCATTCCGCCGCCGTTCTGCAGAAGTCGATCCGCGAGGGCTTCGGTCTCACCGTGACCGAGTCTCTGTGGAAGACGCGACCGACGGTTGCGGGTCGCGTGGGCGGCATCGTCGCGCAGATCCAGGACGGCGAGACCGGCTGGCTTGTGAGCTCCGCAACGGAGTGTGCCGAGGCGTGCATCGAGATCCTCTCTGACCCCGTCGCGGCGCGAGGACGCGCACTGAAAGGCAAGGAGTACGTCCGGCGCCACTTCCTCACGCCCCGTCTGTTGCGCGACTGGCTCGTGCTGTTCAACCGCCTGCTCGGCATCGACACGTCGGGAGCCGAAGTGGCCGTTGTCGCAGCGGCCTGAGTCTTAGCGCATACGAGCACAGCTACGCTTGCGGCCGGTGGGCCGGAAGCTGATCGTCGTTTCGAATCGAGGCCCGGTGTCGTACTCGCGTGACGGGGCGGGTGAGCGGAGCGCGAGGCGCGGCGGCGGCGGCCTGGTGACTGCGCTCGCTGGTCTCTTTCGCTACCACGACGTCACGTGGATCGCGAGTGCGATCACCGACGAGGACCGCACGCTCGGCGGCGAGACGCTCGAGGAGACATCGCGCGACGGCTCGCGGTACCGCTTGCAGCTGCTCGCGCACGACCCGCAGGCATACGATTGGTACTACAACGTCGTCGCCAATCCGGCGCTGTGGTTCGTGCACCACTCGCTCTGGGAGCTTGCGTACACGCCGAAGCTCGACCGCAGTTTCCGAATCGCGTGGCACGAGGGGTACACGGCCGTGAACGCGCGTTTCGCCGACGCGGTGGTCGCGGCGATCGAGCGAGAGCCCGACGCCGCGGTTTTCTTCCACGACTACCACCTCTACCTCGCGCCCCGTTTCGTTCGTGACCGCCGGCCCGACGCGACGCTGATGCAGTTCGTCCACGTCCCGTGGCCGCAGCCGGACTACTGGCACGTTCTGACGAAGGAGATGCGGTGCGCGATCCACGACGGCCTCGCTGCAAATGACGTCATCGGCTTCCACACGGATCGGTGGAGGCGAAACTTCATCTACGGCGCGCGCGAGTTCCTCGGGGAGGACGTCACCGCGAAGACGTTGACGGCTCCCATCTCGGTCGATCCGGCGGAGTTCGACGAGGTGGCTCAGAGCGAGGCGGTGCTCAAGGCTGAGCGTGATCTGGTTGAGCGACGTCCCGAGAAGCTGATCGTGCGGGTCGATCGGACCGACCCGTCGAAGAACATCGTCCGCGGCTTTCGGGCATTCGAGCTGTACCTCGACGATCACCCGGAGATGCGGCGGCGGGTCGTGATGCTCGCGCTTCTCGATCCGTCCCG